>NZ_NEUE01000085.1 GCF_002910905.1 Streptomyces sp. SM11 | reverse complement strand
GAGCGCGCCGAATCGCTGCACGGCCACCTCGCCGGTCTGCTCTCCATCCCCCCCGCGCGCACCGACGGGCCACCCATCGGCCATCACCCGTCGACCGTCGCCCATAAATACGCATCCCACGTACCAATAAGGAGCCCCCGTCATGCTCTCCGACCGGTCCACCGCCACTGTCCGAGCCACCCTCCCCGCCGTCGGCGCGGCCATCGGGGACATCGCCGACCTCTTCTACGAGAAGCTCTTCGCCGCCCACCCCGAGCTGCTGCGGAACCTGTTCAACCGGGGCAACCAGGCCTCCGGCGACCAGCGGCGGGCGCTCGCCGGCGCCATCGCCGCCTTCGCGACGCAGCTGGTGGAGCAGCCCGGCACCCGGCCGGACGTGATGCTGGACCGGATCGCCCACAAGCACGCCTCGCTCGGGGTGACCCCGGAGCAGTACGAGGTGGTGCACACCCATCTGTTCTCTGCCATCGCCGACATCCTGGGCGACGCGGTCACCCCGGAGGTCGCCGCCGCCTGGGACGAGGTCTACTGGCTGATGGCGGGCTCGCTGATCGCCGTGGAGGCGCGCCTCTACGCGCAGCAGGGCGTCCTGGCGGGCGATGTGTGGCACACCTGGGAGGTGGCCGCCCGGGTCGAGGAGACCGAGGACGTCGCCACCTTCCTGCTGCGCCCCGCCGACGACGACACGCCCCCGCCCGCCTTCCGGCCCGGCCAGTACGTCTCCGTACAGGTCGAACTCCCGGACGGGGCTCACCAGATACGCCAGTACAGCCTCTCCTGCGCCCCCGGCTCCCGGCTGCGGTCGATCACCGTGAAGCAGGTGCGCGGCCAGGGATCACCCGACGGCGAGGTCTCCCGGCACCTGCACGAGCACACCCGCGCGGGTGACCTGCTGCGCGTCTCCGTCCCCTACGGGGACCTGGTGCTCGACCACCTGGACGCACCCCTGCTCCTGGCCTCGGCGGGCATCGGCTGCACCCCCATGCTGTCGATGCTGGAGTACCTCGCGCAGGAGGGCCACCGGGGCCCGGTCACCGTCGTGCACGGCGACCGCTCACCGGCCGACCACGCCCTGCGCACCGACCACGTCCGGCTGACGGAGAAGCTCCCGGACGCCGAGGCGCACTTCTGGTACGAGGCACCGGAGGCCGGGCACCCCGCGAACCGCACCGGCCTCGTCGACCTGGACGGCATCACCGTGCGGCCGGGGACACACGCCTATCTGTGCGGCCCGCTCCCCTTCATGCGGGCCGTCAGGACCCGACTGCTGGCGGCGGGGGTCCGGCCGGCCGACGTCCACTACGAGGTGTTCGGCCCGGACCTCTGGCCGGCCGCTCCCTGAAGAGGCACGTTTCCGGGAAGGCGACAATGGGCGGGTGAACAGCCCGCCCCGCCTCGACGCCCTCCTGCGGCCCTCAGTGCCGTCCCCGTCGCACGAGGTGCGGGACGACCGCTTCGCGCGCCGGGGCGTTCGGCTGCTCCTCAAGCGCGACGACCTGATCCATCCCGCCCTGCCGGGCAACAAATGGCGCAAGCTCGTCCTCAACCTGGAGGCCGCCGCAGGACGCACCGTGCTCACGTTCGGCGGCGCGTACTCCAACCACCTCCGGGCCACGGCGGCGGCCGGGCGGCTGCTCGGGTTTCCCACCATCGGCGTCGTCCGCGGCGACGAGCTGGCCCACCGGCCGCTCAACCGGTCGCTCGCCCGGTGCAGGGCCGACGGCATGCGACTGCACTTCGTGGACCGCACGACGTACCGGGCGAAGGCCTCCCCCGAGGTCCTGGAGGGGCTGCTGAGCCTGTACGGGGACGTGGAGGTCATCCCGGAGGGCGGCAGCAACGCCCTGGCCGCACAGGGCTGTACGGCGCTGGGGCGCGAGCTCGCCGGCGAGGGCGAAGTGGCGGCCGTGGCCTGCGGGACCGGCGGCACCCTGGCCGGGCTCGCCGCCGGCCAGGACCCCGGACAGCGGGCCCTGGGCATCCCGGTGCTGCGCGGCGGCTTCCTCGGACCGGCCGTGGAGCGGCTCCAGCGCGAGGCGTTCGGCGGCCCGTCCGGCAACTGGTCGCTGGACGAGCGCTTCACCTTCGGCGGCTACGCCCGCTCCACCCCGGAGCTGGAGGCCTTCGCCTTGGACTTCGAGGACCGGCACGGACTGCCCGTGGAGCGCGTCTACGTCGCCAAGCTGCTGTTCGCGCTGACCGCACTGACCGAGGAGGGGGCGTTCGAGCCGGGCACCCGGGTGGCCGCCGTGATCACCGGCACCCCCGGAGAACCGTCCGATCCGGAAGAACCGCCCACTCCCGGGGATCCGCCCCTTCCGGAGTCGTCCGTCTCCCGGTAGGCCGCCGCCCCCTCCAGGTCCAGCCGCCGCAGCGACGTACGCGGCGTCTCGTCGTCGATCCGCCGCTCGTCCCGGAGCTGGACGAAGGCCTCGCGCTCGGCCTCGACGGCCGGTCCGGGACGACTCGGTGGGCCGGCCGGCCCGCGGATCCAGGCAGGAGCTGTCCACGGCCGCCGTGTGGAGCAACGGCGGAAGCACGGCGTGCGCGTCCAGGTGGTACGTCGGGGCGCCCGGCAGGCAGCCGGCCATGAGCCCCACGGCGACCACCACGAGCGGGGCGGGTACCGGGGTGCGGCGGTCCGCGCCGGCGACCGCCGCCCGGACCGCGACCAGGGCCACCGACGGCAGCGCGTCCGTCCCACCGTCCTCGGATCCGTCGTAACCTGCCCACCATGAGCGAGTGTGCGCACGTAGCGGATCTGCCACGCCCCGAGCCCGTGCCGCTCGGCGAGACCTGTCCCGAGTGCCTGGAGGCGGGCAGCCACCCCGTGCGGCTGCGACTCTGCCTGACCTGTGGGCACGTCGGCTGCTGCGATTCGTCGCCGCTGCGGCACGCCACCGGACACTTCCGGGCGACCGGTCATCCCGTGATACGGAGCTTCGGGGCGGGCGAGAGCCGGCGTTGGTGCTTCGAGGACGGTTCGATCGTCTGAGGCCTGGGTACGTCAATGCGGCGCTGGTTCTTCGTAATTGGACGTCGCAGACCCCTAGCCACTGTGCGTACACATGGTCTTACCATGAGTGACGGTTAGGGTGTGGGGTCCGTACGACACTGCATCATGGATCCGATAACGTCGCCGAGCCGAAGAACCGTCGACGGACCGCATGGCTCCGGGCCACCCTTCCCGGAACCTCGAAAGAGTTTGTGCCACCTTGGAGGTGAGGGTGTCCCAGATCGCAGGCGAGCCCGGGAATCAGGACTTCGTAGAAGTCCGACTGCCCGCTGCGGGTGCCTACCTGTCGGTGCTGCGAACGGCCACGGCCGGTCTCGCAGCGCGTTTGGACTTCACTCTCGACGAGATCGAGGATCTTCGTATCGCGGTCGACGAGGCCTGCGCGATCCTGCTCCAGCAGGCCGTGCCGGGTTCCGTCCTCAGCTGCGTCTTCCGTCTCGTCGACGACTCCCTCGAAGTGACGGTGTCGGCGCCCACCACGGACGGCCGGGCGCCCGAGCGCGACACCTTCGCCTGGACGGTGCTCTCCGCACTGGCCGGCAAGGTCGACTCCACGGTCGCCGACGACCGTACGGTCAGCATCAGCCTCTACAAACAGCGCGGCGCGGGCCCCGGGCCGGCGTGAGCAACGGGAACGGGGACGGTCCTGTGCGGGACGAGACGATCCGACCCGGGGTGGTGCGCCCAGCAGGCATCCCGGAGCAACCGGCCCGGCCGCATCCGGTGAACGGAGCGGACGGGCCCGAGAGCATCGACGTCGCGGTGGAGCAGCAGTCGCAGGCAGAGCGGGCGGGCCAGATGAGCGAGCACGGGCACCACGATCCACACGACCGCAGCGGGGCCCGGGCCCTGTTCTTCGAGCTGCGGGAGCTGCCCGACGGTTCGGCGGAGAAGGCCGAGCTGCGCAACCGGCTGGTGCGGATGCATCTGCCCCTGGTGGAGCATCTGGCCCGCCGCTTCCGCAATCGCGGCGAGCCGCTGGACGACCTGACCCAGGTCGCCACGATCGGGCTGATCAAGTCCGTGGACCGGTTCGACCCGGACCGGGGGGTGGAGTTCTCGACGTACGCCACCCCCACGGTGGTCGGCGAGATCAAGCGCCACTTCCGGGACAAGGGCTGGGCGGTGCGGGTGCCGCGCCGCCTCCAGGAGCTGCGGCTGTCGCTGACCACGGCCACCGCCGAGCTCTCCCAGCAGCACGGCCGCTCGCCCACGGTGCACGAGCTGGCCGAGCGGCTCGGCATCTCCGAGGAGGAGGTGCTGGAGGGGCTGGAATCGGCCAACGCGTACAGCACGCTCTCGCTGGACGTGCCGGACACGGACGACGAGTCGCCCGCGGTCGCGGACACGCTGGGCTCGGAGGACGAGGCGCTGGAGGGCGTGGAGTACCGGGAGTCGCTCAAGCCGCTCCTGGAGGACCTGCCGCCGCGTGAGAAGCGCATCCTGCTGCTGCGCTTCTTCGGGAACATGACCCAGTCGCAGATCGCCCAGGAGGTCGGCATCTCGCAGATGCACGTCTCACGGCTGCTGGCCCGCACCCTGGCGCAGCTGCGCGAGCGGCTGCTCGTCGAGGAGTAGCCGGAAGGCGTCCTCAGGCCCCGGGGGTCGCCCCGGGGCCCCGGCGGATGCCCAGGATCCGGGTGGTCGCCGGGTTCAGCACGAGCACGAGGCCGGTGACGGCGACCACCGCCAGGACGATCCCGGTGGGGATCAGCGCACCCTGCGAGCGCAGCAGCGTCCAGGCCACGGGCAGCGCCATGATCTGGGTGATCAGCGCGGGCCCCCGGCTCCAGCCGCGCAGCAGCAGCAGTCCGCGGGCGGCGAACAGCGGGATCGCGCCGAGCGCGATCAGCGTGATCCCGACCGTCTCCGCCTGCTGTGTGCTCTCCGGCCTCCCGAGCACTCCCATGATCAGCAGATAGGTGCCGCCGACGGCGAGCGCCACGCCTTCGAGGGCGTTGACCCCGGCGAGGACGGTGATCCTGGCCGGGCGCTCCGCTGCGGAGGACGGCGGCGTGGAGGGTGTCTGCTGAGTGCTCACGCCCTTCAGGTTGGCATCCCCGGGGTCCGGAAGTGAAGCCGGGGTGCGGAGCGGCCTCCCCCGTTCGGGCGCACGGCGGGGCAGCCGGTCACGTTCCGTCACCGGCCCCGAGCGCAGCGAACCGGGACTACAGCACCGAACCGCCCGGTGGGTAGGCTGACCGTCATGCGCGCACTCCTCGTGGTCAACCCAGCTGCTACCACCACCAGTGCCCGCACCCGTGACGTGCTCATCCACGCGCTGGCCAGCGAGATGAAACTGGAGGCGGTGACCACCGAGTACCGGGGGCACGCACGGGACCTGGGGCGGCGGGCCGCGGACAGCGACGACATCGATCTGGTGGTCGCCCTCGGCGGCGACGGCACGGTGAACGAGGTCGTGAACGGGCTGCTGCACCGGGGCCCGGACGTGGACAGCCTCCCGAGGCTCGCCGTGGTCCCCGGCGGATCCACCAATGTCTTCGCGCGAGCCCTGGGGCTGCCGAACGACGCGGTGGAGGCGACCGGCGCGATCCTGGACGCCCTGGAGAACCGGACCGAACGCACGGTCGGTCTCGGTCTCGCGGCCGGCACCCCGGGAACCGAGGACGAGTCCGTCCCCGAACGCTGGTTCACTTTCTGCGCCGGTCTCGGATTCGACGCCGGGGTCATCGGCCGGGTCGAACAGAAACGCGAACACGGGAAGCGCTCGACGCATGCCCTGTACGTACGCCAGGTGGTGCGGCAGTTCCTGAACGAGGCCCACCGCAGACACGGACAGATCACGCTCGACGTGCCCGGCCAGGACCCGGTCACCGACCTCGCGCTCTCCATAATCTGCAACACCGCCCCCTGGACCTACCTGGGCAATCGCCCGATGTACGCCTCACCGAAGGCCTCCTTCGACACCGCGCTGGACGTCCTCGGACTGAAGCGTCTGTCCACCCCGGCGGTGGCCCTCTACGGCACCCAGCTGCTCACTTCGAGCCCCGAGAGGGGGCCGCGCGGCAAGCACGCCGTTTCACAGCACGACCTCACGGACTTCACCTTGTATTCAAAGGTCCCACTACCCTTCCAGATGGACGGTGACCACCTGGGGCTGCGTACGAGCGTGACGTTCACAGGCGTACGCCGTGCACTGCGTGTGATTGTGTGAGTGGAAGGGCCTAAAGTCCTTTAACTCGAACGTTTGGACTGGCCCCCACCCCTAAGAAGTGCGGCTGTGACCTAGTCGACACCGAGGAATCAAAAAAAACTTTCCAGAAGGGGTTGTATCCGCCGCCGAGGTTTGCGAATCTCTACATGGCGATCGGGACGGCCCGCAACACCGGCCTCCACTGAGAGCCAGAACCCCTCCTCACCATCACAGACCACACCCAGTTCACCTGGGGGTCGGCCCGTCATCTACGGGGGGATTCGTGAAAGCGTTCACATTCACAAGCACCAGCGTGTAATACCAAGGAGAGGTAGCAGCCATGGACTGGCGTCACAACGCCGTTTGTCGCGAGGAAGACCCCGAGCTGTTCTTCCCCATCGGCAACACCGGTCCTGCGCTGCTGCAGATCGAGGAAGCCAAGGCCGTCTGCCGCCGCTGCCCCGTCATGGAGCAGTGCCTGCAGTGGGCGCTCGAGTCCGGCCAGGACTCCGGCGTCTGGGGTGGACTCAGCGAGGACGAGCGCCGCGCGATGAAGCGCCGCGCCGCTCGCAACCGGGCGCGCAACGCAAGCGCCTGAGCGAGAACCGCACCGAGCCTCAGCCCGGCGGCGCGTACAGCGCGTACGCACAGCCCCGCCTTCGAGTCGCAGCGCGCAGTACCCCGAAGCGCATCGCAACGTGAGCACCACGGAGCGGGCCCGGACCGTCACCACGGTCCGGGCCGCTCTGCTGTGTGCGCCCCTGTCGGCCGCCCGTCGGCTACTTGTCGCCCTGGACCGGGAGGTCCAGCACCACCTGAGTGCCGCGCCCGGGGGCCGGAACCATGCCGAACGTGCCGCCCAACTCCCCCTCCACCAGGGTCCGTACGATCTGGAGCCCGAGGTTGCCGGCCCGCTTCGGATCGAACCCCTCGGGCAGCCCGCGCCCGTCATCGGTGACGGTGATCAGCAGCCGCCCGTCGGTGGGCGAGCCACCGCGCACGGCGGACACCTCCACCGTCCCGTGGTCCGCCACGGCGAAGGCGTGCTCCAGGGCGTTCTGCAGAACCTCGGTCAGCACCATGGAGAGCGGGGTGGCGACTTCGGCGTCGAGGATGCCGAAGCGTCCGGTGCGCCGGCAGGTCACCTTGCCCGGGGAGATCTCCGAGACCATCGCGATGACCCGGTCGGCGATCTCGTCGAACTCGACCCGCTCGTCCAGATTCTGGGACAGCGTCTCATGGACGATGGCGATCGAACCGACGCGCCGGACCGCCTCGTTGAGCGCCTCGCGGCCCTGCTCGGAGTCCATCCGGCGGGCCTGGAGGCGCAACAGGGCGGCCACCGTCTGGAGGTTGTTCTTCACCCGGTGGTGGATCTCCCGGATGGTCGCGTCCTTGGTGATCAACTCGCGTTCGCGGCGGCGCAGTTCGGTGACGTCCCGGAGCAGCACCAGCGAGCCGATGCGGGCACCCTTGGGCTTGAGCGGGATGGCCCGCAGCTGGATCACCCCGTCCGCGCACTCGACCTCGAACTCGCGGGGCGCGTAGCCGCTGGCCATCTTGACCAGGGCCTCGTCCACCGGCCCCCGGGACGGGGCCAGTTCGGCGGTGGTGGTGCCGAGGTGGTGGCCGACCAGGTCGGAGGCGAGGCCGAGGCGGTGGTAGGCGGAGAGGCCGTTGGGGCTGGCGTACTGCACGATCCCGTCGGCGTCGAGCCGGATCAGGCCGTCGCCCACGCGTGGGGACGCATCCATGTCGACCTGCTGGCCGGGGAAGGGGAAGGAACCGGCGGCGATCATCTGGGCCAGGTCGGAGGCGGACTGGAGGTAGGTGAGCTCCAGCCGGGAGGGGGTGCGCACGGTGAGCAGGTTGGTGTTGCGGGCGATGACGCCGAGCACCCGCCCCTCGCGGCGTACGGGGATGGACTCGACCCGCACGGGCACCTCCTCGCGCCACTCCGGGTCGCCCTCGCGCACGATCCGGCCCTCGTCCAGGGCCGCGTCCAGCAGCGGGCGGCGGCCGCGCGGCACCAGGTGGCCGACCATGTCGTCCTGGTAGGAGGTGGGCCCGGTGTTGGGGCGCATCTGGGCGACGGAGACGTACCGCGTGCCGTCGCGGGTCGGAACCCACAGCACGAGGTCGGCGAAGGACAGGTCGGAGAGCAGTTGCCACTCCGAGACCAGCAGATGGAGCCACTCGAGGTCGGTGTCGCTCAGAGCGGTGTGCTGGCGGACGAGGTCGTTCATGGAGGGCACGTGTGGAGCGTACCTGGGGTTACCGGAGGCGTTCGAACCGATCGGCCCGCCGGGCCGTGCCGTAGGGCAGGGCGATGGACAGGCCCGGCACCCGGCCGGAGAATGTCGTGCACATGGATGGACACGGGCAATTGGTCTAGTCCACAATGAGTTCATCACGACCTCCGCTCTCCCCGCACAGGAGAGCGGACCGAGGCTCCGGCACTCTCTGCCCTGACTGCGCCGGTGCCTCCAGTGGCCGACGGCACCGCACACCGTCGGCCGGAAACTCCGGGCTGCGGTGCCGGGTGGGCTGAGGGTCCCGCTCTGGCGCCGCGGCCCGCGGGTGTTTTCGGGGGCCGCCCCCGATGGGGCTGGTTCAGCGGGTCTCGGTTACCTTGGCGAGGGCGCGCGGGGCGTCGGGGTCCTGACCCCGGGCGATCGTCACCTCGTACGCCAGCATCTGCAGCGGCAGAATCTCCAGGATCGGCTGCAACTCCTCCGGGACACCCTCCGTGGGCAGCAAGAAGCCGGCCGACGCCGCCTCCACCTGGGCCTTGGGGCCGACCACGAAGAGATCCGCGCCACGTCCGCGCAGCCGGTCCAGGACCGGCTGGAGGGCCTCGCCGCCCCGGCCGTCGGTGACCACGGCGATCACCGGGGAGATGTTGTCGACCATCGCCAGCGGCCCGTGCAGCAGATCCGCGCCGGAGTAGGAGAGAGCCGGGATGTAGCTGGTCTCCATGAGCTTCAGGGCCGCCTCCTTGGCCGTCGGGTAGCCGTAGCCGCGCGAGGTGATCACCATGCGCTCGGCGAAGCGGTAGCGGGAGGCCAGTGCCTTGACCTCGACCCGGCGGCCCAGGATCGCGCCCGCGAGGTCGGGCAGGCCCGCGGCGGCCGTCGTGCCGTCCCCGCCGCCCAGGGCCTCCACGAAGAGGTACAGGGAGAGCAGGGAGGCGGTGTACGTCTTGGTGGCCGGGAGCGCCTTCTCCGGGCCCGCCAGGATGTCGATGTGGTACTCGGAGACGGCCGCCAGCGCGGAGTCCGGGTTGTTGGTGACGGCGAGCGTGACGGCTCCGGCCTCCCGGGCGGCCTTCGTGGAGGCGACCAGGTCCGGCGAGCCGCCCGACTGGCTGACGGTGACCACCAGGACGTCCCGGAGGTCGGGTCGGGCGCCGTAGGCCGTCGTGGTGGACATCGAGGCCAGTCCGCAGGGCAGCCCGAGGCGGATCTCCAGCAGGTACTTCGCGTACAGCGCCGCGTTGTCCGACGTGCCCCGGGCGGTGAGCAGCACGAACCGGGGCTTCCGGGCGGCGATCTCGGCGGCGACCTCCCGGATGCGGGGCGCGCCCCGTTCGAGGATGCGGCGCAGCATTGCGGGCTGCTCGGCCATTTCGCCGGACATGATGCGGCCGGGCTCGTCGCCCTGGCCGCTCGGGTCGGCCGGAGGGGTGGCGGACATGTGGGGCCTCCCTGGGCTGTCGGCATCGGCGGGCGGGACGGCGCGTCGGTGGGGGTGCGCGATCCGCGTCGTACCGGTCAGGCACCCCCAAGTCGACCAGGCAATGCCGTGACCCGCCAGCGGGCCGGGGCGTGCGGGGCCAGGGGTGCGGGGCCAGGGGTGCGTGCCGGGATGCGGCCGATGGGTGGACTGTTCACCGTACGGCTGCTCGATTCTGCTAAATTGGAACCTGATTGGTCTATACCACCGGCTCCCCTAGTCAGATCGGCAGGAACAGCGTGGAAGTTGTCATCGTCCCGGACGCCACGGCAGGCGGCGAACTGATCGCGGAGGCCATCGCCGCGCTGCTCGGCCGCAAGCCCGACGCCCTGCTCGGCGTTGCCACCGGCTCGACCCCGCTGCCCATCTACCGTGCGCTGGCGGCCAAGGTCACCTCCGGCGCGGTCGACGCCTCGCGCGCCCGGATCTGCCAGCTCGACGAGTACGTCGGGCTGCCCGCGGGCCACCCGGAGTCGTACCGCTCCGTGGTACTGCGCGAGGTCGTCGAGCCGCTCGGGCTCTCCGAGGCCTCCTTCATGGGCCCCGACGGCTCGGCCGAGGACGTCCAGGCGGCCTGCGAGGCCTACGACCGGGCGCTGGCGGAGGCGGGCGGCGTGGACCTCCAGCTCCTGGGCATCGGCACCGACGGGCACATCGGCTTCAACGAGCCGTGCTCCTCGCTCGCCTCGCGCACCCGGATCAAGACGCTGACGCAGCAGACCCGGGTGGACAACGCGCGCTTCTTCGACAGCATCGAGCAGGTGCCGCACCACGTGATCACGCAGGGCATCGGGACGATCCTGGATTCCCGCCACCCGATCCTGCTGGCCACCGGTGAGGGCAAGGCGGAGGCCATCGCCCAGACGGTGGAGGGGCCGGTCGCCTCGATCGTGCCGGCCTCGGCGCTCCAGCTGCATCCGCACGCGACGGTGGTGGTGGACGAGGCGGCGGCGTCGAAGCTGAAGCTGGCGGACTACTTCCGGGCCACGTATGCGGCGAAGCCGGGGTGGCAGGGGCTGTAGGCGTTCCCCGCACGGCTGAGGGCCGGGACGCCTTTACGGTGTCCCGGCCCTCAGCCGTGGTGCCGACCGTCCGGCGGAAGGGCTTTGCCCTCAATCACCGGACGGGCTTGAAAGTGCTGGCCCAGGACTTGAGCCGAGAACCCCGGACGGGCCTGGTTCGGCTCCCGCCCGGGGCTTGGGTCCGCAGGCCCCGGACGGGCTTGGATCGGACGGCCCTGTGTCAGGCCTTCGTGCCCGTTATCGCTTCTGCCGCCGCCAGGCCGCAGACCCGGGCCGCGCCGTGGGTGGCCACGTACAGCGAGCCCCTCGGGTCCGACTGGGGCAGGCCCATCTCGACCACGATCGTGTCCGGGCGGGCTGCCAGCAGGGTGTCGAGCGCCTCGCTCATCCAGGTGTGCCGGTGCTCGTCGCGGACCACCGCGACGATGCGCCGCTCCCCCGCCGCCGCCAGGATCGCGGCCGCCGGTGCGGCGCTCTTGTCACCGAAGGTGTCCGTCCCGGTGCCGGACAGGATCCTGTCCAGCTCGGCGGCGATGCCCCACGGGGTCTCGTCGCCGACCGCGATGTTCGCCTCCGCGTTGAACGAGGCGACGTACGCCGGCTCGGTCAGCCGGTCGCCGGAACCGGCCACCCGGACCGCGCGGCGGGCGGCCACCAGGCCGATGTCGGAGCTGATTCCGGTGCCGGGCGCGGTCCCCTCCTGCACTGCCGCGCCCGGCTCCCGGACATCCCCCCGGGCCCTCTGCGTCCAGGACGCGAGGGCTCGTACACGGGCGGCCGCGTCGGCGAGCCGCTCCTCGGTCAGTTCCCCGCCGCGCACGGCCGCGACGAGGGCGTCGCGCAGCCGCAGCACCGTCTCCTCGTCGGCCAGACCGCCGCCCACACAGATGGCGTCGGCGCCCGCCGCGAGGGCGAGGACGGACCCGCGCTCGATGCCGTACGTACCGGCGATGGCGTCCATCTCCACGGCGTCGGTGACGATCAGGCCGTCGTAGCCCAGCTCCTGGCGCAGCAGACCGGTGAGGATCTGCGGGCTCACGGTCGCCGGGCGGTCCGGGTCGAGTGCGGGAAGCAGGATATGCGCGCTCATCACCGATTTGGAACCCGCGGCGATGGCCGCCCGGAAGGGCACCAGCTCACGGGCGTGCAGGGTGTCGAGGTCCACATCGATGCGGGGCATCGCCAGGTGCGAGTCGACCGCGGTGTCGCCGTGCCCGGGGAAGTGCTTGGTGCAGGCGGCGACGCCGGCGGCCTGGAGCCCCTCGATGTACGCAGCGGTGTGCCGGGCGGCCAGCCGGGTGTCGGCGCCGAAGGAGCGCACGCCGATGACCGGGTTGCCCGGGTTGGAGTTGACGTCGGCGGACGGCGCCCAGTTGAGGTTGACGCCGCACTCGGCGAGCCGGCGGCCGAGTTCCTGGGCGACGGCCCGGGTGAGGTGGACGTCGTCCACCGAGCCTAGGGCGAAGTTGCCGGGGAAGGAGGAACCGTGCGTGACCTCCAGGCGGGTCACGTCGCCGCCCTCCTCGTCGATGGCGACGAGGACGTCGTCCCGCTCGGAGCGCAACCGCCCGGTGAGGGCGGTGAGCTGTTCGGGCGAGGTGATGTTGCGGCCGAACAGGCCGACGGAGGCGAGGCCTTCACCGACGCGGCGCAGCAGCCAGTCCGGTGGGGTGGTGCCGGTGAACCCGGGCTGGAGCACGGCGAGCGCGTCGCGTGTCACGGTGTCCGTGGTGGAAACGAGGGTGGTCATGGGCCCGCACTATCCCTTCACTGCGCCGGAAGTGAGGCCTGCGGCCATCTTCTTCTGGATGATCATGAAGAACACGACGACGGGGATGGCGATCATGGTCGACGCCGCCATGAGGGCGCCGTAGTCGGTGCCGCGCTCGGTCGTGAACGTCATCAGCCATACGTTCAGCGTGTACTTGGAGTTGTCGTTGATCAGGATGTAGGCGAAGAGGTACTCGTTCCACGCGTTCACCAGGGCGAAGATCGACGCGGCGGCGAGCCCGGGGGCGAGCAGCGGGAAGATCACCCGGCGGAAGGCCTGGAAGCGGGTGCAGCCGTCCACCATCGCGGACTCCTCCAGCTCCACCGGGATGTTCACGACGAAGCCGCGGATCATGATGGTGGCGAAGGGCAGCGTGGACACCAGGTAGACGACGATCAGGCCCCAGTACTCGTCGATCCCGCCCATGGCGTTGAGCTGGGCGTAGATCGGGATGAGCATCGCCGTCGGCGGCAGCATCTGGACCAGGATCATGATCAGGACCAGGGCCTTGCGGCCGAAGAACCGGAACCGGCCGATCGCCAGGGCCGCCAGCGTCGCGATGATCATGCCGCCGACCACCGCGGTGACGGCGACGATCAGGCTGGACTGGATGGCGGTGGTGAAGTTCGGCTGCTCGGTGGCCCGGACGAAGTTGTCGAAGGTGATCGACGTGGGCCACAGGGTCTGGTCGTAGCTGCGGATCTCCCGGTTGGGCCGCAGGGCGCTGATGACCAGCCAGTAGACCGGGAAGACCATGACCAGGGCGACGCCGAGGCCGATGAGGTCGAAGTGCAGCCGGCTCTTCTTGCGGTCGGGCCGCAGCACCTGTGTGTGGGTCGAGCTGCTCATTCGACCTCTCCCGTCTTCATGAGCTGGCGCAGGTAGTACACGGCCACGCCGGACAGCAGCAACACCGTGATCAGGGCGATCGCGGTGCCCTGGCTGAAGGAGGTGGACTCGAACGCCTTGGAGTAGGAGTAGAGGCCGAGGGTCTCGTACTCCGGCTCGGGCTTGTTGCCGCGCAGCAGCCAGATCTGGCCGAAGACGTTGAAGTCCCAGATCACCGAGAGGGTGGCGACCATGGTGAAGACCGGCTTGATGACCGGCCAGGTGACGAACTTGTAGATGCCGTAGGCGCTGGCGCCGTCGAGGGCGGCGGCCTCCTCCAGCTCCTGGGGGACCTGGGTGAGGGCGGCGTACAGGGTGACGACGACGAACGGGATGGCGCCCCAGACGACCAGCAGGGTGATGATGCCGAAGCCCTGGATCGGGTTGAGATACCAGTTGTGTCCGAGCCAGTCCTCGCCGACGACCTTGGCGATCAGGGTGTTGATCAGGCCGTAGTCGGAGTCGGCCATGAACCGGAAGATCGAGGCGGCCACCATCAGCGGCATCGACCAGGCGGCGATGAGGCACGCGGTGAGTACGAGCCGGACCCAGGTGGTGAGCTTGCGCATGAGCAGGGCGACCAGCAGCCCGATCCCCATGGTCAGCGTCACGCAGACGACCATGAAGACGACCGTGCGGAAGGTGACCCACCAGAACTCGGAGTCGCCGAGGATGTTGGTGAACTGCTCGAAGCCGACCCATGGCGCCGGTTCGCCGGACCACAGCTCACGGCGGCCCATGTCCTGGAAGGACATGACGACCGTCTTGCCGAGCGGGTAGAGGTAGACGGCGGCGATCGCCACGATCGCCGGGAGGATCAGGAAGTAGGGGAGCAGCTCACCCTTCTTCCGCCTCCTCTTCTGCACCCGGGGCGCATGGTCGTCGGAGGACGACTTCCCGGTCGCCTGCGGGTCGGGTGGTACGGGAACCGGCGGCCCGGCGGCCTTGGTATCAGCGGCAGACACGTGGCTGACCTTCCATCGCGGGTCCGGGGCGAGCCCCGGAATTCACGGCGTTCACGGTGGGAAAGGAGCGGGGGTCCGGCGCTGGCGCCGGACCCCCGCCTGACGATCGGAAGGTCAGGCTTTCTTGTTGATCAGCGCGTTGATCTTCTCGTCGGCCTTCTTGGTGGCGTCGGCGACGGAGGAACCCTTGACGATCTCCAGAAGCATGTTCTGGAGGATCTCTTCCTTCTCGATGGAGGCCCAGCCCGGCGCGATCGGCGTGAACCAGGCGTCCGGCACCGCGTTGGCGATGGCGGCGGTCTCCGGCTTGGCCTTCAGCGGCTCAAGCTGCTTCTCGTTGTTGGGGAGGATGTTCTTCGACGCGAGGACCTCCATGGACTTCGCGTTGGTGAAGAGGGAGATCCACTCCTGGCCGAGGTCCTGCTTCTTGGACTTGGAGATCGTCGCGAGGTCCGAGCCGCCGATGAAGGACGGGAGTGCCTTGCCCTCGGGGCCGGGCATGCCGGCCGTGGCGATCTTGCCCTCGAGCTTCGGGTTGCCGTTCTCGCCCGTGGTGACGCTGCCGGCCTCCCAGGCCTGGCCGTAGATGACCGCGGCCTTCTCGTTGGCCATGACGTTGGCGTGGTCCTGCTCGTCCTTCGTCACGTCGGCCTTGTTGTACTTCTTGACCAGGTCGACGAAGTGCTGGATGCCCTTCTGGGCCTCCGGAGTGGAGAGCGCGGCCTTCCACTCCTTGCCGCCCTCGTCGTACTCGGCGATCTGGCCCCCGTAGGCGGCGACGTAGGACATCGCGGCGTACCAGTAGCGGCCCGGGTAGTAGAGGGACGTGGCGCGCTTGTCCTTCTTCTCCAGCTCCGCGGCGACCTTGTCCATCGCGGCGAGGAACTCGTCCTCGGTCTGCGGGAGGACGTCGCTGCCGGTGCCGGCCTTCAGCATGTCCTTGTTGTACACGGCCAGACGGGCGCTCGCGTAGTAAGGAACGCAGTAGGTCTTGCCCTCGAAGGAACACGTGTCCTTCAGACCCTTGATCCAGGTGTCCGAGTTCTCGTACTTCTTGGGGTCGATTTCTCCGAGCGCACCATTGAGGATGTACTGCATGGTCTCGGTATTGCCGAGTTCCACGACATCCGGGAATTTGTCGCCACCGAGGGAGGTGTCCAGCTTCTTGACCTTGTCGGCCCACTGCTGGTACTGAACCTTGACGGTGACACCCGGGTACTTCTTGTTGAACTCGGCGTTGACGTCCTTGACCAGCTCGGGCCAGGTGGACTGGGCCTCGCCCATGAGCCAGACGGTCAGGTCTTCCTTGCGGTCCTTCGGGTCCGCGGACGACTTCTTGTCGTCGGATCCGCATGCCGCGACCGAAACCAACATGCCCGCGACACCGATAGCCGCGATGAGCTTGCGCTTCACGTCAAACCCTCCTCAGGGATGCTGCAACCCCACCCACCGCGAAGTCATTCGACGAGTTCTGCTGGGGCTGGACCTGGCCTTGAATGGTTTAGACCAGTACCGGGAGCTTGGCCTAGACCTTTAGGGGTGTCAAGGGTGTATAAGAAGTGCACTCGCGTCCGTTATAGGACCGACACCTAAGGGAGGGCGACGACCCGTGACCGGACCGTGCCACCATGTGAGCCGCGACAGACGGAGGAGCCGGTGACGGCAGCAACGCAGCAGTCGGAAAGGCGGGCCATGGGCGCCGACGGGGGCAGTACGGGGAGCGAGACCGGTGCTGGTGCGCGCACGGCGCGCGTACCGAAGTACTACCGGCTCAAGCGGCATCTCCTCGACATGACGGACACCCTGCCGCCCGGCACCCCGGTGCCGCCCGAACGCACTCTGGCGGCCGAGTTCGACACCTCGCGCACCACCGTGCGCCAGGCGCTCCAGGAGCTGGTCGTCGAGGGCCGGCTGGAGCGCATCCAGGGCAAGGGGACCTTCGTCGCCAAGCCGAAGGTCTCCCAGGCGCTCCAGCTCACCTCGTACACCGAGGACATGCGTGCCCAGGGACTGGAACCGACGTCCCAGCTGCTGGACATCGGCTATGTCACGGCGGACGACACGCTCGCCGGTCTGCTGGACATCTCGACGGGCGGCCGGGTGCTGCGCATCGAGCGGCTTCGGCTCGCCAGCGGGGAGCCGATGGCGATCGAGACCACACACCTTTCGGCCAAACGCTTCCCGGCGCTGCGCCGTTCGCTGGTGAAGTACACCTCGCTCTACACCGCGCTCGCCGAGGTGTACGACGTCCGCCTCGCCGAGGCGGAGGAGACCATCGAGACCTCGCTCGCCACCCCGCGCGAGGCGGGTCTGCTGGGCACCGACGTGGGCCTGCCGATGCTCATGCTGTCCCGCCATTCGGTGGATGGCCAGGGCGAACCGGTGGAGTGGGTGCGCTCGGTCTACCGGGGCGACCGCTACAAGTTCGTGGCCCGCCTGAAGCGTCCGACGGACTGAGCGCCGGGGGCGGCGGCGCGGTAGGCACAGGGCGGTGGCCCGGGGACGCCGTCCCCGGGCCACCGCCCGTTTTCGGTCACGCGGGGTGCGTCAGCGCAGTTCGGGGTCGGTCTCGATGACGCTGTACGGGTACGGGAGCACCTGGTCGCTCGCGGCGGTCAGCAGGGCGGCGTCGGCCGGGTCGAGGTCCAGGTCCGCCGCGCCGAGGTTGGTCTCCAGCTGCTCAAGGGTGCGGGCGCCCACGATGGGGGCGGTGACGCCCGGCCGGCCGAGCAGCCAGGCCAGGGCCAGCACCGGCACCGCGAGGCCCGTGCGCCCGGCGGCCTCGTGCAGGGCGTCCAGCACCCGCCAGGTGCGCTCGTCCCCCTGGTACGCGCTCCACGACTCGCCCCAGCCGAGCCGCTCGGCGGTCTCCACCCGGGTGCCCGTGGGCGGCCCCTGGGTACCGCGCCGGATCGCGCCGCTCAGCCAGCCGCCGCGCAGCGGGCTCCACGGGATGACGCCCAGGCCCTCGTTGCGGCTGACCTCCAGCAGCTCCCACTCGGCGGAGCGGTCCAGCAGGTTGTAGAGCGGCTGGAGGGCGGTGAAGGGCTCCCAGCCATGGGCCCGGCTCAGGTCGACGGCCTTCTGGAGTTGCCAGCCGGAGAAGTTGCTGGCCCCGATGTACCGCACCTTTCCGGAGGCGACGAGGGCGTCCAGGGTGGCGAGGGTCTCCTCCAGCGGGGTGCCCGGGTCCCAGGCGTGCACCTGGTAGAGGTCGATGTGGTCCGTGCCGAGCCGGCGCAGGCTCGCCTCGACCCCGGAGATCAGGTGGTTACGGCCCAGGCCACGGTCGTTGGGGCCCTCCCCCGTGCCGTACCGCACCTTGGTGGCGATCACCACGTCGTCGCGGCGCTGCCGCTTCAGCCAGCGGCCGAGGATCTCTTCGGAGGCTCCGGCGGAGTAGATGTCGGCGGTGTCCACGAAGGTGCCGCCCGCCTCGGTGAAGCGGTCCAGCAGGGCGTGGCTGGTGGTCTCGTCGGCCTCGCGGCCGAACGTCATGGCGCCGAGGCAGAGTTCACTGACCCTCAGACCGGTCTTTCCCAAGTAGCGGTAACGCATGGTGAGTTCCTTCGTCGTGGTGTCGGATACTGAGATCTGCCGTCGTCCTGCGGTCCGGTTCGGCGAGCGACACGGACACCTCCTGGACGCTGTGGTCGGACAGGCCGCGCGGATCGCGGAAGCGGTAGCTGTGGACCCGGACGCCCGGTGTGCTGAGCACCCAGTCCAGCCGCCACCAGCGCAGGCCCGGACGGGCCTGCCACGAGGTGGGGCACAGGCGTCCGGACCGAGCGACCTCGTCGGCCCCCAGGCGGGCGATGCGTCGGGCGTCCCCGATCGCGGCGGTGGTGTTGAAGTCCCCCGCGATCAGGGCCGGATGGGGGCAGCCGGCGACGTCCCCGAGGAGTCCCCGGTACTCCCGTTCCCGGTCGGCGGCCCGGGTGCGGACCGCGCGGTAGAAGTCTGCTCGCAACGGGCTGACAAGTCGCAGCTGTACCGGGATGTGGACATTGAAGGTGGAGAGCGGCCGGCCGTCGCCCGGCATCACCAGGTCCACCCGCAGGGTCCGCCGGGCGGCCGTCTCCACGGTCGCGGCGACCGGCAGCCGGGACAGGGTGATCAGGCCCCGGGCGATGACGGCCCGGTGGCCGGGAAAGGTCTCGCGCAGCCGCCGCTCGTCGTCGATCAGTCGGTAGGTGCCGTCGAACGCGTCGTGGTGGTACTCCTGGAGCAGGTAGACATCGGCGTCGAGCCCGCGCAGAAAGGCGTAGAAGGGCTCGGGATCGGTGGACTGGCACCAGTGCTGGGTGTTCCAGGACACGACGCGCACCGCCCCGTCCGGCGGCGGGCGGCGCGCTCCCCGTACGAGCGCGGCGAAGACCAGGCCGGACTGCCGGGCCCCGAGCACCAGGGCCGCGCCCGCCACGACTCCGGCCGTACGGTCCCCCGTGACCCAGGAGAGCACCAGGAGCAGGGCGGGCAGGGCGACGAACACGGGCGGCGGCAGCAGCGAGGGCAGCAGCCAGAACCACCAGCGGCCGTTGAGGACGAGGTGCGCGGCCAGGAACACCGCCCAGGCCCCGGCCGCCCACAGCACCCACCCGCCGTCCGGCCGGGCGGCGTTCGCCCAGGCCGCCGCCAGGGTGCCGGTCGTCGTCACGCGAGGGCTCCCGGCAGCGCCCCGGCCTCCTGGAACAGGGCGTCGTAGGCGTCCAGGCAGTGGTCCGTCCCGTACCGGGCGCGGGCGTCGCGGCCTCCCTCGGCGCGGCGCCCGGGGGCGTAGGCGGCCACCTCCAGCAGGGCCCCGGCCAGGGCGTGGGTGTCGCCGGGCGGGAAGAGGCGGCCGAAGCCGGTCTCGGACACCGGCACGCGCATCCCCGGCGCGTCGCTCGCCACCGAGGGGACGCCGAGCATCATCGCCTCGGCCTGGGAGATGCCGAAGGACTCCTCGGCGACGGACGGCAGGGCGAAGGCGTCCAGCGAGGCGTAGAAGCCCGCCACCCGCTCGTCGGCGAGGAAACCGGTGAACCGGATACGGGAGTCGTCGCCGGCCCGTGCGCGCAGGGTTCCGACGACGCTGCCGCCCGCGACCTTGGAGTGGTCGCCGGCGATCAGCAGCCGGGCCTCGGGGTCCGGGATCGTCCGGAAGGCGTCGACGAGGTGGTGCAGCCCCTTCTCCGGGGCGATCCGGCCGAGGAAGCCGATGTGCGGGCCCGCCGTCTCGCGGAAGGCGGCGGGGGCGGGCCCGCGTTCACGGCAGGGCGGGGCGATGGCCAGCAGCCGGCGCGCGCCCATCAGGGGCCAGTGGCGCGAATGCTCCGCGTGGTCCACGTTGTTGACGACCACGGCGGCCGAGCGGCGCAGGGCCCCGGCCACCGAGGCGTCGACGACCTTCACCTGGAGCGGGGCGAGCACGCCCCCGGCGAGCCACACGTCGTCGTGGTGGGTGGCGACCACCGGGGTGTCCCCCGCGAGGCGGGCGACGAGCCCCGCCTCCAGCATCGGCAGGTGCAGGTTGACGACCCGGGAGGCGCGGGCGATCCGCCCGGCGAGCGGGGCGAAGCCGGGGCTGATCACCCCGCGTCCGAGCCGGGCGGCGACCGGGGCGCGGAACACCTCGACGCCGTTCACGGTCTCCCGCGCGGGGCGGTCCGGCTCGTGCCGGCAGGCGACGACGGCGACCCGGCGGCCCCGCGCGGCCAGCCCTTCGGCGACCGTACGGGCCACTTCGGTGAGCCCGCTGGTGTACGGGAGATAGTAGGTGAGCGCGATCGTCACGTCGAAGCGGGGCGAGCGCGCGGAGCGCCGGGTCATGACCGGTCCTTCTCGGTGGCCGGGGCGGACGCCCCGGGGTCGGGCAGGGAGAGACGCAGATCGATCAGCCGGTGGGTGGAGAGCGCGGCGGGCGGGTCCTGGACGGACTGCCGGTGCAGGTCGATCCAAGGCGAGACGAACGCCCAGTCGAGCCGCCAGAGCGCCGGGCCGCGCACCGGGAAGGTCGCCGGGTACACCGAGTCCCCCGCGTCGGCGGCGTCGCGCAGTCCGTCGAACCACCGCAGGTCCCCGGTGCCGGGCAGCACGTTGAGGTCCCCGGCGAGCACCACCGGGTGGCCGTTGGCGTCGAGGTCCTCGCGCAGCGCCTCGAAGTGTCTCTCGCGGCGGTCGGAGAGCTGCCGTACGGAGTGGTGGTAGGCGGCGGTCAGGGGGTTGCGGTCGACGTTCAGCAGGTCGGGCAGGTGGGTGTTGTAGAGGGAGAGGGTCTCGCCGTCGACGTCGATGTCGGTGCGCAGGACGCGGATGTTCCAGTAGTCGGCCCAGGAGGTGTCGGGCGGGGCGAGGCCGTCCGGGCGCAGCGCCCGCACCGAGGTGATCGGAAAGCGGGACAGGGTGAGGAACTCGCCCTCGGTGGCGATGTGGAAGCCGGGGAACTCCTGGCGGAGCCGGGCGAGGTCGTCGATCGGCGCGGGTTCGTCGCCCTGGGCCCTCTGGTACTCCTGGAGGAGGTAGACGTCGGCGGAGCGGGACCTGAGATAGGCGTAGAACGCGTCGGTGTCGCTGTCCTGGTCCCAGAAGAAGGTGTTCCAGCTGACCACCTTCAGGGCGCCCGGGGGCACGGCGGGCTGCCCGCGCAGGAGGGCCCCCGGGTGCAGCCCGGTCTGCCAGGAGCCCAGGAGCAGCGAGACCAGGACGGCTCCGACGGCCGCCCTCCTGCCGTGCCGGATCAGGGCTGCCGGGATCAACAGGGCGAGCGGGAAGAGCAGATGGAGGACGGGCGGGGCGAGGCCGAGGCCGTTCCACGCCCACCACCGGCCGCTGAGGAGGGCGCGGGCGGCGACGAACACGGCCCACAGGACGGCGACGGCGAGCAGCAGGCGGCCGGGCCACCGGCGGGGCGGGCGGGTCTCCTCGGCGGCCCCCGCCACCGGGTCCGCCACGGCGCCCGCCGCCAGGGTCCCGGTCATGTGGCGGCCCGCGCCGGGGCGAGGTGCTCCCCCTGCTCGTACAGCCTGCGGAAGCGGCGGGAGGACAGCCACTGGAGGACGCCGACGCCCGCGCCCGCCGCGATGGCGGCGTTGACCACGAGGTGCACCAGGGCGAAGTAGGCGGTGAACAGGGGCCCGCGGCGGCGCAGGACGAAGCGGTAGAGGGCGGTGTCCGCGAGCAGGGCGAGGACCAGGAGCACGGCCGGGGCGAGCAGCCAGGGCGCGGCGATCAGGCCGAGCGGCAGGGTGCCGAGGGCGAGCAGGGCCGCGACGCTGGCTCCGGCGCGCGGTCCGGTGGCGATGCCGCCGGGGAGGTCGCCGCGGCGCACGTACAGCGGGATGTGCAGGCGGGTGCGGTGGAAGACCTTGCGCAGTACGACGCGCCAGGTGTCGTCGTGGTCGTGCCGGCCGCGGACGGTGGTGGAGCTGTGGACCTCGTAACTCCGGCAGATCCGGGCGGCGTAGTCGCCGTCCTCGGTGTGCCGCAGCCGGGGGTTGAAGGGTCCGATCTCGGCGAAGACCCGGGCGGGCATGGCGCAGATCGCGGTGTGCAGGGTGCCGATGCGGCCCTCGGTCTCGGCGAGCCAGTAGAACTGGTGGAGGCAGCGGTACTCCTCGATCAGGCTGTCCCGGACGAGGGGTTCGGCGTCGTAGGTGCCGCAGACCGCGCCGATGCGGGGGTCGGAGTCGAGCAGGGCGACGGCGCCCGCGATCGCGTCCGGTTCCATCGCGACGTCGGAGTCGACGAACACGATGATCTCGCCCCGGGCGTGGGCCGCGCCGGTGTTGCGGGCGGTGGCCACCCCGCTGTTGACGCCGGTGCTGATCACCCGGACGCCGCAGGCCTCGGCGACGGCGACCGAGTCGTCGGTGGAGCAGTCGTCGATCAGCAGCACCTCCAGGGGCTCGTAGGTCTGGGCCAGGGCGGCGCGCAGGCAGAGCTCCAGGGCGCGGCCGTAGTTGTAGTTGGGGATGACGACGGAGACGAGCGGTTGTTTCCGGTTCATGGGGCGCCTTCGGGCGGTCGGAGGGTCAGGCGGACGGATGCGGGAGGAGGAGGGCGAGGGCGACGAGCACCGTCCACAGCGCAGCGTTGACGAGCGTGGCGCGGTCCCGGAAGAGGACGTGGACGGGGTTGCCGCCGCCCTCCTCGACCAGGAGGAGCTGGAGGTAGCGGGCGAGGCCGAAGACGGCGCAGGGGGTGGAGAGCAGGGTGACGAGCCAGGCCCCGGCGACGAGGGCCGCGTCGTCCCGGAGGTAGAGCACGTAGCTGACGGCCGTGAGTACCGCGACCAGGACGACGAGGTGGTCGAGGAAGGCGAGCGTGTAGCCGCGCAGGGCGGGGCGGTGGGCGCGGCCCGCCGCCGTCATCTCGTGCCGGCGTTTGCCGAGCGCCAGCATCAGGCAGAGCGAGAAGACGCACAGCGCCAGCCACTCGGAGACCTGGGCGCCGATGAGGAGCGCCCCCTGGACGAGCCGCAGCACGAAGCCGGTCGCCACGATGAACGCGTCCACCAGCGGTACGTGTTTGAGGCCCTGGGAGTAGGCGAGGCTCAGCGCCAGGTAGAGGGCGGTGGGCCACCACTGCCAGGCGGGCCCGGCCACCGCCCAGCCGGTCAGCGCCAGCGCGAGGAGGCCGGCCAGGGCGGCGGCCGCGGCGGTGGACACCCGGCCGGAGGCGATCGGGCGGTGGCGTTTGACCGGATGCAGCCGGTCCCGCTCCCGGTCGGCGAGGTCGTTGACGACGTAGACGAGCGCGGAGGCCAGAGTGAAGCCGAGGACGGCCCAGCCGGTGCGCAGGAACGCGGCGGCCCCCCAGAGATGGGTGTCGAGCAGGGCGAGCGGGACTACGGCCAGGTTCTTCACCCACTGGCCGGGACGCAGCAGTGCGAGGAGGTCGCGGGGCCGGCCGCGGCGGCCCCCCACGGCGGTGGGGAGCGCTGTCGCGGGGGGCTCGGCGATGGCGGGTTCGGGCAGGGCTGGTTCGGGGTCGGGCGGGACTGCCACCACGCGCACGGGCGCGGGTGAGGACCGGGTGATGTCCACGGCAGGGCTCCAGGGGATCAGAAGAAGACCTTGGCCAGGCCGAGCGCCCCTTGGCGCCACGGGTCCCGACTGGTCCGGCCGGCTCCGGGAGCGGGTGCGCCGCCCTGCCGCTGGGTGCGCCACCACGCGTACGTGCCGAGGATGGCGTCCTGGTTGGAGAGCGCGGGACGGAAGCCGAGCCGTTCGGTGGCCCGGCCGATGTCCACGTAACTGTCGTCGAGGAGTTTGAAGAGCAGCCGCCCGTAGACCGGGGAGAGCTTGGTGCGCTCCAGCAGGCGCAGGACCGCGAGTGCCGGTGCTGCCGGCAGCGGGACCACGCGTTTGCCGTGTCCGGCCGCGTCCAGCACGGCCTGGAAGTCCTCGCGCAGGGTGCCGAACTCGGCGGCGCCCAGGTTGTAGACGTCGTCGGCGATCTCGGGCGGCGCGTGGAGGGCGAGCACCACGGCGTCGACCAGGTCGGCCATGCCGAACATCTGGATGCGGACGTCGCCCCGGCCGAGGACCGGGAAGTTGCGCCGCTCCTCGGCCCATTCGAAGAGCATCGAGAAGAGCCCCATCCGGCCGGGCCCGAGGAAGGTCTTGGGGCGCAGCACCGGCAGGCACATCCCGCGCGCCCGGAACTCCTCGCAGACCTCCTCGGCCTCGGCCTTCGCCCTGCTGTACGGGTCGACGGGCTCGCGGGGGTGCTCCTCCGGGGTGGGGACCCGCTCGGGCAGCCCGTAGACGGCGGTGGAGGAGATGTGCACGACCCGCTCGACCCGGGCCCGGTGTGCGGCGGTCAGGACGGTGCGGGTGCCGTCGACGGTGATGGAGCGGATCTGGTCGACGGGGTAGCTGGGCAGGGCCGCGGCGCAGTGGACGAGCGCGTGCGCCCCGTCGAAGGCGCGGGCGAGCGCCGCCTGGTCGCGGATGTCGGCGACGATGTGCCGGGCGCCGGCGGGCGGGTGGGGGTCCTCGCGCAGGTCGACGCCGACGACGTCGTGGCCGTCCGCGGCGAGCCGGGCCACGAGGTGGGAGCCGAGCATGCCGGCCGCTCCGGTCACGGCGATGGTCAGGCCGCCCATCGCGACACCGCCTTGTCCTTGAGGAAGGCGGCCAGGAGTCGGTTCATGCCCTTGGCCAGCGTCTTGTCGAAGGCGTCGAGGAAGATCTCCACCTCGTCGGGTCCGGCGACCAGGCAGGGGGCGGCCACCAGCGGGCTGCGGCCGTTGAGCGTGTAGTACAGGTACACGCCGTGGTCGTGGTACATCGCGTTGACGACCGCACAGGTGATGACCTTGGTGCGCAGCAGCGGGTCGCGGGCCAGGCCACCGGGGGCGATCTTCGCGGCGAGGTCCAGGAGCCGGGGGCCGCCGTCGAGGAAGATCCCGTACAGCGCTCCGGCGCCCCGTACGTCCGCGATGATGTCGGGGTACTGCTTGCGCAGCCGTTCCAGACCCGGGGCGAGGACGCGTTCGATGGCGCGGGCGCGGGCCGGGTAGTCGTCCTCGACCGCGATGTTGACGGCCTCCAGCGCGGTGGCGGTCTCCTCGCCGAAGCCGTAGTAGGTGGTGCTGGTGGACTGGAGCATGGCGTCGCCGAGGCTGTCGTAGGCCTTGCGGAAGACGGGTTCGCGGGCGACGAAGGCGGAGACGGAGGACTTGCCGCCGCCGAAGGACTTCGAGGTGGTCACCACGTCCGGGACGAGTCCGGGGTAGCGCATGAAGTGGAAGAGGCTGCCGGTCTTGCCCCAGCCGGTGTAGATCTCGTCGAAGACCAGCACGATCTTCTCCTCGGTGCACAACTCCCGCAGTCCACGCAGGAACTCCTCGGAGCACTCGGTCATCGTGGAGGCGGAGAAGGGCTCGATGAGGAGGGCGTAGACATCGCAGCGGCCCCGGGCGTCCCGCGCTCCGGCGACCGCCGCCCGGACGGAGTCGAGGTCGCCGTAGCGGAAGGCGGAGACGCCGGGTATGCCGGGGAAGGCGAAGCTGTTCTGTGCGCTGCCGGTGAGGCTTCCGGAGCCCAGCAGCTTGCCGTGGAAGCTGATGTCGGCGTGCAGGATCCGCTGCCGTCGGCCTCCGTGGTACTTGTACGCGAGTTTCACCGCGCCCTCGACGGCCTCGGCCCCCGAGTTGGGGAAGAACGACAGGTTCAGGTCGCCGGGGAGCAGGCGGGCGAGGTTGTGGCCGAGGGCGGCGATGTAGGGCGAGAAGTAGGTCTTGTGGACCTCCATCCGGCGCTGTTCCTGGAAGCGGCGGCGAGCGGCGAGGATCCGCGGGTGGTTGTGACCGTGGTTGAGGACGCCGACACCGCCGGTGAAGTCGAGGACGCGGCGTCCGTCGCGGGTGTGGATCCAGGATCCCTCGGCGTGGTCGACGAGTTCCCGGCCGAAACCGAAGGAGGTCATGAGGGAGACCTGGCTCTTGTTGACGTGGGACCGGTACAGCTCGTGCACCTGGCTCGTCGACAGTTGTTCGCAGTCGTCCACGGTGAGCAGGGGTGGTGCGTCGGAGGCCAGGGGTGGTGCGTCGGAGGTCCGTAGTGGTGCGTCGGAGGTCGGGGGTGGTATGTCGGGGGTCATGCGGCTCCTTCCCGGAGCGCGGGTCGGGGGGTGGGCAGGGGTCCGGCGGCGCGGGCCCACGCGAGTGCGGCGCCGGTGGCGGCCACCTCGCTGAGCACACAGACCAGCCGGCTGGCGATGACGGCCGCGGTGGCGGCGGACAGCGGCATGACGGCGCCGAGGGGCGCGAGGAGCACCAGTTCGCGGGCGCCCCAGCCGTCGGGCAGGACGAAGGCGAGGCTTCCGGCGACGGTGGCCAGGGCGAAGCCGCCGACGCAGACCGGCAGGGAGAGCAGCGGTGGGGCGCCCAGGAGGACGACGATCGCCCACAGGTGGAGTCCGGAGACGGCCCAGGAGGCACAGGCCCAGCCGATGGAGAGACGCAGGGCCCGGGGCGAGCCCTCGGCCGCCGCGGCGGGGCGGCGGGCGAGCCGCATCGTCCACGCGACGAGGCGGCCCACCCAGCCGGGCCGGGCGACGGCGGCGGCGGCAAGCAGCACGAGCGGCGCGAAGACCCAGGCGCCCGCGCCGAAGACGGCCGGTGCGACGAGGAGTCCGGCGGCGGCGCCGGTGGTCATCCCGATGACGAGGCCGAGGCCGAAGGCGGCGATCATCCGCTCGGGGGCGATGCCGACGGCCTTGCCGAGCTGGATGTGGGCGAGGACGCCCCAGATGCGGCCGGGGACGAATTTGCTGATGACGCCGATGAAGAAGATCCGGGCGGTGTCGCTGGTGCGGGCCGTGGAGCCGCCGTCCACGACGAGGACCCGCCAGGACAGCATCGACAGGACGAGTCCGGCCGCGTTGGCGAGGAGGGCTGCGATCAGCAGGAGCACTCCCCCGGGCCGGTCGGCGGCCTCGGCCAGCTCCCTGCCGGCGCCGCGCAGCGAACCGCCCACGGCGAAGCAGGTCGCCGCGATGAGGACGAGGGCGGCGGCCGTACGCAGTACGCGGGCCCGCCGGGAGGGGCGGTCGGCGGCTTCGGAGGTCCCGGGCCCGGCTTCGGACGTGCCGGCTTCCGTCCCCGGCTCGGTTGCGGACGTCCCGGGCCCGGTCGCGGACGTCGCAGGCTCGGTTGCGGACGTCCCGGGCCGGGTTACGGACGTCCCGGGCCCGGTCGCGGAAGCTCCCGGCCC
>NZ_NEUE01000084.1 GCF_002910905.1 Streptomyces sp. SM11 | reverse complement strand
GCTCCTGGTGCTCCTCGACGGCCCCGAGGAGATGGCGCCGCTGCTGGCCCACCGGCTCGCCGACTGGACGGCCGGCACCGCCGCCTGGCTGCGCGAGCAGGCCGTCCGGCTCGTCGTCGCGTGCCGCCCCGAGCACTGGGAGACCGCGGGTGCCCTCTACCCGCCGGGCGCCCTGCACCGCCCGCACCGTCCCGCCCGCCGGCTGCCGCCCGCCCTGCGCCTGGGCGACCTCACCCCCGAACAGGCCGAGCGGGCCAAGGAGGCCTACGGCATCCCGCCCGCCGCCCTCGCCCCCGGCCACGACCGGCACCCGCTCACCCTGCGGCTCCTCGCCGAGGTCCGCGCGGCGCTGCCCCCGGGCGTGCCGGGCCGCCCCGACACCGAGGACGTCTTCGGCGCCCACCTCGACCTGCTGTGCGTGCGCGTCGCGGTCCGGATCGCGGCCGCCGCCGACGAGCAGCCACGCGGTACCGCCGTGCGCCGGCTGGCCGCCCGGGTCGCGGGCCAGGTCCACGAGGCGGCCCGCCGCTGCCTGGGCCCGGGCCAGGGCGAGCTGGACCGGGCGGCGTTCGAGGAGGTCTTCCCCTGGCGCACCGGCTGGGCCTCCGCCGTGCTGACCGAGGGCCTCCTCGTCCCGGCCGGGGCGGGCTACCGCTTCGCCCACGAGGAACTCGGCGACTGGGTGCAGGGCGCCCACCTCGACCTGGACGCGGCCCTGCGGTCCTTGGTGCACCGCTGGCACCGGGGGAGCGGTGGACCGGACCGGGCGCCGCACCCCCGCACCGCCGCTGAACCCCGCAGCCTGCCCGTGCCCCGGCACCGCATCGGACCGGTGATCCAGGCGATGGTGCTCCTCGGCCGCCGCCAGGGCACGGCCGCGCTCGCGCACCGCATGGCCGACCTGATCGAGGCGCTGGACCGGCTCTGGACCGACGAGGGCCCACGCGACGAGGACGCCGCCTGGTGGGCGGCCCATCTCCTGGGCGGCAGCCTCCTCCGGGTGACCGACGCCCGCCCGTACCTCGGGGTCCTGCGGGTCCTCGCCGGGCGCATCACCCGCCGCTCCGCCGACCCCGACGGACCCGGCGACCTCGGGGCGTACGGGGAGTTCGGGCCCTGGTTCTGGCGGCGGCTGCGGCTGCCCGAGGAGGACCGGATCGACCTGCTCCGCCGCCTCGTGCCCGCCGACGGGCTGCCCCGCACCGACGGCGACGAACGGTATCTGGACGCGGTCTCCCGCCGCCTCGCCCTCGACGCGCCCACCGTGCAGCCGCTGCTGTGCCGCTGGTTCACCGACGAACGCCCGCTGCTCGTGGGTCCCGACGCTCCGGACGTCCCACTGCGCCCCACCGTCGCGGCGGCCGCGCAGGCCCTGCTGTACGCCCGCCGCGACCTCGCCCTCGACGACCTGACCGACGCGCTGATCGCCACCCCGCACCAGCGGGCCGGGGAACTGCTCCTGGCCCTCGCGGAGGACGAGCCCACCGCGCTCTGCCGGGCCGTGGAGCGCTGGGCCCGTGACGAGGACCGCCCGGCCCGCCGCTCCGCCGCCGCCCGCTACGCCGGACTCCTCCAGCAGCGGGTCACCGCCGAGGGCGACCGGGCCCTCCTGCGCTGCGCCGCCCTCGTGCTGCTGGACCGGCCCGAGGACGCCGACCTGCACGCCGCCGCCCGTACCCTCCTGGTCCGCGACCCCGTGGCCAGGAACCGCCACCTCCCGGCGGCCCTGCGCGCGTTCGCCGCCGGAGACCCCCGGCTGCCCGTCGAGCTGCTCGCCGAGGTGTTCCCGGCCCACCCGGAGCCGGTCCTCGCAGCCCTCCGCGCCCGCCTCGCCCGCCCCGGGGACGGCGGGGGAGCGGTGCTGCGGGCGCTCGCCGGGCTCGACACGCCCGCGCTGGCGCTGCACGTCGCCGGACTCGTACGGGAGTACATCGACGCCCACCCCGAGAACGGTACGCACGCCGCCGAGTACGTCGACCTCCGCCTGGAGCACGGCCCCGCCGCCCGGGCACTTCTCCTGCCCCTGGTGACCGGGCTGCTGCGGGACCGCCCCGCACCGCCGCCCGTGCGCGCCGCGCTCGCCCGGGTCCTCGCCGCGGCCGGGAGCGCCGCGTCCCGGCCGCTGCGGGCCGAGCTGCTGGAGGTCCTGCTGGAGTTCGAGCAGGTCACCGGCCGGGACCCGGACGTGCTGGAGGCCCTGCTCCGGGCCGCCGCCGAGGGCTCGGAACGCCGCCCGGAGATCCGTACGCGCGCACTCGTCCACCGCACCGGGATGCTGCTGGTCCGCACCCCCGAGGGTGCCGCCCGCTTCGACCGGGGGCTGGTCGAACTCGCCCGTGACGTGCCCGGATTCGCCGCCCTCGTCACCCGCTGGCTGTCCGACGCCCCGCAGGAGTGGGCGGCGGTCGTGGGCCCGAGCGCCCGGCGCACGGTCGAGGCGTTGGAGGCATCACGTCCGCCGATGCCGATGCCGATGCAGGCGGCGGAGCGTGAGCATGGCAGTCTTAGACCTGCGTAATCGACATACACACGTACACAGGTTCGGGCGAGGAGCGGTCACAGTGCAGCGCTGGCGTGGCTTGGAGGACATCCCCCAGGACTGGGGGCGCAGCGTCGTCACCATCGGCTCCTACGACGGCGTGCACCGCGGACACCAGCTGATCATCGGCCGGGCCGTCGAGCGCGCCCGTGAGCTGGGCGTTCCGTCCGTCATCGTCACCTTCGACCCGCACCCCAGCGAAGTCGTCCGCCCCGGCAGCCACCCGCCGCTGCTCGCCCCGCACCACCGCCGCGCCGAGCTGATGGCGGAGCTGGGCGTGGACGCCCTGCTGATCCTGCCGTTCACCACCGAGTTCTCGAAGCTGTCGCCCGCCGACTTCATCGCGAAGGTCCTCGTCGACCGGCTGCACGCCAAGGCCGTCATCGAGGGCCCCAACTTCCGCTTCGGCCACAAGGCCGCGGGGAACGTAGCGCTCCTGACCGAGCTGGGCGCCACCTACGACTACACCGTCGAGGTCATCGACCTGTATGTGACCGGGAACGCGGGCGGCGGACAGCCGTTCTCCTCCACGCTCACCCGCCGGCTGGTCGCCGAGGGCGACGTCGCCGGCGCCGCGGAGATCCTCGGCCGCCCGCACCGGGTCGAGGGCATCGTGGTGCGCGGCGCGCAGCGCGGCCGGGAGCTGGGCTTCCCGACGGCCAACGTCGAGACCCTGCCGCACACCGCGATCCCCGCCGACGGCGTCTACGCCGGCTGGCTGGAGATGGACGGCGAGTCGATGCCCGCCGCGATCTCGGTCGGCACGAACCCGCAGTTCGACGGCGTCGATCGGACCGTCGAGGCGTACGCCATCGACCGGGTCGACCTGGACCTCTACGGGCTGCACGTGGCCGTCGAGTTCCTCGCGTACGTCCGCGGCATGCTGAAGTTCGACTCGATCGACGACCTCCTGGTCGCCATGGCCGCCGATGTGAAGCGCGCCGGTGAGCTGACCGCCGCGTACGACCGCGCCCGCTGAAGCCTCCACGAACGCATCCCCTCCCCGTGCGCCCCGCCCCGGGCCGGCGGATGCTGACAGGGTGCGCGACATCCTGTCCGACCTCCGTGCCCGGTGCGCCGACGGCGTCCCCTTCGCCCTGGCGACCGTCGTCGCCGTGCACGGCAGCGCGCCCCGCGACCCCGGCGCCGTGCTGGCCGTGGACGCGGCGGGGACGGTCGTCGGCAGTGTCTCCGGGGGCTGCGTCGAGGGCGATGTGTACGAGGTCGCCCGTGAGGTGCTCGCCGGGGCGGGGCCGCGCCTGGTGTCGTACGGGATCAGCGACGACGAGGTGTTCGGCACCGGCCTGACCTGCGGCGGCACGATCGAGATCCTGGTACGCGCCTACGCGACCGCCGCCGAGCGCGAGCACCTCGCGGCCGTGCTGGATCTGATCGCCGCCGACCGGCCGGTCGCCGAGGCCACGGTCCTGTCCGGCGACGCGGAGGCCGGGGCCCGCCTGGTCGTCCGGCCCGCCGATACTCCCGGCGCCCCCGGGACTCTCGGCACCGAAGGGCTCGACGCCGCCGTCACCGACGACGCCCGGGGGCTGCTGGCCCAGGGCCACACCGGGATCCAGTGGTACGGGGCGCACGGCCAGCGCCGGATGCAGGAGGTCGCCGTCTTCGTCCGGACGTACGCCCCGCCGCCCCGCATGCTCGTCTTCGGCGCGATCGACCACGCGGCTGCCACCGCCCGCATCGGCTCGTTCCTCGGCTACCGGGTCACCGTCTGCGACGCCCGTCCCGCCTTCGCCACCCGGGAACGCTTCCCCACGGCGGACGAGGTCGTCCGCGCCTGGCCGCACACCTACCTGGAGTCCACCGAGGTCGACGCCCGCACCGTGATCTGCGTCCTCACCCACGACCCCAGGTTCGACGTGCCCCTGCTCGTCGCGGCCCTGCGCACGCCCGCCGAGTACATCGGGGTGATGGGCAGCCGCCGCACCCACTGCGACCGGCTGGCCCGGCTGCGCGCGGCCGGGGTGGACGAGGCGCACCTCGCGCGCCTCGCCTCACCCGTGGGCCTCGACCTCGGAGCCCGTACGCCGGAGGAGACGGCCGTCTCCATCGCCGCCGAGATCATTCAGCACCGCTGGGGCGGCACGGGCCGCCCGCTCGGCGAACTGTCCGGCCCGATCCACCAGGACTAGGTCCTGTCGTCGAACCGCCGTCTGCCGGGCGACGACGGCAGTTCGACGACGGGCTCCGGGAACCTACGGGGTGCCACCGCGGGCCGCCGCCCAGTGGCACGCCACCTGGGTGTCCCCGCCCCCGTTCAGTACCGGCAGATCCACCGTGCGGCACTCCTCCGCCACCCCCGCCCGCTCCGCCTCGCCCGAGGCCAGCACCTGGCAGCGGGCGTGGAACCGGCAGCCGGAGGGCACCTTCGAGGGGTCCGGCGGCTCCCCGGCCAGTACGACCGGTTCGCCCTCCGCCTCCGGAAGCACGGACAACAGGGCCCGCGTGTACGGGTGCTGGGGGGCCGTGAGCAACCGCTCGACCGGACCCGTCTCGACGATCCGGCCCAGATACATCACCGCCACCCGGTCCGCGATGTTCCAGGCGAGCCCCAGATCGTGGGTGACGACCAGCGCCGAGAGCCCCAGCTCGTCCCTCAGGCGCAGGAGCAGGGCCAGGATCTCGCCCCGCACCGACGCGTCCAGCGAGGCCACCGGCTCGTCGGCCACGATCAGCTCCGGCTCCAGCACCAACGCCCCGGCGATCACGACCCGCTGGCGCTGACCGCCCGACAGTTCGTGCGGAAAGCGCAGGAAGAACCGTTCGGCCGGCCGCAGCCCCGCCCGGGACAGGGCCCCGGAGACGGCCGCCCGCTCGTCCCCGGCGTACCCGTGGATGCGCAGCCCCTCGGCCACCGCGTCGTACACCGTGTGCCGGGGGTTGAGCGAGCCGCTCGGGTCCTGGAGGACCAACTGCACACGCTTTCGGTACGCCTTGAGCGCCCGGCCCGTGGAGGGGAGCGGTGCACCGCCGAACGTGACCCGGCCCGAGGTGGGCGGGACCAGGCCCAGCAGTGACCGGGCGAGCGTCGTCTTGCCGCAGCCGGACTCACCGACCAGCGCGACGATCTCGCCGGGCCGGATGTCGAGGTCGACGCCGTCGACGGCACGGGCGGTGGCGGCCCCCCGCCGGCCGGGGAAGGCGACCTTCAGCGTCTCGGCGCTGAGGAGGGGAGCGGTGCCGGTGGGAGGGACGGTGCCGAGGGGAGGGGAGGTGCTCATGCGGTGCTCCTTGTTTCTTCGTCCCCGGGCTGTGCGCGGTCCGCGTCCACCAGCACGCAGGCGGCCCGGCGCTCGCCCCCGGCGTCCCGCAGCTCCTGGTCCCCGGTGGCGCAGGAGTCCAGCGAGACGGGGCAGCGGGGGTGGAACGTACAGCCGCCCGGCAGCGCCGCCGGGTCCGGCGGGTCGCCCGGCAGGCCGCGCGGGGCGTGCCGGGAGGAGAGGTCCCCGATCCTCGGGAACGCGGCGGAGAGCGCCTTGCCGTACGGGTGGCGGGCGTCCGTGTACACCTGTCGCGCCGGGCCCTCCTCGACGACCCGGCCCGCGTACATCACCGAGAGCCGGTCGCAGGTGTCGGCGAGCACCGCGAGGTCGTGGCTGATCATGATCAGCCCGACGTCCTGGTCCGCGACGAGCGCCTCGATGAGCCGCAGGATCTGCGCCTGGATCATCACGTCGAGGGCGGTCGTCGGCTCGTCCGCGACGATGAGGCGCGGATCGCAGGCGAGCGCCATGGCGATCATCACGCGCTGGCGCTGACCGCCGGACAGCTCGTGCGGATAGGCCCGGGCGCGGGCGGCGGGCAGCCCCACCTGCTCCAGCAGCTCACCGGCCCGCTTGCGCGCGGCGGCGGGCGTGGTCCTGCTGTGCAGCAGGATCGGCTCGGCGATCTGGTCCCCGACCCGGTGCACGGCGTTCAGCGAGTGCATCGCGCCCTGGAAGACGATCGAGGCCCCCGCCCAGCGGACCGCCCGCAGCCGCCCCCACTTCATGGTCAGGATGTCCTCGCCGTCGAGGAGGATCTCGCCGGACAGCGTGGCCGTCGCGGGCAGCAGCCGCAGCAGCGCGAGGGCCAGCGTCGACTTGCCGCAGCCGGACTCCCCGGCAATGCCGAGCTTCTGCCCGGCCTCGACCCGCAGATCGACCCCCCGTACGGCGGGGACGGAGTCACTCCCGCTGCCGTAGGTGACGGTCAGGTCCCGCACCTGAAGGAGCGGCGGACCGCCGACCGGCTTCGTCGGGCCGGGCGAGCCGGACGGGTCCGGGTTCGGCGTGGTGGTCGTAGTGGTGGCGGTCAACGGGACACCCCCAGCTTGGGGTTGAGCACGGACTCGATGGTGCGGCCGCACAGCGTGAAGGCGAGGGCGACGACGGCGATGGCGAGTCCGGGCGGAGCGAGGTACGACCAGTTGCCGGAGCTGACCGCGCCGGCCTCGCGGGCGTCCTGGAGCAGACCGCCCCAGGAGACGATCGTGGGATCGCTGAGCCCGAGGAAGGCGAGGGTCGCCTCGGTGAGGATGGCGGTGGAGATCACGAGCGTGGTCTGGGCCAGCACCAGCGGCATCACATTGGGCAGTACATGGCGGGACATGATGTGCCCGTGTCCGCCGCCGAGCGCCCGGGAGCGTTCGATGTACGGGCGGGACTCGACGGACAGCGTCTGGGCCCGGACCAGGCGGGCGGTCGTCGGCCAGGTCGTCACGCCGATCGCCAGGATCGTCGTCCAGACGGACCGGGACAGGACCGTGGCCAGGGCGATGGCCAGCACCAGGGTCGGCATGACCAGGAACCAGTCGGTGACCCGCATGATGACGGTGGCGTACCAGCCCTTGAAGTGGCCCGCGGTGATCCCGATGAGGGTGCCGATCGCCACGGACAGGAAGGCGGCGAGCAGGCCGACGGTCAGCGAGACCCGGGTGCCCCAGAGCATCAGGGCGAGCAGGCTGCGGCCGAACTGATCGGTCCCGAGCGGGAACTCACCACTCGGAGCCTCCATCGGGCCGCCCGGGGCATTGGTCACGCTCTGCGAGTCGGCTCCCACCAGCAGTGGGGCGGTCAGCGCGAGCAGGGCGATCACCGCCAGCACGGCGAGGCCGACGAGCCCGGCCCGGTGCTTGCGGTACTGCCGCCAGAAGCGGACCACGGCCTGCCGCCGCCGGGCCCGGGTGAGGGCGCGCGGGCTCCGCCCCCGTGCGTTCCCGGGGGTCTGTGCGTCCCCGGGGTTCTGTGAGGGCTTCTCCATCGACGTCGTCATCGGCCCACCCGGGGATCGAGCAGCGGATAGATCACATCGGCCAGCGTGTTCATCAGGATCACCGCGGCGGCGAACACGAAGAACAACGCCTGCACCAACGGCAGGTCGGGCACGCTCAGCGCCTGGTAGAACAGCCCGCCCAGGCCCGGCCAGGAGAACACCGTCTCCACCAGGATCGCCCCGGCCACCGTCGTTCCGAGGTTCACGAAGAGCAGCGTCACCGTCGGCAGCATCGCGTTCGGCACGGCGTGCTTGCGGCGTACGAGGTCGTCGCGCAGCCCCTTGGCACGGGCGGTCTTCAGATAGTCGCTGCCCATCTCGTCCAGCAGCGAGGAACGCATCACCAGCAGGGTGCGCGCGTACTCCACGGCGACGAGGGTGATGACGGGCAGCACCATGTGGTGGGCGATGTCCAGCACCCGGTCGAAGCCCTCGGTGTTGCCGGACTCCATGCCGCCGGTCGGGAAGAGCCCGGGGATCGGGCCGATGCCCACCGACAGGGTGATGATGAGGAGCAGGCCGAGCCAGAACGAGGGCACCGAGTACAGCGTCAGCGCGAACGCGGTGCTGGTCCGGTCCCCGGCGCTGCCGTTGCGCCACGCGGAGCGGGCGCCCAGCCAGATGCCGAGGAGCGTGTAGATCACGAAGGCGGTGCCGGTCAGCAGCAGGGTGGCGGGCAGCGCCTCGGCGATTTTGTCGACGACCGGGGCGCGGAACTGGTACGACGTACCGAAGTCGCCGGTGAGCGCCTTGCCGCAGTACTGGGTGAACTGCTGCCACAGCGGCAGGTCGAGGCCGAACTCGCGGCGCATCGCCGCGATCTGTTCGGTCGACACCTGACGGCCGCCGGTCATCTGCTTGACCGGGTCGCCGGGGATCAGCCGGAAGAGGAAGAAGCTGGTGACGAGGACGGCGAAGAGGGAGACGGCCGCCCCGGCGAGCTTGCCCGCCGCGTAGCGGGCGTAGGCGGCCGTACTGCGGGAGCGCGGGGAGCGGGCCGACGGCCCGGCCGGAGCCGGGCCGTCGGATTCCGTGCTCTCCACGCCTGCCGCGCCCTTCAACAGCGCGGGAGTGCTTTCTGAGCTCATGGACTATTCACGGTCTTCCGCGGTGGAGCGGCGACGCATGGCGAACAGGAGTCCGCCACCGGCGAGGACGACGACGGCGATCCCGACCCCGATCAGCACCCCGGTGGAGCTGCCACCGGAGTCGGAGGAACCGGACGAGGAGGCCCCGGCGGCCGGGACCGCCGACCACCAGCTCCAGTAGCCGTCCTGGCCGTAGATGTTGCCCGCGGCCGACGGCATGGTGGTGATGGACTCGATGTGGTCGGTGCGGTAGGCCTCGACGGCATTCGGGTACGCCATGACGTTCATGTACCCGGTGTCGTACAGCCGTGACTCCAGTTGCTTGACCAGATCCGCCCGCTTGGCGGGGTCGTACTCCGCCAGTTGCTTCTTGTAGAGCTCGTCGTACTGCTTGTCGCAGATGAAGTTGTCGGTCGCGGCCGTCTGCTTCGCCTTGGCCGGCAGGGCGGCGCAGGTGTGGATCGACAGGACGAAGTCGGGGTCGGGGTTGACGGACCAGCCGTCGAAGGCGAGGTCGTACTCACCGGCGTACCAGGGGTCGGAGACGTTGTCGAGGCAGTCGACCTTCAGTCCGATGCCCTGCGCGCCCCACCACTCCTGGAGGTACTTGCCGATCGCCTTGTCGTTGGGGTCGGTGGCGTGGCAGAGGATGCGGAAGTCGAGCGGCTTGCCGTCCTTGCCGACGCGCTTGCCCGCGCCGTTCTTCCTGTACCCGGCATCGTCCAGCAGCGCGGCGGCCTTCGCCGGGTCGTAGGAGAGCTTCTGGTCCGCCGACGGCTTCCAGAAGTAGTCGCCGAAGCGCGGCGGGATGTAGCCCTCGCCCTCGACGGCGTGGCCCTGGAACACCTTGTCGATGATGGTCCTGCGGTCAACCGACATGAACAGCGCGTGCCGCACCTTCTGGTCCAGCAGCGCCGGGTGCCCGTCGCCGAACTTCTGCCCGTCCTTGGTACGGGCGCCGGGGTTGACGGCGAGCGCGAAGAAGCGGCGGCCCGGGGCGTCGTTGACTTTGATGTCCGGGGCGCTCTCCAGCGAGGCGGACTGGGCCGGGGTCAGGCTGGGGCTGCCCGCGACGAAGGAGACCTCACCCTTGCGCAGGGCGGCCACCGCCGCGTCCTGGTCCTTGTAGTAGCGGAAGACCAGCTCGTCGAACTTGGGCGACCCGCGCCAGAAGTCCTTGTTGGCCCTGAGCTTCACATAGCTGTCGACCTTGTAGTCCGTCAGGATGAACGGACCGTTCCCCACGATGGGGAACTCCTTGTCGTTGTTGAACTTGGAGAAGTCATCGACTTTCTCCCAGACGTGTTCGGGCACGATCGGCACGTCGAGCGCGGCCATCGTGGCCTGCGGCTCCTTCAGCTTGATGACCAGCTTGTCCTTGCTCGGCGCGGTCACTTCCTCGAAGTTGCCGACGAAGCTGCCGTTGGAGGTCGCGGCCCCCTCGTCGGTCATCATCTTGTTGAACGTCCAGGCCGCGTCCTCGGCGGTGGCCTGCTGCCCGTCGGACCACTTCGAGTCCGAGCGGATCGTGTACGTCCACGTCAGCTTGTCCGCGGAGGGCTCCCACGCGGTGGCGAGGCCCGGGATCGCCTTGTTGTCCTTGGCGTCGTAGTTGGTGAGGTAGTCGTACATCAGCCGGTGGACGCTCGTGCTGAGCAGCCGCTGCGCGAGGAACGGGCTGAGCGAGTCGACGCTCTGCGCGACGGCGACCGTGAGCGTCGTCCTCCCGTCGTCGGCGCGGGCCTCGGAGGGCGTGGGCGCGAGCAGGTTTCCGGGCACGACGGACCCGGCGGTGAGTGCCAGGGCGGCCGCGCCGGAGGCCAGCAGGAGGCGCAGGCGTCGGCGTGGCCGGGAGGAGTGGTGGGGAACTCTAGTGACCATGGACGGGGACCTCGCGTCATCACTCGCTGGGAGAAGGCGGGTAGATTTTTGGTTCGCCAGTTGGTGAAGCGAAGGTCTATCAGCGGTGGTCGAGCTCGTCAACGGTGTGTCAAACCGCGTGTGGGCTGCGGGAATGCGGAAGGGCTCGCACCGTCGAGACGGTGCGAGCCCTCATCGGTCTCAACCTCTTCCGCCGTGCGGTCGGCGCTACTGCTGGGGTGCCGGCGGCGGCTGCGGAGGCGTCTGCTGCCAACCGGCGGGAGGTAGCGGACCGTGCGGATCGGGCTGGCCTGCCGGGTTGCCCTGCCCGCCCTGCTGCTCCGGCTGCCCCTGCTGCGGCGCGCCGGCCCCGGGCGCACCCGGAACGGCCTGCGGGGGAGGCGACTGGGGCCACCCGCTCCGCGGTCCGCCGGGTGCCGTCTGCGGGGGGTGGGGGGCCTGCGGGGCACCCGGCTGACCGGTCGCCTGATATCCCCCGTACGGCGGCTGTCCCCCGTAGGGCTGCTGGGCGTACGGAGGCTGCCCCGGCTGCGGCTGCCCGGGGTGCTGCTGCGGCGGCGGGTAGGGCTGGCCGGGTCCGGGCTGCTGCGGTGCGTACGGCTGCTGCCCGGGAGCCTGCTGTCCGGGCATCGGCTGTCCGGGCATCGGCTGTCCGGGGACCTGCTGTCCGGGGACCTGCTGTCCGGGAGTCTGCTGGCCGGGCATCGGCTGGCCCGGTGCCTGCTGGCCCGGTGCCGGGTAGCCCTGCTGGCCGGGCATCGGCGGGGCGTACTGCGGGGGCGGGTTCTGGCCGTCCGCCGTCCACAGCCCCTGCTGCTGCTGGGCCCGCGCGAAGTCCTCGGCCACCAGTGCCGAGAGGTGGAAGTACGCCTCACGGGTCTTGGGCCGCATCATGTCGAGGTCCACCTCGGCGCCCGCCGCCAGGTGCTCGTCGAACGGCACGACGACGACGCCGCGACAGCGCGTCTCGAAGTGCTGGACGATGTCGTCCACCTTGATCATCTTGCCGGTCTCGCGGACGCCCGAGATGACGGTGAGCGAACGCTGCACCAGATCGGCGTAGCCGTGCGCCGAGAGCCAGTCCAGCGTCGTGGAGGCGCTGGACGCGCCGTCGACCGAGGGCGTCGAGATGATGATCAACTGGTCGGCGAGGTCCAGCACCCCACGCATCGCGCTGTAGAGCAGCCCGGTGCCCGAGTCGGTGAGGATGATCGGGTACTGCTTGCCGAGTACCTCGATCGCGCGCCGGTAGTCCTCGTCGTTGAACGTCGTGGAGACCGCCGGGTCCACGTCGTTGGCGATGATCTCCAGGCCGGACGGGGCCTGCGAGGTGAACCGCCGGATGTCCATGTACGAGTTGAGGTACGGGATCGCCTGCACCAGGTCGCGGATGGTCGCCCCGGTCTCGCGGCGCACCCGCCGGCCCAGCGTGCCCGCGTCCGGGTTGGCGTCGATGGCGAGGATCTTGTCCTGCCGCTCGGTGGCCAGCGTCGAACCCAGCGCGGTCGTCGTGGTGGTCTTGCCGACACCGCCCTTGAGGCTGATGACGGCGATCCGGTAGCAGGACAGCACCGGGGTGCGGATCAGCTCCAGTTTCCGCAGCCGCTCGGCCTCCTCCTTCTTGCCGCCCAGCTTGAACCGGGAGGCGGCGGAGGGGTTACGACTGCTCTTGGCCTTCTGTTTGCCCCGCACCAGCCGGTCGGAGGAGAGCTCGACGGCTGCGGTGTAGCCGAGCGGGGCGCCGGGCACCGACCGCTCGCGCTGATCGTGCGCGACCGGGGTGGGCCAGGCTCCGCCCGTACGCGGGTCGACAGGGTGCTGCTGGTGCTGCGGCTGGGCCTGGGCCGGGGGCTGCTGCTGCCCGTACGCCTCCGGCTGCTGCGGGGCGACGGGCGGGGGGAGGTTCGGGGTGCCCTGGTTCGGGAACGGCGCGTTGGGCTGGGGTGTGTTGGGGTGAGGTGCGTTGGGCTGGGGTGTGTTGGGGTGAGGTGCGTTGGGCGTCTGCCCCGGCTGGTGGGGGACCTGCCCCGGCTGCCCCGGCTGGCCCTGCTGGTTCGGCTGCTCCGGCCGGCCGGTCTGCGGGAAGCCGTAGCCGCCCTGCGGCGGGAAGCCGTAGCCGCCCGCGCCCTGGGGGGCTTGAGGGTGGGCCTGCGGCGGCAGTGGTGCGCCTGGGCCGGGCTGACCGGGATACGGCTGCTGGTGCGGCGGCTGGGGTGCCTGGGCCGCCTGCGGGAAGCCGTAGCCGCCGGGTGCCTCGTTGGCCGGGACGGAACCGGGCCACTGCGCCGCGG
>NZ_NEUE01000083.1 GCF_002910905.1 Streptomyces sp. SM11 | reverse complement strand
TCTGGGTGAGGGCCGCGCCGACGAGGACGATCAGAGCTCCGACCGGGGTGTTCCAGCTCAGCCGTTCGCCCAGCAGCGCGACGCCCGCCGCCGTCGCGATCACCGGGATGAAGTACGTGACCATCTGGGCCGTCGTCGGACCGACCTCCTGGACCAGGCCGTACTGGAGCAGTACCGCGAGGCCCGTGCCCAGCGCGCCCAGGGCGAGGACACTGAGCGTCGGGAGCAGCGGGAAGGAGGTAGGTGCCGAGGTGAACAGCGGTGTCACCACGGCCAGTTGCAGCGTACCGAGGAAGAGCTGGCTGCCCGTCAGCGCCAGCGTCGACGAACCGGTCCCGGCCAGGGTGCGGCGGACGTAGATCCAGCCGACCGGATAGCAGAACGAGGCGAGCAGCGCCATGCCCGTACCCGGCAGGTCCAGGCCGGAGAAGCCCTGCCAGGCGCCCAGCACCGTGAGGACGCCGAGGAAGCCGACACCGAGACCGGCCACCCGGCGGCGGGTCGGGCGGTCCTCCGACAGGGCGACCACCGAGAGTGCCATGCCCCACAGCGGCGAGGTCGCGTTGCAGATACCGGCCAGCGTCGAGGGGATCGTCAGCTCGGCGTAGGAGAAGAGCGAGAACGGCAGCGCGTTGAGGAGGAACGCCGCGACCGTGAGGTGCCCCCAGGTCCGGGCCGAACGCGGCAGCCGCTCCCGGCGCATCGCCATGGCGGCGACCAGCACCGCCGTACCGGCCAGCAGCCGGCCGAAGGTGACCTGGAACGGGGCGTAGCCCCCGGTCCCGACCTTGATCAGCAGAAAGCTGAACCCCCAGATGAGCGAGAGCGCCGCGAACCGGATCCGCCAGTCGAGAGCAGGGCGCCGGGCGGGTGGTGCGGGCGGAACGGGCGGGTGAGGTGCTGATGCCGGGGCCGTGGCCCTCGGCTCGCAGGGAGCGCTCATGAGGTCCACCTTGACCAAGATGACGTCGTAGAACAAGGGAATCTTTCTGCACCTGATCATGTAGCATCGCTTACATGTTGAATCTGGAGCGGCTGCGCACCCTGGACGCCCTCGCCCGGCACGGCTCGGTGGGCGGGGCGGCCGACGGGCTGCACGTCACGACGTCGGCGGTCTCCCAGCAGATGGCCAAACTGGAGCGCGAGGTGGGGCAGCGGCTGCTCGCCAAGAACGGCCGGGGCGTCCGCCTCACCGACGCCGGCCGGCTGCTCGCGGACCACGCCGCACGGATTCTGTCGCAGGTGGAGCTCGCCCAGTCCGACATCGAGGCGCAGCGGGGCGAGGTCGTCGGCGAAGTGCGGATCTGCGCCTTCCCGACCGCGGCCCGCGGGCTGTTCCCCGCGACGCTCACCTCCCTGCGCGCCGACCATCCCGACCTCACCGTTCGTACCCGGGAACTGGAGCCCGAGCAGGGACTGCGCGCGGTGCTCCGCGGAGACGTCGATCTGGCCGTCGTGCTGGACTGGAGCAACAAGCGGCTGCCCGTGCCCGGCGGGCTGACCAAGGCCGAACTCCTCGACGACGCCCCGGACATCGCCATGCCGGTCGGACATCCGCTGGCGGACCGCGAGGAGGTGGAGCTGGAGGACTTCGCGGACGATCCGTGGGTGTCCTGGCCCGAGGGCGAGTTCTGTTACGAGTGGCTGATGTTCACCCTGCGCTCCCGGGGCATCGAGCCGCGCATCGCCCATCTGGCCGGTGAGCACCATACACAACTTGCCCTGATCGCAGCGGGATTCGGCGTCTGCGTGGCTCCCCGGCTGGGGCGCGGCCCGGTTCCCGAAGGGGTGCGTCTGGTGCCGGTGCGGCAGACCATGCGGCGGCACGTCCACGCGGTCTGGCGCACCGATGCGGACCGCCGCCCGTCGGTCCGCGCCGCGGTGGGGGCGCTCCGGGCGGCGGGTGCGGGCCTGGCGGCCGCCGTTGTCCCGTGTGCCGGAATCAGGTGAGACCGGCGAGCTTGCGGAAGTCCCAGGAGGTGATCGTCTCCGGGGTGAGCCGCAGCCAGGCGTGCCGTCCGTCGTGGGGCATCTGCGTGATGCCGAAGTACTTCACCGGGAACAGCCGCTCCGGCTCGGCGAGCTCGGGGCAGGGCTCGCCCGTGCGGGGCGCCTCGCCGACGAACTCCGCCCGGCCGGTGAGCTCCACGCCGCGCAGCTCCTCGTACCCCTCGCCGTCGTCCACGACCACGGCGATCCTGGTGTCCTCGCGCAGCTGGGACCAGCGCAGGCTGCGCGTGATGGAGTACAGCCAGAGAGAGCCGCCGTCCCAGACGAACCACAGCGCACCGATGTGCGGAGCGCCGCCGGAGCCGAGCGTGGCCACCCGGCAGGTGCGCTGTTCGCCGAGGTAGGCGTCCCGCTCATCGGGCGTCATCATGATCCGGCGGCCTCGTCGCTGAGTGTCGGTCATGGCCTCCCTCTCCTGGAAGCTGACTAGGTGTCAGAAATCATGGACCCTCTTCCTCCATGACGCAATGGCCGCTACTCTCGCGCGCCCCGGTCCACCCGCAGGAGTCCGCGCCCCTGGGTGGCGGACCGCCAGGAAAGGCAGGAGAGCCCGTGCCGTCGAGGGAAGCACAGCCGAAGGAAGCGCAGGAGCGGCTCACCGCGCTGCTCGACCCCGCCACCACCGTCCTGCTGACCGTCGAGTGCCAGCAGGGCGTCGTGGGGCCGGACAGCGCCCTGCCCGAACTCGCCGCCGTCGCCCGTTTGTCGGGCGCCCTGGCCAACATCGCCCGGCTCGTCGCAGCCGCCCACGAGAACGGCATCCAGGTGATGCACGCGGTCGCCGAGAGCCGGCCCGACGGGCGCGGCGGCAACCACAACGCCCGGCTCTTCCGCACCGCCGCCCGGCTGCCCGTCCAGCAGCACACCGGCAGCACCGCCGTCCGGGTCGCGCCCCCCGTCGAGGTGGCCGACGAGGACCTCGTCGTCCGCCGGCTGCATGGCCTCTCGCCCCTGGCCGGCACCGACGTCGACCCGCTGTTGCGCAACCTCGGCTGCCGCACCCTCGTCGTCACCGGAGTATCGGCCAACATCGCCATTCCCAACGCCGTCTTCGACGCCGTCAACCTCGGCTACACGGCCGTTGTCCCGGCCGACGCCATCGCGGGGGTGCCCGCCGATTACACCCCCGCCATGGTCCGCAACACGCTCGCCCTGGTCGCCACCGTCACCACCACGGACGCGGTCCTCGGCGGTTGGAGACGACCGCGCGGGCAGGCGGCGACGGCGGTGTGACGACAGGCCCTACGCCAGCCTGATCGCATCGCCCTCGACGGTGATCTCGCGGGCGGGCAGCGGCTGGGTGGCGGGCCCGCCGGTCGGGCTGCCTGTGGCGGCGTCGAAGGTGGAGTTGTGACAGGGACAGGTGATCGTGCCGGCCGAGACATCCTTGACCGCGCAGCCCTGATGGGTGCACGTGGACGAGAACGCCTTGAACTCGCCGGGCCGCGGCTGGGTCACCACGACCTTCTGCTCGGCGAAGACCACCCCGCCGCCCTCCGGAATGTCGGAGGCAGCGGCGAGCACCTCGCCGCCCTCGCCCTTGCCCTCGCCCTTGCTCTCGCCCCCGTTCCCGGGCTCCTGGACCGTGTCCGAGCCCTCCGAACTGTCTGATCCGCCGCACGCGGTGAGGGCGGCAGCCGCTCCGGCCGCTCCCACCGCTACGACGACCGTGCGGCGTCCGAGGAGGCTCCGGCGCTCCTGCGTTGCGCTCATCGCGGCATTTCCCTTCGTCGGTGTCCCGGTCTTGATGCCTTCGGACAGAGGTACGTGCCCCGGGGCCGGGATGTTCACACCGGGATGCCGGGATGCCGGGGCGCCGTTCACGCCGGGATGCCGGAGCCCTTTGCTCGACGCGATGGCCCCCGCCGTCGGTCGCCCTGATCGAGGGGGAGGCGGGCGCCGGCAGGAACCGGCTGATCCGGGAGGCCGTCGGACACCCGGTGCCCGGTGCCCGGTGCCCGGTGCCCGGTTCCGGTTCCGGCCGCCCGGAACGCGGGTCCTCGCCGGCCCCTGGAGACCCTGGCTGTGGGCAGCCGTGGCACCGAGAACATGCTCCTCCGACCTGGGCTGAGCCGCTCCGGCAGCGACTGCCGGGGCGAGCCGCTCCCCGAAGTAGTCGACCGGTCCCGGACCGATCCCCATCTCTTCGAGGCTCAGCGCCGCCTTGATCAGTGCGTCCGAGCAACCCGGCACCATCATGGCGGCCCCCTTCACCTCCGTGACGGGGGTCGTGGTGCTTTCCAGACAGGGATCGGCGTCCGTGCCCGTGAGACCGGAGCTGTCCCGTTCCTGTCCGCCCGCGGCGCGCCAGGCACCGAGCGTCGGGTAGCTCTCGTCGCCCCATCGCACCTTCCAGTTGTTCGTGCTGAAGTAGTCGTTGCCCTGCAGGGTGACGTCGTCCGCCGTGAAGGCCTTCGTCGACAGCACGAGGGGCGCGCCGTCCGTGACGAAGATGTTGTTCCGGATCCTGGCACCGGCCAGCCCCTTTTCGAGACGCAGGGCGGGAGCGTTCTCCGAGGCTCCGTCCGACGACTTCATCACCACCGTGTTGTGGTAGATGTCCAGGTCCCTGACGAGTCCGCCGTACGCGACGATCCCGCCGTACTGAGGATGCTTGCGGGAGTCGCCGTAACTGAGGTTGAAGCGCTCGGCGTTGTCACGGTGCGCGCTGTTGCGGTCGCGCGTGTAGAGGAGATAGCCCGGCCCGTCGTTCCCGAACGACAGGTTGTACTGGAGAACCGAACAGAGAAGGGAGTCCGGTCCCCGGCAATGACATGACGCACAGGGCTGAAGAATCGCGCCCGAGTGAACGGAGCGGGGTTACGCGGAGAAGTGTCGTCCTCCGGGCCGACGCAGGGCCGCGACGTGCGGAACGGCCCGGGACCCCGCTCCCGGCGGGCCGAGGAGCCCACAGGGGCCGAGAACGTACGCATGACGGATGGTGGCTGATGCGGCGTTCGGAGCCAGACTCCAGCAGAGGAAGACGTTCGGACATCTACTGAAGATTCAGGGATATTCAACGGCTCATTCGATCTTCCTAGTGTTGGGCACATCAAGCCGAGCCTCGGGACACCACCCTCCCGGGCAACAACCACGGGAGACCACCATGCGCGCCGTCATCCAGAAGTCCTTCGGAGGCCCCGAGGTCTTGGAGGTCGTCGAATCCGACCGTCCCACCGTCCTTGCCGGCGAAGTCCTGATCCGCGTCCACGCCAGTGCCGTGAACCCGGTGGACGTGGCCGTCAGGTCCGGTGCCCACCCACTGCTCGGGGAGCCGTCCTTCGGTGTCGGCTGGGACATCTCGGGCGTCGTCGAGGAGGCCGGCCCCGGTGCCCGGTTCAGGCCGGGTGACGAGGTCTTCGGCATGCCGTTCTTCCCGCGCGCCGCCACCGGCTACGCCGAGTACGTCGCCGCACCCTCCCGCCAGGTGGCACGAAAGCCCGCCACCCTCGACCACGTGCACGCCGCGGCCATCCCCCTCGCCGCGCTCACCGCCTGGCAGGGGCTGGTGGACGCGGCCGCGCTCGGAACCGGCCAGCGGGTGCTGGTCCACCGGGCGGCCGGCGGCGTCGGGCACTTCGCGGTCCAGATAGCCAAGGCCCGCGGTGCCCACGTGATCGCCATGGCGAGTGCCGCCAAGCACGACTTCGTACGTGGCCTCGGCGCGGACGACGTCATCGACTACCGCGCCACCGACTTCACGGAGGCGGTCACGGGCGCCGACGTCGTCTTCGACTCTTCTTCCGAGGGCGTGCGCTCCCTTGCCGTCCTGCGCCCCGGAGGCACGCTCGTCAGCATCATGGAGCACGGGAACCAGGAGCTCGCCGCTCACGTGGAAGCCGCGGGCCGCCGTTTCGCCGGCGTCTGCGTCGAACCCGACTACGCCTCGCTGGAGGCGATCGCCGAACTGGTGGACGCCGGACGCATACGTCCTCACGTCGAGGAGACGTTCCCCCTGGCCGAGGCCGCCAAGGCCCACGAGCTGGTCGGTTCCGGCCGGGTCCAGGGGAAGGTCGTCCTCACCGTCGACTGACGGCGGACGGAGCGTAGGGTGACGCCCGACGACAGGGGGCGACCGGGGTGACCGGGGTGACCGGGGAGAACGGGGACTGGCGTTGGACATTCTGACCGAGGCACTGGGCTCGATGCGGACCGGGCAGCCCAGATCCGTACGCACCTACGGCCGCGCGCCCTGGGGACTGCGTCTGCCCCCGGTCGTCGGCGCCGGTTTCCACGTGGTCCTCCACGGAACCTGCTGGCTGATACCGCTGGAGGACGCACCGCACCTGAAGCCGGTCGCCCTCGGCCCGGGCGACGTGGTCTTCCTGCGCGACGGCCGTGGGCACATCCTCGCCGACCATCCCTCCACGCCGGCCGAGGTGGAAAGGCCGGACCAGTTCCGTCCGGGCTCGCCCCTCGGTACGGTCACGATCGGCGGCGACGGCCCCGGCACCAGCCTCCTGTGCGGCAACTACCACCTGGACCAGGGCCGCCCCCACCCCCTGGTGCGCCAGCTCCCCGAGATCGTCCATCTCGCCACCCGCCACGGCCGACACCCCGAGCTGAGCGCGGCCGTCCAGCTCCTCGGCACGGAGCTGGAGAACCCGCGCATCGGATCGGCCGGCATCGTCCCCGCGCTCATCGACTCGCTGCTCCTCTACATCCTGCGCGCCTGGATCGAGGAACAGGCACCGACGGAGACCAAGGGGTGGGCCGCGGCACTCGGCGACTCCGCTATCGCCCCCGCCCTGGCGGCCATCCACGAGGCTCCGTCCGCTCAATGGACCGTCGAGTCGCTGGCCGTCCGGGTGGGACTGTCCCGAGCGGCCTTCGCGCGCCGGTTCACCGCCTTCGTCGGCGAACCGCCCATGACCTATCTGACCCGCTGGCGCATGACGACCGCCGCGAAGCTGCTGCGCGAGTCCGAAGCTTCGCTCGTGACCGTCGCGGCCCGAACGGGATACAGCTCCGAGTACGCCTTCGCCAAGGCCTTCAAGCGCGAGTACGGCCGGGCTCCCGGCGGTTACCGCCGCGAGTCGCGTGCTGCCTGAGCCCGTTTCTGCGCGCCGGCAGTACCGTCGCCAGGGACGGGCCCGGTTGAGCGATGAGGTGCGCTCTGCTCCGGTTCGTTGTTCCTGACTGCGGGGCACGGGTCCGACGCCAGCGGTGAGGGTCTGCCACCGCAGCCGTACAGGGACGTCCAGGGAGGGAGCGTGAGGGATGGTCAGAGCGCGGGGAAGGGGAGGCGTACGCCGTGTCGTTCCTCGGCGCTGCCGCAGGGACGGGACCAGGGTCTTGCGCAGCTCGTCGGCCGCGGCGGCGTGTTCGGTGAGGAAGCGGGTGCGGAGCGGTTCGAGGGCGGCTCCCACCGGTCGCACGCAGTGGGCGTATACACACCGCCCAGGGCGCGACTCTCGCGCGGGACGTCGGCCGGGGCGTCGGAGTTCAGGCGGGTGTCGGTGTGGCGGAAGAAGCCGTCCTCGTCAGGAACGTCGAAACCGTGGCGATCGTGCGCACTCGGGGCGCCGACGGCCTGACGCTGGTCACCCTCGCGGAAGAAGCCGGGGTGAGCAGACCGATCGCATTCGACCACTTCGCCACTCGCCCCGGCCTGCTGCTCGCGCTCTACCAGCGACTCGACGAACGCCACCGGGCCGCGATCATGCAGGTGTTGCGGGGCGCCGCACTCATCGCGAGACTCCTTGCGGGCACCTGCGAAATCTGTGGAAGCAAGGGCAACGTGCAAGTGCACCACGCCCGCGCTCTCGCCGACCTCGCACATGCCGGATGGCAGCCTTCCGACTGGGCACGCGTCATGCTCCAACGACGCCGCAAAACGGTCGTGGACTGCGACGTCTGCCACGACCGCATCCACTCGGAACAGCCGGTCAGAACACTCACGCCGTAGTCACTGGAGAGCCGGATGACAGGGAAACCGTCATGTCCGGTTCGGCGGGAGGCCGCGCGGAACAGGACTCGTCCACGGCGAGCACCTCACCGCGCGGCCGACCCAACCGGATGGATCATGATGCACCGCCGACTCGCCCGCGACTACGAGACCAAACCCGCACACTCCGAGAGCATGATCCGCATCGCGATGATCTCGAACCTCGCGAAACGAGCAACCGGCGAAACACCCATAACCTGGCACAACCCATGCACTATTCGGTTTTTAACCGGAACGTCCTCTTGGAACGGCCGCCTCGATGCCGACCAGGACACCCATGAACATGTCCGTGGCGATGATCGCCAGCCCGGTCGTCGCCAACACCACAGCCTCGCCGCGGTGTTCGTGCCAGAGCACCCCGAACATCCTGACCGGGACGAGCTTGGCGCCGGCATGGATGAGCACCCCGGCGAGCGCGGCCACAGGTATCAGGCCGAGGAGGGCGGGGAACAGCAGCAGCCACACTCCGTGCAGGATCCTGGATATCTTGGTACGGGCACCGGCCTGGACGTTGCCGGCGCTGCGCGCACGATGACGGCGGTCATGGGCAGCGCGCCGACGAGGCCGCACAGTGTGTTCCCCGCTCCCTGGGCGATGAGCTCCTTGTTGTAGTGGGAGCGCGGGCCGTCGTGCATCCGGTCCACGGCGGCGGCGCTGAAGAGGGACTCCGCGGAGGCGATGAGCGTGAAGGCGAGAACGACGCTCAGTGGCGCGGGATCCGCCAGCAGCCCGATGTCGTCCAGGCCCGTCAGGTTCAGGGAGTCGACCAGGCCGCGGACCTCGATGGTGGCGACGGGCAGGTCCAGCACCGCCACCGCGAGGATGGCCAGCCCTACGGCCACCAGCGGTCCGGGAAGCAGCCGGGGCAGGCGTCCGGGAAGCCGCTTCCACAGGATGAGCACGGCGATGGCCCCGACATCGATCGCACAGGAGGACAGCGCCGGGGCTCCGGACACACTCCTCGTGAGCAGCTCCGGAAGACCGGCCAGGTTGTCGAGACCGTTTCCGTGCGCCTCGGCTCCCGCCAGAGCGTAGAGCTGGCTGCCGATCAGGCCGATGCCGATGCCGACGATTCCCGTGACCAGACCCAGTTCGGCGGGGACACCGGAGGCTACGGCGATGCCGACGCACAGGGGGACGGCGACGAGGAACACCACGACCGATGCGAGCAGGTCGCGGGAGAGGACGTCCGGCCGTAACCGGAGACGTGGAGAGGTCTTCATTGACTTCAGCTCCTGGGGGTGGGGGGAGTGGCAGCCGAGGGCGGCGGCGGGACCGCACGCACCGGCACTGCCGTCTACAGCGAGGAGAAGGTACCCGTGGCGATCTGGTGGGCCTGGACGGCGCCGGTGTGGACCTCGTAGTACCAGGCGTGCAGGCCGAGCCGACCCTCGCGGACGGCCTCGCTCCCGCAGGGGTAGTCGCGGAGCCTCTGCATCTGCGCGACGACCCGGCTCGCCGCGCAGGCGGCGGAGCTGGCCGCACGGGCCGAGGCGCTGAACGCGGCCGTACTGGCGAGTTCGGCACGGGGGAGCTGAAGCTCACAGGGACAGGGCAGGCCAGGACCGGGGACCCGTGCGTCCTCACCGACGTCGTGGCGGCCGGCTGCTCTTCGGCCGCACCCGTCCCGCCGCGCAGGACACCGAGCCGCGCGTCGCCGAGGTCCTCGCCCTGTGCGACCGCGACCTCGTCCCACTGCCCGCGGACGCCGTCCCCGGCCTGGTCGACGCCCCGGCCTTGGTCCGCGAGTTCACCGCCCTGCACCGCTACTTCCGCGGCGCCCGGTTGATAGCGCTGCGCCGCACCGAGGCCCGCCTGCTCGCCGTCTTCCGCACCGGCGAGAGCGCCGACGACTTGCGGGTCCTGCGCTGGGCCACCGGCCCGTCGGGCACGTGCCGGTTCCTCGACGCGCTGGGGGAGGGGGACCTCGTCACGCCTCCCGGCCAGGACGTCGACTGAGAGCTATCGCGCTGACGGAGTGTCAGTCGTAGTGGTCCGGCCACCCCGGCCACCCCGGCCCGCCGGCCCTCGGCTCCATGCCGGCACGGCCGTTGGGGCGGCGTGTGCCGCCGCCGCTCGCGGTGCCGCTTCTCGGCGCGCCGGGAAGCGTGCCCTTTCGCCGTGTCGGCCGCCATGGGTGTCTCCTCCATGGGTTACCGATAGGTAGACCGACCCTTTCGATTGGCGCAATCCTTGTCGCCCGAGAGTGGAAGAACTTCTTTAGGCTTGCACTAGTTCACGCTATGAATGGCTTGTTCTTGACCTTCGGTCGAGGTGTGGTGTGCATCACATTCTTGAATGAATTCGCATGGCATGCCGGACATGCCCCCCGCCGACGGGTCGGAATGAGCCGTCCGGGTGGAGGAATCTGCGCTACTGCGCATGCTCCTCCATGGTCGACGCTTGACCTAGATCATTCCCCCCCCATAGCCTCCGTACCACGCTTGCACCGCAGGGCTGATAGTCCGTCAGGTCCTGAAACCGACCCAGTCCGGGGGGACTTCGTATGTACGATGTCGTTGTTGTTGGCGGCCGTTGCGCTGGGGCGCCACTGGCCATGCATCTGGCCCGTCAAGGGCACCGCGTTCTCGTGGTGGACAGGGCCTCCTTCCCGAGCGACTCGGTGTCGACGCACTACATCCACCAGGCGGGTCTGCTGCGCCTCAAGGAGTGGGGCCTGCTCGACGAGGTCATCGCGGCCAAGACGCCCCCGCTCCGCAAGATGCACTACGGGTACCGGGGCATCGAACTCAACGGCTTCGCGGACCCCGTCGACGGCGTCGACGCCGTCTACTGCCCGCGCCGCACCGTGCTGGACGAGATACTCGTCAACGCCGCCCGCCGGGCCGGCGCCGAGGTCGTGGAGAACTTCACCGTCACCGACGTGGTGGTATCCGACGGCCGTGTCACGGGCATCCGCGGACGTGAGGGGGACGGCCCCGAGCGCGAGTTCCGCGCCACGATCGTCGTCGGCGCCGACGGCTTCCACTCCACCGTCGCCAAGAAGGTGGGCGCGGAGCTGTACAACGTGCGCCCCGCCGCCGGTTTCATCTACTACTCGTACTACGCCGGTCTCGAGTCGTGGGGACTGCACCACAAGAACGGCATGAACGAGAAGTGGTTCGGCACCTGGCCGACCAACGACGGCCTCACCATGGTGGCCACCATCTGCACCAAGCGGTACCTCAAGGAGTTCCGCCAGGACGTCGAGACCAACTTCCAGGCCGTCATCGACGACGTGTCCCCGGAGATGGGCGAGCAGTTCCGCGACATGGGCCGGCGCGCGGAGGACTTCCGCCCCATGCGCTACCCGGACAACTACTACCGCCGCGCGTACGGCCCCGGCTGGGCGCTGGTCGGTGACGCCGGCTACCACAAGGACCCCTACACCGGCTGGGGCATCACGGACTCGTTCGTGCACGGCGAGCTGCTCGCCGAGCGCATCCACCAGGGCCTCGCGGGCGAGCGTCCCATGGAGGAGGCGCTGACCGAGTACAACAAGCTGCGCGACGAGGAGAGCACCGGCGTCTACGACTTCACCACGACGCTGGGCGAGCTCACCGAACTGCCCCCGTTCTTCAAGGCGACGATGAGCGCGATGAGCAAGTCCCAGGAGTGGACGAACAAGATGCTCGGCCTGATCGGCGGCGTCGTCCCCGACTACGAGATCTACGCGCCGGACGCCCTGGAGCGGCTCTACGACGACGCCGGTGTGCCGCAGGACGAGCGGATCTACGACCCCGCCGCCTGACGCCCCCCGCGGCCCCCTCCGGAGCCCCCGGCCCCCGGCCCTGTACCCCCTCCGCCGAGCACCGTGCGCCGAGCCCCGCCTTTCCGGGCGCTCGCGCCAGTGCCTCGCGCCACCCCATGTGCGCCGCGGCCCCCTCCCACGCCGCCCCCCTCCTCGCCCCTGTGGCGGGACGACCGTCCCGGACGCCAGCCCCCCCCGCCCGGGGGCACCGGCGTCCGGTCCGCTCCCGCACACCGGCGCGCCAGGCCCGCCCGGATCCGCACACCCTCCCCCCCCCAGAGCACCCCAGTCACCCCGCCGTCCCGACGCGCCGGGGCCCGGTGCGGCCTGTCCGCAGGCCCCGGACCGCCCCAACGCCGGCACGGAACTCCATGCGCTTCGTTCGAGGGAGACCCGCAGATGACGCGTGCGTCCAGCATGTTCGATCTCATCAGTGACCAGGATGAGGACAGGCCCTACTTCGAGACCGGCGGCATCGGCAGGTCGCACGAGTTCTACACGGGCGAGGAGCAGTTCCGCCGGGAGATGTCCCGCATCTACGGCCGGCGCTGGCTCCCGGTCGACCACGTCTCCCGCCTGAAGGAGAAGGGCGCCTACAGCACCCTCAACATCGGCTCCGGGTCCATCCTGCTGATCCACGGCGACAACGGCATCCAGGGCTACCACAACTACTGCCGGCACCGCGGCTACAAGCTGGTCGAGGAGGCCACCGGCAAGCGCCAGAGCCTCGTCTGCCTCTACCACTGCTGGGTCTACGACCGGAACGGCAAGCTCAAGAGCCTCAACGGCACCTACATGGACCACTTCTTCGACAAGGAGAAGAACGGCCTGCTGCCCGTGCGGACCGAGGTCCGCTTCGGCGTGGTCTTCGTGGCGCTCTCCGACGACGCCCCGGGCCTCGACGAGTCGCTGGGCGAGTTCGGCGCGTTCGCCGAAGTCTACGACCTCGCCGACTTGGAGTGCGTCGAGGCCAAGGACTACCCGGTCGCCTCGAACTGGAAGCTCGTCGCGCACAACGTGAACGAGAGCCTGCACTTCCCCACCGCCCACAAGGACCTGCACCGCATCACCGACTTCGACGACGCGGGCACCTACGACCTCGAGGGCGACATCGTCGGCGCCTGGCAGTCGATCCGCACCGGCTACAACTCCGTCTCCGTGTCGGGCCGCAGCCCCCGCACGCCGATGCCGAACGTCCCCGAGGGCGACCTCCAGAAGATCAACTGGATCACCATCCTGCCCAACCTGCTCTTCGGGTTCACGGCCGACTACGTGATGATGCAGTGGGTCTGGCCGGAGAGCCCCGGCACCTGCTTCGTCCGCCACTTCTGGCTGTTCCACCCCACCGAGACCGCCAAGAGCGACTTCTCGCACGAGGACGTCTTCGCGCTGTGGGACAAGGCCAACTACGAGGACTGGGAGATGTGCGAGCGGACCCACCGCGGCCTCTCCAACCCGCTGTGGACCCCCGGCCAGCTCTCCTACGACGAGGAGGTCGTGGCCCAGATCGACGCCTGGGTCGCGCGCGAAACCGCCGAGGGCGGGGCCGCGGACGCCCCGGCCGCCGAACCCGCCGACTCCGAGGCCTCCGCCGCCGAGGACGGCGGCAAGGCCGCCGGACACGGAAAGGCGGAGCGGTGAGCATGAAGGCCAACTGCTACCTGATCGGTGGCACCCGCGTCCTTATCCAGTGCGGCGCGCGGCTCCTGGACGCCGATGTGACGATCGAGGGCGTCCTCAGCGACGACCCCGCCGTCGTCGCCTGGGCCGGCGCCCACGACGTGCCCGTGCACGACCCGGCCGGGGACCTGACGGCGCTCCTGTCGGAGCGGCCGTTCGACTACCTGTTCAGCATGGTCAACTTCCGAATCCTGCCCGGAGCCGTGCTCGGCCTTCCGAAGATCGCCGCGATCAACTTCCACGACGGCCCGCTGCCCCGCTACTCCGGCAGCCACGTCCCGGCCTGGGCCCTGTACGAGGGCGTGCCGCGCCACGCGGCCACCTGGCACCTGATGACCGAGGCCGTCGACGCCGGCGGCGTGCTCCTGGAGCGCTGGTTCCCGGTCCGCGCCCACGCCACCGCCCTCTCCCTCACCTACGAAGCGGCCGAGACGGGCATCGAGCTGTTCGCCGACCTCGTCCCGCACGTCGCCCGGCGTAACCTCCCTGAGGTCCTCGACACCAGCGGCCGCGAGCGCCGCTTCTACCGCCGGTCCGCGCGCATGGCGGGCGGCGGCGTCATCCACGCCGGCACCACCGCCGCCGAGGCCGTACGGCTCGTGCGGGCCCTCGACTACGGCTCCTTCCCCAACCCTCTCGGCGTGCCCGCCCTCGTCACCGAGCAGGGCGCCGTCTACACCCGCCAGGCCCGGCTGATCCCGCGTGACGAGACCCGCACCGAGACCACGGTGCTGTCCGTTACCACCACGGCCATCACCCTGGCCGCCCCCGACGCCGACCTCGTCCTCAGCGACTGGCGGGCCGTCGACGGCAGCACGCTCAGCGGCCAGGCCGCCGCCCAGCGGCTCGGCATCGCCCCCGGCGCCCCGCTTCCGGCCGTCTCGGAGGAGCGGCTGGCCGGCATCGCCGACGCCCAGAAGCTCCTGCGCCCCCACGAGCCGCGGTGGCGCGCCCGCCTGGAGGACGTGCGGCCCGCCCCGCTGGCCGCCGACGACTTCTCCGCGGCCACCGCCCACTACGGGCACTACGAACTGGCGTACGTCCCCGCCTCGCGCGAGGAGAGCGTTGCCGTCTTCCGTGCCTTCCTCGCGGCCGTCGCCGAGCGCGTCGGCGAGGAGGTCTTCGACTTCGCCTGGTCCCCGTCCTGCGCCCGCGTCCTCGCGGAGCGCACCCACGGGCTGACGGCCGCCCGCTTCCCCGTCCGCTACGACGGCGGGACCGCCCGCACCCTGCGGGAGCGGCTCGACGAGGCCGCCGCCTGCCACGGCTACACCGGCGACCTCGAGGTCCGCCTCGGGCTGGCCGGACGGCCGCTCGGCGCCGACGAGCCGAGCTTCACCCGCGTCATGGTGCTGGAGCGCGCCCCGGGCGAGGAGGCGTCCGCCGACCCCCACACCGAGATCGCCCTGCTGTACCTGACCGACGGCCCGCCCACGATCTTCGTGCGGGAGACTGCCATGGGCGAGGACGAGGCGCTGGACTTCGTCGAGCGCGTCGAGGACCTGGCCATGGTGGCGCTGCTCCAGGGCGACGAGCCGCCGACGGAGTCCACCGCCTCCGCCGAGGCCGCCGACTCCGGCGCGGGGACCGCCGGGGAGCTTGTCGAGGAGACCGGCGGCCCGACTGTACTGGACCTCTTCGCCGCCGCGGCCGCCGAGCGGCCCGGAGCCGTCGCCGTCCGCGCCGGGAACCACACGCTCGACTACGCCGGACTCGACGGCTGGGCGGACGCAGTCGCGGCCCGCTTGCACGACGAGGGCATCGAGCGCGGCTCGGTGGTCGGCGTCCTGCTGGAGCGCGACATCGCGCTGCTCCCCGCCATGCTCGGCATCCTGCGCGTCGGCGCGTCCTTCCTGCCGCTGGACCCGGGCTACCCCGTGGACCGGCTGCGGCGGTACGTGGACGTCTCGGACTGCGAGCTCATCCTCACCGACGCCCGCACCCACGACCTGGGCGCGTCCCTGGGCCCCGCGCGGCGGGTGCCCGAGCCGGACGGGGCGGCCCAGGCCGTACCCCCGCGCGTGACCGCCGCCGACCTGGCGTACACCCTCTTCACCAGCGGCTCGACCGGCGACCCGAAGGGCGTCGAGATCGGACACGGGGCGCTCGCCGACTTCCTCACTGGCATCGGCGGACGCGTGGGCGTCACGGCGGACGACACCCTCCTCGCCCACACCACGGTCGCCTTCGACATCTCCCTGCTGGAACTGCTCCTGCCGCTCACCGTCGGCGCGACGGTCGTCCTCGCCTCCCGCGAGACCGCGGCCGACCCGTACCGGCTGGTCGAGCTGGCGAGCCGGGTCTCCGTGGCCCAAGCCACGCCGAGCCTGTGGCGCCTGCTGCTGGGCACCGGCTGGACCCCGCACGCCTCGCTTACCGTCCTCTCTGGCGGCGAGGCGCTGTCGCCCGCCACCGCCGAGCGGCTGCACGAGCCCGCGCGCGCCCTGTGGAACCTGTACGGCCCCACCGAGGCGACGATCTGGGCCGCGGCCCACCAGGTCGAGTCGGTCGGCACCTTCCTCCCGCTCGGCGATCCCCTCCCGCACATGGAGCTCCACGTCCTCGACGAGGAGCTGAACGCGTGCGCGGCCGGGAGCACCGGCGAGCTGTACCTCTCCGGTACCGGGCTGGCCCGCGGCTACGCCGGACGGCCCGACCTGACGCGGGAGGTCTTCGTCGACCACCCCGCCACCGGGACGCGGCTCTATCGCACCGGGGACGAGGTCCGCCTGCACGCGGACGGCGCGGTCGAGTGGCTCGGCCGCACCGACGCCCAGGTCAAGGTGCGGGGCCACCGCATCGAGCCCGCCGAGATCGAGCGGGTGCTGGAGCGGATCGACGGCGTCACGGCCGCCTTCGTCGTCGCGGCGCGCTTCGAGGGCCGCGGCGAACCGAGGCTCACCGCCTACCTGGTGGGCGACGCCATGCCGGTCAAGTCGCGGCTCGACGCCCTGGTCGGCGCCGCCCTGCCCGCCTACATGGTGCCGGACGCCTATGTGGACCTCGACGTCCTGCCGCTCACCAACAACGGCAAGGTGGCCCGCGCCAAGCTCCCGCTGCCCACGCGCGACACCATCCTGCGCTCGGGTGAGGAGCCGGAGTCCGGTGCTGTGCCCGAGGCGGGCCCCGAGTCCGCGCCGGAGACGGCGGCGGCACCGGAGCTCGCGACGATCGCGGAGCTGGCCGCCGCGCCGGTGGCCGAAGCCACCACCGAGTCCGGCGGAGCCACCGAGTCCGCCGGAACCGGTATGACGGAGGAGGCGCTGGCGCGGTCCATCGCGCGGGTCTTCGCGGCCACGCTGGACCACCCCGGCTTCGACGTCCACGCCAACTTCTTCGACCTGGGCGGCGAATCGGTGAACGTCACCGTCGCCGCCGTGCGCCTCGGCGACGAGCTGGGCGCCTCCGTCACCGCCCCCGCCATCTTCGCCTCGGGAACCCCGGTGAAGCTGGCCCGCCTCCTGGGCGCCGAGGGCGTCGTGCCCCTGCGCGACCAGGAGACGGAGACGGCCGTCGAGACTGCGCCCGTCGCCGCCGGGACCGCCGCCGCGCCCGCCCGGACCACGCCCACCGCGTTCGCGTCGGCCACCCCCGT
>NZ_NEUE01000082.1 GCF_002910905.1 Streptomyces sp. SM11 | reverse complement strand
CGTCGAGGCGGTCCGCTCCCGGCCCGGCGTGATGCGCTGGGTGTGGCGGTCGACCGCCGGGATCTACCCCAGGCTGCTGGCCGCCGGGGTCCGGATCGAGCGGTGCTACGACGTCGAGTGCGCCGAGCTGCTGCTGCTCGGGCACGCCGGGCGGCTCGGCGAGCCCCGGTCGGCGGCCGCCGCGCTGGCCCGGCTGGACAACGCGCCGGTGCCGCCGGACCCGCCCGCCCGGTCCGCCGAACCGGGCGCGCAGTCCTCCCTCTTCGAGCCGTCGTCGGGCCCCGGGGTGCCGTTCGAGGGGCTGCTGCGGGTCTACGCGGACCAGCTGCGCCGCCACGACACGACGGAGCACCCGGACCGGATGCGTCTGCTGACCGCGTCGGAGTCGGCGGGGACGCTCGTGGCCGCCGAGATGCACCGGGCCGGGCTGCCCTGGCGCGCCGACGTCCACCGGGAGGTGCTGAACGGGCTGCTGGGCGAGCGGTACGCGGGCGGCGGCGAGCCCCGCAGACTCGCCGAGCTGGCGGACGAGGTGTCGGCGGCCTTCGGCAGAAGGGTCCGCCCCGATCTGCCCGCCGATGTAGTGAAGGCGTTCGCGCAGGCGGGCATCCCGGTGAAGTCGACCCGGCGGTGGGAGCTGGAGGAGCTGGACCATCCGGCGGTCGAACCGCTGGTCGCGTACAAGAAGCTGTACCGGATCTGGACCGCGCACGGCTGGTCCTGGCTCCAGGACTGGGTGCGCGAGGGCCGCTTCCGCCCGGAGTACCAGCCGGGCGGCACGGTCAGCGGCCGCTGGACGACCAACGGCGGCGGGGCCCTCCAGATCCCCAAGGTGATCCGGCAGGCCGTCGTCGCCGACGAGGGGTGGCGCCTCGTCGTCGCGGACGCCGACCAGATGGAGCCCCGGGTGCTGGCGGCGATCTCCCGCGACCGGGGCCTGATGGAGGTGGCCGGTCACGACGGCGACCTCTACAAGGCCCTGTCCGACCGGGCGTTCCAGGGTGACCGCGAGCACGCCAAACTGGCGCTGCTCGGTGCGGTCTACGGCCAGACGTCCGGCGACGGCCTGAAGAACCTGGCCGCCCTGCGCCGCCGCTTCCCGCTCGCCGTCGCCTATGTCGACGACGCGGCGCGGGCGGGCGAGGAGGGGCGGGTGGTGCGGACCTGGCTGGGCCGGACCAGCCCGCCGGTCGCCCTGGCGGGCCAGGACGAGGAGGCGGGCATCCCCCAGGAAGGCCCCGAGGGTCCCGGGGCCGCGCCGGACGGCGGTCCGGCGCGGGCCCGGGGGCGCTTCACCCGTAACTTCGTGGTGCAGGGCAGCGCGGCCGACTGGGCGCTGCTGCTCCTGGCCGCGCTGCGCCGGACGCTCTTCGAGCAGGGGCTGCGGGCGCAGTTGGTGTTCTTCCAGCACGACGAGGTGATCGTGCACTGCCCGGCCGGGGAGACCGCGGCCGTCGTCGAGGCGATCCGCACGGCGGGCGAGCTGGCCGGGCGGACCGCCTTCGGGGAGACGCCGGTGCGGTTCCCCTTCACGACGGCGGTGGTGGAGCGGTATTCGGACGCCAAATGACCCGGCGGCCCGGGCGGACCCCGGCGGACCCGGGCGGACCCGGCGGACCCGGCGGACCCGGCGGAGGATCATTGCTGGAGCTTCAGCCATTCCGGGCTGGTGGCGAGGGCGGTGAGCTGGTCCATGGTGAGCGCGGGCTCCGGGCGGGTGGCGGGCGCCGACTGCTCGCCGGAGTTGAAGGCCGAGACGACGACCCGCAGGCCGTCGGGGCGCATCGTGTCGGCCGACCACCAGACGACTCCCGCCCCGCCCTTCTCACCGGACTTCTTCGAGGTGGCGAGCAGGGTGCCGTCGGGCAGGGTGGTCGCCTCGCCGTACAGATCGCCTGCCGCGCCCCGCATGTCGCTCTGCACATTGATCTGCACGAGGGACCGGCCCTCGCCGTCGTCGACGACGACCGAGGCGAACTCGCCCCCGGTGTCCGTCTCCTCTCCCACGGAGAGGCCCTCGGGCAGCAGCCCCAGGAAAGTCGGCATCAACCGCGTGTAATCCAGCGGGGGCGCCGGCTCCCCGGAGTCCTTCGCCGCGGGCGACGACGGGTCCGGCGAGGGCTTGTCGGTGCGCGGAGCGTCCGTGGCGGTGGCCGTCGGCTCGTCCGGGGGCGTGACCTCG
>NZ_NEUE01000081.1 GCF_002910905.1 Streptomyces sp. SM11 | reverse complement strand
GGTGACCTTCATCGCCGCACCGGGCGGCCTGGAGGTCGTGATCGAGGCGGACGAGCGCGCCGGGCTCCACTCCGAGGGGCACGACACGGTCCACCGCTTCACCGCCTCCCACCACGCGGCCCCGCAGACCGACTGGAACGCCCGGGTCGACGCCTGGCCGTGTCCTGCGGTGACCGGAGGAGACCGTGAGCCGGGGCGTCGGCACGCCCGGCCGGAAGAGGGTCAGCCGGCCGGGCGGCCCGCCCCGTTCGGAGCCAGGCGGTCGGCGAGCGCCTCCAGATCAGGGACGAACCAGATGTCCCGGCCCCGATTGGCCTCGCGGACGAGGTCGGGGAGGGCCGAACTGGCTGCTAGATGACGGCTGATGTCCCCGACGACGACCAGCCGCAGCCGGTAGTTCGCGAACTTCTGCAGGACCTCTCCGGCAAGGCCGGTGCTCAGGTCGAAGAAGCTGTCGTCCAGCCGAGTGGACGGCACCGCGACCACGTCCGCGCTCTGGAACGCGGCACCGATCAGCTGGTCCAGGGCGCCCTGGACGTCGGCGATGGTCACCCCGTCGGCATCGCACAGCAGGACCGGAACGCCATGGTGCTCGACGATGTCAGGCACGGTCCGCCCCCTGCCTGCCCGTGGACGTGGAGGTGGAACCGGAGGAGGTCGTGGAGTTGGCTGTGGACGTGAACAGGTCGTTGTCCGGGCCCAGTAGGCCGTCGATCATGTGCAGCAGATCGGCGGTGGCGGCCGTGCCGCCGAGAATGACGATCTTCATCCGGGTTCGCTCCTTGTCGTAGACCGTCTGGACGCGCAGGGGGTCCGATGTGTCCCGCACGGACTGCGTGCTCGCTGTGACGTACGTGCTCAGCCGGTGCGCGGCGTCCGGACCGAGCGCGTCGATCTGCACGATGCTGGACACCTCGACGTGCCCCGGCGCGGGTGTCGGCCCCGGGGCCGTGGCGTCGGCCGGCCTGCCGGTCAGAGCCGCGAAGTCCTCCTTGCTGATCCGGTACTGCTTGCCGATCCGGACGGCCTTGAGCCGGCCGTCGCGGACGTAGTTCCGGACGGTCCGCACATGCAGGCCCAGCAGCTCGGCCACCTCGCCGACCGAGTAGAGCTCCCGCTCGTCATTCCCCATGAGTATGCATCATACGCAAAACATACCTGTTGGGCTTCATATGCATGCAGATAGAGAAGTTTAGGGAACGCGGAGATCGCCGATTGGCCGTTCCGGATGTACTCGGCGGGTGCGACGAGGCCCGGGACAGCAAGGTGGGATACGAACGACCGTCCACGCGGACAAGGAGTCCCATGAACCCCGGAGCCCCGCCGCCCGATCCGCGGCACCAGCGACCCGAAAGCGTCACCGACACAACCGTCGAGGCTCTCGGGGCTCTGTCGAAGGCGCTGGAGACCGCCGAGCGTGCCCGCGGCGCGCTCTACGACTTCCACCAGCTCACCGGGAGCGCCGACCTCGCGCTTGACGACGCCGTCCGACTACTCCGTGCCGCAGGGCACAGTCATCGGGCCGAGCAGGTCGAACGGGAGATCCTCGGCCGCAACGTCATCCCCGGACATTGGACGTTCCAGATCGTCGAGGAATACAACGCCACCTACTACGACGTGTTCCGGACGATCGAACGGCAGATCAGGCAGGAGCTCGCCGAGGGCCGCGACCATCTCTACGAGGCCGAGATGAAGGCGGCCCGGCGAACCGAAGGACATCCGGACCACACCGCCGACTGAGGGGCGGTCGCCGTCCCAGGGGGGCCCGCCCCCTCCCGTCGTCACCGAACGTAGCCGCACGAGATGCGAGTCAGGCCGATTCCGGTGACGCTAGGGGTAGCTCGTCGATCATGGCCGGGTACACGACGCCCGGTACCTCCCCGAGCTCTCGGCTTCGCCCGAGCAGGGGAGGCCTCACCCTTCCGGCGTTGCCGAAGCACCCGAATCGCTCCGCGACGAGGACGTTCCAGCGCCTTGCGATGCACCGCACCGGACGCCGCGGCCTTCTCCGGCCCTGATCGACGAGACACCCCCAGCTCTCCGGTCGCGCACGCAGCGCTGGTTGCCGACGGAGGACCGACGACGGAGGACATCCCCATGAACCTGTACGACAGCCCGGTGGAGCGAGCCCGCCGCACCCGTGAACGCGCCGAGGAACTGGGTCGCGCCGCCGACCGGGCCACCGACCCCGAGCACCGGCAGCGGCTGCGGGAGAAGGCCCTGCGGCTGCTGCGCGAGAACCCGGCGGCCGATTTCCCGCCCTCCTGACCGGGGTGCGGGGAAGCCGATTGCCCGCACGGTCGTCGCCAGGGTAGCGTCACGCACCGTGACACCGACTCTGCGCACTGAGAGGCTCCTGCTGGAGCCGTACGTCCCCGAGGACGAAGGGGACTTCGTCGCCCTGTTCCAGGACACCAGGGTCTCCCGATGGATGGGTGACGGCCCTTCGTCCGAGGCGGAGGACCGGTCCGTGTTCGGGCGGGTCTTCACCCAGGTCTACGCCCAGGACCTGTTCGCCGTCTGGGCCGTCCGCCGCGACGGGATCCTCGTCGGGCACGCCGAGATCAAGCGGACCGACGTCGTCGACGGCCACGAGATCATCTACGCCTTGGCGCCCACGGCGTGGGGGACCGGCCTGGGGACCGAGCTGGCACAGGCCGTCGTCGCCCACGGCTTCGGCACGCTCGGACTGACCGAGGTGCACGCCACCGTCGCCGCCGCGAACGAGGCCTCGCTGACCCTGCTGCACAGAATCGGCTTCGAGCACGTGAGGGACATCGCGGAGGACGACGGCAGCACCACCCGCGTGCTGACCCGCCGACGCCGACCGCGGTAGCCCGGCCGGTCAGGCCGACGACGAAGCCTACGCCGCCGCCGTCGCTGCTCCGCGACGGGTGCGGCGAGCGTCAGCGCACGGGTAACAGGGGTGCCGGGGATCGGAGGTGACGCGCCGTGCGTAGTCCCGTCTCGACGAGCTCGCCGCCCCGGATGACCGCCACCGGTGGCTCATGCAGCGGATCACTCCCAGGTCGTGCGTGACGAAGAGACAGACGACGCCGGACTGCTCCGGGATCTCCTGAAGCTGTTCGAGTACCGTCCGCTGGGTGGTCAGGTCCCGTGCGGACACCGGCTCGTCGCAGATCATCAGCCGGGGCCGCAGTGCCGGCGCGCGGGCGGCGGCCTCCTTGCGGGAGATGCCCTGGCCCGGGTCCTCGACGGCGGCGGCCGCGTCCTGCTCTCCCCGCGGTCCCATCTCTACCTGGACCGCCGCTACGTCTCGACGGTCGTTCCGCCCGGCCAGGCGTCCACCGCCGCCCGCCTCGGCTTTCCTGCCTACCGCCCCCTCGGGGCGAACACACCGCACGCTGGGACCCGGCGACCCACGGCATCCCCGAGGACCGGGTCGCCGGGGTGGAGGCCACCGTCTTCGCCGAATCCGTGGAGTCCCTCGACGACGTGACGACCTGCTGTTGCCCCGCCTCCCCTCTGTCGCGGCGGCGGCCTGGACCGGCCGCGCCCCCGGCCGGGACGCCCATCGCACCCGCCTCGCCCACCACGGCCGGCTCCGGGAACAGCGGGGGCTCGCCCACCTGGCGTCCACCGAGATCGCCTGGCGGTGCAGGACCGGGGATGAGGTGATCCGGCCGGGTACCGAGGGAGATCCAGCCGCCCGGCGCCCGCAGGCGGTTCAGCCGGCCGGCGCCACGGTCGCACCCTCGACGCCGTGACGCTTCAGGGCGTCGGCGACGAAACCGCCCGCCTTCATCTCCTCGACGAACGACGCCAGCAACTCCTGTGCCGCCTGCCCCCGCCCATCCGGCACCCCCATGGCCTGCCGGATCACCATGAACCGACCCGGCAGCACCCGTACGCCCCCGGCCCGCGCCGCCTCGGCCTCCAGCAACTGCCGGATCCCGGCCGCCACCTCGACCTTGCCCGCCCGCAGGGCCGCGAGCGCGCGAGGCGCGCCCTCCAGCCGGACGACCTCGGCCCGGCGGATCTCGCGGGTGAGGAAGAGGTCGTACGCCGACCCGGCCCCGACGGAGACCCGGGCGCCCTCGCGGTCCACCTGGCCGTTCTCGGAGACCGGGGACGCCTCCGGTACCAGATACGCGCCCTCGATGAGGACGTACGGGGCGGTGAACCGCAGCCCATCGTCCCGGGCGGGGTCGACCGCGAAGAACCCGATGTCCGCGCTCTCGGCCCGCACCGCGTCGACCGACAGCGCGGCCCTCTCGAAGGGCACCAGCTCGACGGGCACCCCGAGCCGCCGCCCGAACTCCCGCGCGAGGTCGACGGAGACCCCGGCCGGTTCGCCGCTCGCCGGATCCCGGTGGGCCAGGATCGGATTGCCCAGGTTGATCGAGGCACGCAGGGTGCCGCCGGGCGCGAACACGGAGACGAGAGCGGGAGACATCTGCTGCTGAGTCATGGAGCGGAGTCTACGAGCGCGCCCGCCGCGGTCGAAAGGCGTACGGGACCGGCCACAGACCGCAGTCTCACGCACCCACCGCCCCGTCCACCCCTTCCCGCAGCAGGTCCGCGTGACCGTTGTGGCGGCCGTACTCCAGCAGGACGTGCACCATGACCATCCGCAGCGAGACCTCCTTCTCCCACCGGGGCTGACGCCCCACCAGATCCAGCGAGGCCGCCTCCCGCTCGATCCGGCGCGAGGTCTCCACCTCCGCCTCCCAGGCGGCGAACGCCTCGGCCCGGGTCGAGGTGCTCGCGTCGTACGCCGCCTGGAAGTCGAAGAGCTTCTCCGACCACACCATCGGGGCGGCCGCGTCCTCGAACACCCTCCGGAACCAGGTGCGTTCCACCTCCGCCAGGTGCCGTACCAGAGCCAGCAGCGACAAGGCCGACGGCGGCATCGACCGCTCGCGCAACTCCTCGTCGTTCAGTCCCGCGCACTTCATGGCCAGGGTCTCCCGGTGGTAGTCGAGGAAGGCCCGCAGCGTCTCGCGCTCGCTTCCCAGCAGGGGAGGCCCGGTCCGGTCGTCGTTCGTCATGAAGATGTTCCCCAGTCCGTGTGCCGGCCGACAGCATGACCGGCGCGCGTCCACCCGGGCAGGCGCGTTTCCTCCAGGCCCTAGGGTGGTGAGGCATGGACGAGACGGAACTGCTGCGCCGCTCCGACGGACCGGTGACCCGGGACCGCGTCCGGGACGACCTGACCGGCCTCGGCCTCGCCCCGGGCGACACCGTGATGTTCCATACGCGACTGTCCGCGATCGGCTACGTCCCCGGCGGCCCCGGGACGGTCATCGACGCCCTGCTGGACGTGGTGGGACCGACCGGCACGCTGGTGGTCACCTGCGGCTGGAACGACGCCCCGCCCTACGGCCTCACCACCTGGCCCCGCGCCTGGCAGGAGGCCCTGCGCGCCCACCACCCCGCGTACGACCCGGAACTGAGCGAGGCCGAGCACGCCAACGGACGCCTCCCGGAAGCTCTGCGCCACAGGCCCGGGGCCGTACGCAGCCGCCACCCCGATGTGAGCCTCGCGGCGCTCGGCGCTTCGGCCGCCGCGCTGATGGACGACCACCCCTGGGACGCCCCGCACGGTCCCGGCAGCCCGCTGGCGCGCCTCGTGGCCCTCGGCGGCCGGGTGCTGCTCCTCGGGGCGCCCCGGGAGTCGATGACCCTGCTGCACCACGCCGAGGCGCTGGCCCAGGCCCCCGGCAAACGGTTCGTGACGTACGAGCAGCCCATCCGGGTGGAGAGCGAGCGGATCTGGCGCACCTTCCGGGACATCGACTCCGAGCACGGCGCGTTCGACTACTCCCCGGTCGTGCCCGAGGGGCAGGACCCCTTCGCGGTGATCGTCGGGAGCATGCTCGCCGCGGGCATCGGGCGGGAGGGCTTCGTCGGGGCGGCCAGGAGCTGCCTGTTCGACGCCGGACCGGCCGTGGACTTCGGCGTCCGCTGGATCGAGGAACACCTGAACCCGTCTGCCTGACCGGCGCGCCCGAGGTCACCTGTCGCCGACGCGGTTCAGGGCAGCCGCACCTTGATCGTCTGCGTCGCCCCGCGCGTCCCGGTCAGGTCGCCGAGGACGAGGCGCAGCGAGGCCCCCGTGGTCGCCGAAGTCACCGTCGCCGGCTTCGAAACGACCGAGGCGACCGCCCGGTTCCAGATGAGGGTCAGGCTGGTGCGCATCCGCATCGGGTCGCTCACACACACCGTCGCCGTCCCGTCGGGGTGCTCGGTGACCATCACGGAGCACGGGGCGTCGGCCACCAGCGGCCCGACGCTCCCGCCGAACCAGAAGTTGACGGCGGTCAGCCCGAGTGAGGGCACCGCCACCCCCTGCTGATCGTCCGTGTTGGCGAGCACCCGCAGCCAGCCGCTGTCCGCCGCCCGCGCCGCCGTGCGCCGCTCGGACGCGCCGGGCAGGAGCTGGTACGCGTACGTGGCGTCCGACGGGTCCTGGCCGTGGTCGAACCGGAGGGTGAGGTACTTCCGGGAGACCGGATCCGTGGAGCCCGCCGTGTTGATGTCGCGCCAGCGGCCCGTCCGGTTCTCCCGCAGCGCCTTCACGGTGGCCCCGCCCGGGAAGACGTAGCCGCCGTGCCCGGCGAGATGCGCCCAGGACGTGTCCGTCAGCGTCGCCGACCAGGGAAGCGTGCGGGGTTTGACCGAGCCGTCGACGGTGAACGGTGCGTTGCCCGTCGGACCTAGGTTGCGGTTGTCGACGGTGGTCTCCACGGCCACGCCGTCGCGGCCGTGGATGCCCGCGCCCAGGCACACGACGGTGTCGTCGAGGAAGAACCACGACTTCTTCGCCATCAGCGTGCTGGACAGCCCCTTGAGGTACTGCCCCACGGCGGCGCGCTTCTTGTCGGTGACCCCGCCAACCCAGTTCACATCGGGGAGTGAAACGCCCCAGTCGCCGCCCGCCCCGTCGGCCAGCACTTTGCGCGAGGCCGTGGTGCCGGGCAGCCGGTACGGATCGACGGTGGGCCAGAAGGCGTCGGTGTACTGGCCGTTGGCGAAGGTGTCGCCCCACCAATAGAGCATTCCCGCTCCGGTGTGCCAGCCGCGCAGGTTCTCGCCGTTGCCGGTCTCGTAATAGGTGATCCGCCGGTCCGCCATGCTAAGCGACGCCGCCCAGCCCGGACGGCGGTGCGTGGCCCGTGCCATGTCGGGGAACAGCCGGTGGCCGTCCGGCTCGGGCAGTGCGGTGAGGGACGTGTCGTCCAGGACGTCCTTGATCCTGGCCAGTGCGGTGAGCCCGAGCGAGGGGTTGCTCAGCGGCGGGCTGTAGTAGTCGCGCTGCGCCCAGCCCTTGACGAGCCCCCGCCACCGGCTGTTCTCGGCGGCCGACGCGCCTCGTCCCAGCAGCACGACGGAGGCGAGGATCGGGTGTCCCCGCCGGTGGTCGTCGACCTCGCCGCGGCTGATGGCACGCCCCGCGACGCCGTCCATGACGAGACCGTTGAAGAGGAACGGGGCCCAGGCGTTCTCCACCGCGTCGAACACCACCTGCCGCTTCGGGTCGGTGACCTCCCAGGCGGTTCCCTTCAGCAGCGCGAACAGCAGCCCCAGACCGCCGAGCATCACCGATCCGTAGCTGCCGGTGTAGGGCACGGTGGTGTGCTGGATGAACGAGCCGTCGGCGTACAGTCCGTCGCCCTCGGTCACCAGCGGGAAGACGGGGGAGAGGGCGTCCCGGGCCAGCGCGATCTTCGCCGCGCTCCCGCCGACGACCCCGCGCAGGGCCAGCACCCGGCACAGGTCGACCCGGTTCGCCCCGGTGCTGGTCCCGGTGTACGAGGCGACGGCGGAGTCCGGCACGAAATGGTCGACGGCGGCGCAGTAGCGCCCGAGCCGCTCCGGGGTGAGGGCGTCGTACATCAGCACGCACACGTCCAGCAGGGCCTGCGGCGCGCCGATCTGCCAGCTGTACCAGTTTCCGTACCGGGTCCGGCCGTCGTTGTAGACCTGGGTGTTGAGGTGTTCCAGGCCGGTGAGCACCGCATCGCGCAGTCCGGTGTTCCCGGTCAGGCCGGTGCCCTGCTGGCGGTAGGCCAGGGCCATGGTGTTCAGCCGGACGAAGCTGTCGGCCATCCGCCCGGAGAGGACGTACGACTCGGCGTCCGTGTCCGGGTCCGGATCCGCGAACACGGCGTCGGGCCACAGCGAGCCCTCCGTCGGAGCCATGGACTCCAGCCACCGGGAGGCCTTCGCGCCGAGATCGGCCAGCCGGCTCCTGAAGGGTTCGGTGGTCGGGCTGAACCCCTCGCCGAGGATCAGCGCGCTCCAGGTCGTGCGGAGCGCGGCGTACGGATCGTCCTCGGAGGCGAAGGCGGAGGCTGCGCCGGGCGCGGCGAGCACCAGTGCGCCGCCACTCACGGCGGTGAGCGCCGCGGAGGTGGCCAGGAAGGTACGGCGGGACCAGGCAGAAGTCATGGAGAGCTCCGGGTCGGTGACATGTCTCCGGTGGGAACCCGGCGCGCAGGGCGCTGAACTGAACCCGGGATCCGACTGTTCTGAGCGGGCTGGCACTTTCTAGCAGCCACCAGACGACTCGCTCAATAACTTTGGCTGAATTGATCGTATCGATCGCTTCTTGGGGTGTGTATGCCTCTGCCGGGGAGGAACCGGCGCGCGCCCGTCGCTCCGGGGTAAAACCCTGCTCGGATCGTTTCGAGCAGATGTGATCGATATGGTTGGGGCAGGCCGGACGGGTCCCGGGCGGCAGCCGGCCGGCAACAGAACCGGGCGGTTACGCCGCCGGAACACCGTCGGGCCAAAGTCCGGCCCAGCCGTCTCCGAGTCCAGGGGGATCCATGCGACTGCACGTCGATCAGCGCCACGAGCGGGTGCTCGAGCTCGTCCGCGAGCGCGGCAGCCTGCGCGTCGCCGAACTCGCCGAGGAGCTCGGCATGTCCGCCGTCACCCTGCGCCGGGACGTCGAGGCGCTGGCCGCCCAGGGCCTGGTGGAGCGGTTGCACGGCGCGGTGGTGTGGCCTTCCGGGCAGTCCCGGCCCGCCCCCGCCGCCGCGCCCCCCGCCGAAGGACTGGTGGTGGGCATGGTGGTGCCGACCACCGAGTACTACTACGCGGACGTCGTACGCGGCGCCCGGCAGGTGGTCGAGGCCGTGGGCGCCCGGCTGACGATCGGGCTCTCCCACTACCTCCCCGACGAGGACGCGGCCCAGGCCCGCCGCCTGCTGTCCACCGGCGCCGACGGACTCCTGCTCACGCCGAGTTGGGAGCGCGGCTGCCCGGAGCAGGGCGAGGGGCTGTGGACGGTGGAGCAGAGGACGCCGGTCGTCCTGGTGGAACGCTCGGCGCCCCTCGGTCATCCGGCGGCGGGCCTGGACCGGGTGCGCTCGGACCATGCTCACGGCGCCGCCGAAGCGGTGGCGCACCTGGCCGGGCTCGGGCACCGGGCGATCGCGCTCGCCGTGCAGGACAGTCCGACCGCCCCCCGGCTGCGGGTCGGATACCGGGCCGCCGCGGAGGCGCTGGGGCTGACCCCGGTGTCGGCCGCGCCGCTGGACGACACCGCGTCACGGTCGGAGGCGAAGCGTTTCGAGCGGACGCTGGAGTATCTGTGCGAGGCCGTGGCGAGCGGCAACGTGACCGCCGCGATCGTGCACAGCGACGCGGACGCGATCGTCCTCATCCCACGGCTCCAGGCCCGGGGGGTGCGGGTGCCCGAGGACCTCGCGGTGATCGCGTACGACGACGAGGTCGCCGGGCTCGCCGACCTGCCGCTCACCGCCGTGTCCCCCGACAAGCACGCCGTGGGGGCCGCGGCCGCCGGGCTGCTGCTGTCCCGTCTCGGTGTGGCGGAACCCGGTGCGACGGACACGGGTGCGACCGGCCGGGCTCCCGCCGCCCGCCGGCACCTGGACATCCTGCCCACGCTGCGGGTCCGGGCCTCCTGCGGGGCGGCCGCCGCCGCTTCCTGACGGAGGAAGTCATGCCGCTGGCCACGCCAACAGCCACACCACGGGCCGTGCCCCGGGGCAACAAGCCCTGCGGGCACGGTTCTTCGCATGCGCGGGGCCCGATGACGTCAGGAGCGGGACGTCGACCCGCTGGTGATCGATTCGATTGAATTGGTCGTTTGCTCTTGACGGCGATCGGTAATGCGCAAAATGATGTGTGCCGTTCACCTCATCTCCCGCAGTTCGAGGTCCCGTAGGAGCCGGCCCATGCCCTGTATCGCCCGCACGTCCCGCCTCGCCCTCGTGGCGTCCGCCGCTTCACTCGCTCTGCTCGTCACCGCCTGCGGCGGCGGATCGGGGCCGGACGCCTCGGGCTCCGGCGACGGCAAGCCCGTCACCCTCACCTTCTGGTCCGCGGCCGCTGGCGCCAAGGAGACGGTCGAGGCGTTCAACAAGACGCAGACCGACATCAAGGTCACCTTCTCGCTGGTCCCGGCCGGCCCCGAGGGAGTCACCAAGCTGTCCAACGCGGTCAAGGGCGGCAACGCCCCCGACGTGGCCACCATGGACTACTCCGCCCTGCCCGAGTACGCCAGCGAGGGCAACCTGGAGAACCTCACCCCCAGCTCCGGCGAACTGGTGGAGAAGGAGTTCCCCGAAGCGGTCCAGTCCCTGGTCAACCTCGGAGGCTCCACCTGGGCGGTGCCGTTCGACGTCACGCCCATCCAGCTCTTCTACCGCAAGGACCTGTTCAAGGAGCACGGCGTCAAGGTGCCGACGACCTGGGCCGAGTACCGTACGGCCGCCGAGAAGATCCACCGGGCCGCCCCCGACGTCACCATCACCAACTTCGGCGGCGGCGACCCCGCCCTGCTCGCCGGCCTCGCCTGGCAGGCCGGCGCCCAGTGGTACGGCACCGAGGGCGACGCCTGGAAGGTGAACATCGACGACCCGGCCTCCCGCAACGTCGCCGCCTACTGGGACGGACTTCTCGCGGACGGCCTCGCCTCCAGGACCCCGCTCTGGGGCGAGGGCGAGGCCAAGGAACGCTCCACCGGCAAGGTCGCCACCGTCATCGGCGCCGCCTGGAGCGCCGGGACCTTCCCCGTCAGCTATCCGGACAGCAAAGGCAAGTGGGGCATAGCCCCCCTGCCCACCTGGGACGGCGAGCCGAGCACCGGCATGTACGGCGGAACCTCCTACATCGTGCCCAAGGGCAGCGAACACACCGAGGCCGCAGCCGAGTTCATCAAGTGGGTCACCACCGACCCCGCGGCCATGACCGCCCGCCTCAGCTCCCTCAAGACCCCCAGCAGCGCCCTGCCCGCCAACGAGGCCATGCGCGCCGCGGCGGCGAAGGAGTTCGACACCTCCTACTTCGCCGGCCAGGACGTGTACGCCGTGGCCGGCGAGGCCGCCGACACCATCGTGCCCGGCTGGACCTGGGGCCCGGTGCAGCAGCAGGTCACCTCGGCACAGATGGCCGCGGGCGGCGACCACACGAAGATGCTGAGCTCCGGTCAGGCGAAGGGCGAGAGCGCGGTCACCGGCCGTGGCCTGAAGCTCGACAAGTAGCCGCACGGCTGCCCGGAGCACATTGTTCCGGGCAGCCCGTCCCCCTCACCCTGTTCAGCCCATCCTGCCGAAGGAGCACCAGGTGGCAGCCCCACTCGCCCGGCCGGGCAAGACCCCGGCACCCCCGGCCGCGCCGCCGCCCGCAGGTCCCGCAGGTCCCGCC
>NZ_NEUE01000080.1 GCF_002910905.1 Streptomyces sp. SM11 | reverse complement strand
GGTGGGCCCAGCGGCCTTGAGGGTGATCCGGTCCAGCTCCAGAAGTACCTCCCCTTGCTGGTTGCAGACCACGGCCCGGCCGCGCACGGCGCCCGCGGATGTGTCGCCGGAGCCGGAATCGGCGGGCTCGTCCCGCTCGACCAGGGCGATGACCGTGCCGGAGATCCGGCGGCGGGCCACCAGCCGGCCGACGTACCAGGGCAGGCACGCGCCGGCCGAACCGTCGTCGAGCATGCCGAGCGCCTGGAAGACGCTGTCGAGCAGCGGCGGCGGTACGAACGGGGGCACCGCCCCGCCGTCCGCGCCGTCCTCGGCGCGGAGCATCAGCAGCATGCGGCCGGGGCCGCGGTGCGCCGACCGGATGACGCGGTAGGCGGGCCCGTAGGCGATGCCGCTCGCGTCCCGCCAGGCCGCCAGGTCCGCCTGCGGGACCTGCTGGGTGCAGCCAGCCCTGAGCCCGGCCACGTCGACGTACCGGGGCGGCGGGAGCGGGGTGCCGGTCACGCGGGCGGCGCTGTGCTCGACCGGCTCCTCGCCGGGCGCCGACGGCACGGAGCGGATCGCGTACCGGCCGTCCCCGGCCGCCGCCACGTCGATGCCGGCCTCGGCACCGGGGACGGTCAGCGGCGCCCTGAACGCGATCTGCTCCAGCTTCCACACCCGGTCGGGCCGCTCGGCGTCGCGGGCGGCGAGCAGGGCGTCGATCTGCGCGGCGGCGGGCACGACCGGGACGCCGCCGATCCGGTGGTCGGCGACCAGCGGGTCGGCGGCCGTGAGGGTGATCCGGCGGGCGCTCATGTGCGCAGCCCGAAGCGGCCGGTGGCCCGCACGAGGCCGTTCACCTGGATGTCGACGGCGTGCTCGCCGGGGTAGTACGTGCGGGTCTGGATCTCTCGGATCGGGTGGGACTTCTTCAGCGTGCGCTTCTCGCCGGGTCCGAGTTCGAGCGTGGTCAGCTTGAAGACCTTGGGGATGCTGCGCCCGTTCTTGCGGACGTGGTGCACCACGTAGTCGATGGCGAGGCTGTGCCGGCGGTCGTCGGTGTTCTCGATGTCGAAGTCGATGACGAGGGTGTCGCCGACGGTGACCGCCTCCGGGGAGATCCGCAGCCGGGGTACGAGCACGTGCTCGCCGCCGGTCGCCCCGAGGAGGGCCAGGGCCTGCTGGTCGCCCTTCTTCACGAGGGTGCGCAGGCCGTGCTTGACGATCCAGCGGGTCTCAGGGGTGGGGCTCTCCTCCAGCCAGCGCAGAGCAGTGTCGAGGGCGACCTGGGGGTGGTCCTTGGAGATGTCGTTGAGGTTGTTGGCGACGGACTTGCGCACGTACTCGGAGGAGTCGCTGCGCAGCGGTTCGAGGATCTCCAGGACCGGGTGCGGGTCCTGGACGAAGACGGTGAGCGTGCGGTGCCAGGGCAGCCGGGAGCGGACGCCCTCGGTGGCCAGCCGGCGCACGTTGTGACTGGGGCTGACGGCCCAGCGGGCGACCCGCTCCAAAGTCAGCTCGTAGTGCTGCTCGAGGTAGGGCCGGATGGCGTACTCGCCGGTGTGCCGCTTGGTGATCTCCTCGATGGCGTCGAGGGACAGCTCGGGGTGGTGGAGGCCGTACTCCTCGACGAAGCGGGCCACCGGCATGAGGAACCAGCTGCTGTTAAACATGCCCTCGCCCTCGGCGAGTTCGTCCTCGAGGATCGCGAGGAGGATCGGCACAGCTGCCCTGTAGTCCTCGGGGAGTCGCGTCCGCAGCCCTTCCGCGAGGACCATCACGCGGTCCTTCAGCTCCAGTCCGGGAATCCGTTTCTCGACCTCGGCCGCATAGTCCTCCACGTCGAAGCCCGGGTGGACGGCCCGGATCTTACCGCCGATGAGGCGGGCCGCGTCGCCGTTGAAGTGACGCTTCAGTCCGTACTCGCTAGCCATGGTGCTGGCGCCTCTCGTTCCTGTGGTGCGGGTGTTGCCTGTCCTGCGGTT
>NZ_NEUE01000079.1 GCF_002910905.1 Streptomyces sp. SM11 | reverse complement strand
TGGAGGGCGCCGGCCGCGTCGGCGGGCGGGTCGCCGTCCCACACCTCGTCGATGAGGACCCCGGCCGGGACGGTCCGTCCGGGGCTCAGCGCGAGAACGGTGAGCAGGGCGCGCAGCCGCGCCCCGCCGAGGGCGACAGCCGTGCCGTCGTCGCGAAGTGCCCGGGTGGTGCCGAGGATGCAGTAGCGCACGGGCCCATTGTCCGTGACGGGGCGGAAACGGCGTCGACTGGGTCGAACTCCGCCCCCGGTCCCCGACGTTCCCGCCGTGTCGGAACCATCGGAACCATACGAACCGTCGGAGTGCGAACCGTACTATCGCCCTCCCGGCCCCACCCCCTGGGGCCACCCACCCCCAGGAGTCGAGTGCCGATGACCACCGCAGCCAAACGCGGCGACCGGAGAATCAGCCCGGTCTTCCTCGGCATCGCCGCCGTCACCGCGGTCGCGGGCTGGGCGGTGTGGACGGGCTTCGCGGACGCCACCGGCTTCGCGGTCTTCCTGTTCGTCACCGGGGCCTGGATCGTCTCGCTCTGCCTCCACGAGTACGCGCACGCCCGTACCGCGCTGCACAGCGGGGACACCTCAGTCGGCACAAAAGGGTATTTGACCCTCAACCCGCTCGCCTATACCCACGCGCTGCTCAGCATCGTGCTGCCGGTCCTCTTCGTGATCATGGGCGGGATCGGGCTGCCCGGCGGCGCGGTGTACATCGAGCGCGGCCGGATCCACGGCAGGTGGAAGCACAGCCTGATCTCGGCGGCGGGCCCGCTGACCAACGTGGCCTTCGCGATCGTGTGCACGGCCCCGTTCTGGCTGGACGCGCTCGACGGGGTGCCGGTCGCCTTCCGGTACGCGCTGGCGTTCCTGACGATGCTCCAGGTGACGGCGGCGATCCTGAACTCCCTGCCGATCCCGGGGCTGGACGGCTACGGGGTGATCGAGCCCTGGCTGTCGTACCGGATCAGGCGTCAGGTGGAGCCGATCGCACCGTTCGGGCTGATCGCGGTGTTCGCGATCCTGTGGATCCCCGAGGTGAACATCGTCTTCTTCGACGGGATCCACACGCTGCTGGGCGGACTCGGCGTCGAGGAGTTCCAGCGGTACTGCGGTTATGACCTCTACCGCTTCTGGCGGGGCCTCTTCGACGAGCGGGATCCGGGCTGCGCGGTCGCGTAACGGGAGCGGCGGGCGGCTCAGCCCGCGTCGGCGGCGGTCAGCCGGTGCCTGCGGATGTAGAACCAGGTCATGTTCGACGAGAGCCCCGCGATGAGCACCCAGACGATCCCGAGCAGGCTGCCCTGCACGAAGGAGACCACGGCCGCCACGACGGCGAGGACGCAGACGACGAGGGCGTAGAGAGCGATGCGGGGCATGGGGGTCGGCTCCTGTCGGGAACGGGTCGCGGTCCCGTCCAGTGTCCCCCATGCCCCGTCGTGCCCCGACCGGGCCCGGTCAGACGTCGGTGGTGCGCAGCCCGGCGTGGGCCTTGTAGCGGCGGTTGACCGAGATCAGGTTGGCGACCAGCGACTCGACCTGGTGGGCGTTGCGGAGCCGGCCCGCGAAGATGCCCCGCATCCCGGGGATCCGGCCGGCCAGCGCCTGCACGAGGTCCGTGTCGGCCCGTGCCTCGCCCAGGACCAGCACGTCGGTGTCGATCTCCTCGATGGACTCGTCCTGGAGCAGCACGGCCGAGAGGTGGTGGAAGGCGGCGGTGACGCGGGAGTCCGGCAGCAGGGCGGCGGCCTGTTCGGCGGCGCTGCCCTCCTCCGGCTTGAGGGCGTAGGCGCCCTTCTTGTCGAAGCCGAGCGGGTTGACGCAGTCGATGACGAGCTTGCCCGCGAGTTCCCCGCGCAGGGATTCGAGCGTCTTGGCGTGGCCGTCCCACGGCACGGCGACGATCACGATGTCGCTGCGCCGGGCGCACTCCGCGTTGTCCGCGCCCTCGACGCCGAAGCCCAGTTCGGCCGCCGCCTGTTCGGCACGCGCCGCGTCCCGGGAACCGAGGGTGACCCGCTGTCCGGCGCGGGCGAGCCGGTAGGCGAGGCCACGCCCCTGCGGTCCGGTCCCGCCGAGCACGCCGACGCGCAGACCTGAGACGTCGGGAAGGTCCCAGGGGTCCTTGGCGGGGGGCTTGGGCGCGCTGCCGCTGTCCTGTGTAGTCATGGACCGACCCTACTGCCAGGTAGCGCCCGGGAAACCGCCCCCGGGCGCCCTGTTCCGCTCACCTCGCGGTCCCCCGTTCGGGTGAGGGAGCGGCCGCCGGGCCCGGCCGGGGCGTGCCGCCGGGGCAGGATGCCGGGCCATGGCTGCCGTACGTGTCGCCCTGCTCCGCGATGCGCCGGCCGGGACCCGGTGGCCGCAGGACGCCCGGCGGGCCGGGGCACGGGTGCTCACGCTGGACGGCGGTGACCCGGAGGTCGGGGGCCCGGCGCACGAGTCGCTCGTGGTCGCGGGGGACGAGGACGTGGACCTGGACATCGTGCAGCACCTGGTGAGCGCGGCCGCCGGGGAGAACGGGAGACCTCCGGGGCGCGGCCGGCGCACCTTCCGGGACCGGCTCGCCCGGCCGGCCGGCTGACCCGGCCGCCGCCCGCGCGCTGGTGGCGGGCGGGCCCGGGGCGTACCGGAATATCTGCTTGCCGAGGGCGCCCGGCAGTACGGATCATGGCCCATCGTGACCTCAGCGCCTCCTTCGCCCTCCTCCCCCTCGCCGCGGTCGGCCCAGATCCGCGCCCTGCTGCCGGATCTCTCGCCGTGGCGTTCCTCGACGGACTTCCGGCTGCTGTGGGTCCAGGGCCTGATCACGTTCTTCGGCAGCTTCATGGCGCTCATCGCGCTGCCGCTCCAGATCAAGGACCTCACGGGCTCGCCGCTCGCGGTCGGGGCGATGGGCGCGGTGGAGCTGGTGCCGCTGGTGGTCTTCGGGCTGTACGGCGGGGCGCTCGCGGACTCGGTGGACCGCCGCCGGGTCATCCTGCTCACCGAGGCGGGGCTCGGTGTGCTCGCCGCGGTCCTGCTGGTGAACGCCCTCCTCCCGGAGCCGCTGCTGTGGCCGCTGTACGTGGTGGCCGGCGGGGTGTCCGCGCTCGCCGGGCTCCAGCGGCCCGCGCTGGACTCGCTGATGGCCCGGATCGTGCCGCACGCGCAGCAGACGGCGGCGGCCGCGCTGAACTCGCTGCGCTGGCAGATCGGGGCGATCGCGGGCCCGGCGCTGGCCGGTCTGGTGGTGGCGTACGCCGGTCACGGCACGGCGTACGGGGTGACGGTGTGCACGTTCGCCGTCTCCGTCGTGCTCTGTCTGCGGCTCTCCCCCGCACCGCCTGCCCGTGACGCGCAGAAACCGTCGCTGCGCGGGATCGTCGAGGGGGCGCGGTACGCGTGGAGCCGGCCGGTGCTGCTGGGGACGTACGCGATCGACCTGGCGGCGATGTTCTTCGCCTTTCCGAACACGATCTTCCCGTTCCTGGCGGACGAGCTGGACGCGGAGTGGTCGCTGGGCCTGATGTACGCGGCGGGCTCGGTCGGCTCGCTGGCCCTGGGGCTGACCAGCGGCTGGACGTCACGGGTGCGCAGGCACGGGCTGTTCGTGGTGTTCGGTGCGACGGCCTGGGGGCTGGCCATCGCCGCGGCGGGCTGGTTCTCCAGTGTGTGGGTGGTGCTGCTCTGCCTGGCCGTGGCGGGGGCGGGCGACATGCTGAGCGGGCTGGGGCGGGCGACGATCTGGAACCAGACGATCCCGGAGGAGCTGCGGGGCCGGCTCGCGGGCATCGAGGTGCTCTCGTACAGCGTCGGCCCGCAGCTGGGTCAGGTGCGGGCCGGGGCGATGGCCGGCTGGACGGGGACCCGGTCGGCGATCTGGACGGGCGGGGTGGCGTGCGTGGCGTCGGTGGCGCTGCTGACCGCCGCGCTGCCGAAGCTGGTGCGGTACGACTCGGAGACGGATGAGGACGCGGTGCGGAGGCGGGCGGCGGGGGCGGAGGCGTGAGCGGTGTGCCGTCTCCGGGGTCCACCCCCGCCCCCGCTCGTCAGGCGCCGGAGGGGCTGGAAGGACGTCCTCAAGCGCCGGTCGGGCTTGGCCTGCACCCCGGACGGGCCTGATTCGCCCCCGCGCGGGCTGAGGGTCAGTTCTCGGGCGGGCTCGATGTGCCCTTGTCCTCGTCGTGCCACTTGGGGTCCGTGTCCCACTCCAGGTTCCGGTCGCGGGCCGTGTCCATCGCGTGCTGTGCCGCCTGGCGGGAGGTGTAGGGGCCGAAGCGGTTCTGCGCCGGGCACTCCGGACCCTCCTCGACCTTCTTGTGCTCCAGGCAGTAGTACCATTCGCCCGGTTTGCCGACCGTGCGCTTCTTGAACAGGGCCATCGACGGCTCCTTTCCTCCCTGCCATGGTGCCCCGGGGCCGCTGGTTAGACTCGCTGACATGTCTGGCCAGTCGCTTCTCGTACCAGGGGAGATCACTCCCGTCCGTTCCGTACCCGGAAACATCCGGCGTCCCGAGTACGTGGGGAAGCCGGCTCCGAAGCCGTACACCGGCCCGGAGATCCAGGACGCCGATACCGTGGAGCGGATGCGCGTCGCGGGCCGTATCGCCGCGCAGGCGATGGAGGAGGCCGCCAAGCACATCGCCCCGGGGGTCACCACGGACGAGCTCGACCGGGTCGCCCACGCCTTCATGGTCGATCACGGCGCGTACCCCTCGACGCTCGGCTACCGGGGTTTCCCGAAGTCGCTGTGCAGCTCGCTCAACGAGGTCATCTGTCACGGCATCCCCGACTCCACCGTGCTGCGCGACGGCGACATCGTGAACCTGGACGTCACCGCGTACATCAACGGGGTGCACGGCGACAACAACGCCACCTATTTCTGCGGCGACGTGGACGAGGAGTCACGGCTGCTGGTCGAGCGCACCCGGGAGTCGCTGAACCGGGCCATCAAGGCGGTCCGGCCCGGACGCCAGATCAATGTCATCGGCCGGGTCATCGAGTCCTACGCGAAGCGGTTCGGCTACGGGGTGGTCCGCGACTTCACCGGGCACGGGATCAACTCCTCGTTCCACTCCGGCCTGATCATCCCGCACTACGACAGCCCGCACGCCACCACGGTGATGCAGCCGGGGATGACCTTCACCATCGAGCCGATGCTGACGCTGGGCACCCACGAGTACGACCTGTGGGAGGACGGCTGGACCGTGGTGACGAAGGACCGGAAGCGGACGGCCCAGTTCGAGCACACACTGGTGGTCACGGAGACCGGAGCGGAGATCCTGACCCTCCCGTAGATCACCCGTAGATCACCCGCGGATTCGCCTCGGATCACCCGCACATCACCCCGAAGCATCCATAACCGCACCCTTCACTCCCCCTGCGCGTAGGTTTTTACCGACAGACAGTCGGGAACCAGTTGACTTAGGTAAACCTAAGTAGGAGGATCGGGCCTACTGGCACGCGCCGCCGTACCGTCGCGGCGGTCGCCTGCCGGTGTATCTCGTCTCTCTCTGGACTTCCCGTCCCCCTCGGTCCCCGGAGGCCCGCCTTGGACGCAACCGCCACCGTCACTCCCTTCTCGACGCTCATCCGTACCGCGTCGCACGAGCAGCACACCGAGGCCGAGACCTCGACCTTCATGAGTGACCTGCTCGGCGGGCGGCTGGGAGTGGACGCGTACACGCGCTACACCGAGCAGCTGTGGTTCGTGTACCGGGCACTGGAGGAGGGTTCGGAGGCTCTGCGCGACGACCCGGTCGCGGGCCCGTTCATACAGCCCGAGCTGATGCGCTCCACCGAACTGGAGCGCGATCTGGCGCATCTGCGCGGGGCCGACTGGCGCGAGGGCCTGGAGCCGCTGCCGGCCACCGCCGCCTACGCGGCCCGGGTCGCGGAGTGCGCGCGCACCTGGCCCGCCGGCTACATCGCCCACCACTACACGCGCTACCTCGGTGACCTCTCGGGCGGCCAGATCATCCGTGACAAGGCGGAGAAGACCTGGGGCTTCGAGCGCAAGGGCGACGGCGTGCGCTTCTACGTCTTCGAGGAGATCACCAACCCGGCCGCCTTCAAGCGGGGGTACCGCGAGCTGCTGGACGCGGTGAACGCGGACGATCTGGAGAAGCAGCGCATCATCGAGGAGTGCAAGCGGGCCTTCGCGCTGAACACCGCGGTCTTCCGCGACCTGGGCGAGGTCTTCCCGCTCAGTGCGTGAACCACCGGCGTGCGACAGCCGGCCGTCCGGGGTTCAGCCGCGGACGGCCAACAGGACGCGGCCCCCGACCTCCACCGTGCCGTCCGGCGCGGGTGCGGTGAGGATCTGGGAGCCGCGTCCCTGGGTGATGTTGAGGGCCCGGCCGAGCTGCGCGCTCAGCAGCAGGGCCGCCGCACCCGTCGCCTCGTCCTCGACGATCCCGGTCTCCTCCCCGCGCCTCGGGAAGGCCCGGGCGCGCACCCGCCCGGCCGCCTCGTCCTCCCAGGCCCAGACGTAGAGCCACCCCTCACCGGGCGGCGGTCCGGGCAGCGCCTCGACCTCGGCGGCCGTCGCGTACTGCCGGAGCGTGCGCGGCGGGACCCACTCGGGGCGGGCGGTGATCCAGGTGAACTCCCCGTCCTGGCGCGCGAACACCTCCCCGACCGCCAGCTCCAGGACCTCCAGGTCCAGCAGCCAGGCGGTGCCCACCAGCGGGTGCCCGGCGAACGGCAACCGCAGCCCCGGGGCGTGGATGTCCACCCGCCCGCGCTCCGGGTCGTCGACGAACACGGTCTCGCTGAAGCCGAGTCGCCGGGCGAGCCGCTGCCGGGACGCCTCGTCGGGGTGGCCGCTTCCGTCGCGTACGACGCCGAGGGCGTTGCCGTGCCGGCCGTCAGGTCCGCAGAACACCCGCAGGACGTCGATGCCCCGGGGTGCGTCGTAGTCGTTCACGGGGGCATTCAAGCACTGCCCGGTGCCGGGGCGGGAACCGATCGGGTACGGCCGCGGGGCCGCATCGGCGAGCACTGCCGCTGCCGGTACGGCCCCGAGGGAGGTGCGGGCGGGTCAGGAGGTGGCGTCACGGCGACGGCGTGCCGCGATCACGACACCGGCACCGGCCGCCACGACGACACCGGAGGCGGCGATCAGGGCGCCGGTCGGGATGTCGGAGCCGGTGGAGGCCAGGGCGCCGGAGCCACCGACCGTGCCGCCGGTTGAGCCACCGACCGTGCCGCCGCCGGTGGTGGAACCGCCGGCCGTGGAGCCGCCGGTGGAGCCCGAACCGCCGGTGGAGCCGGAGCCGCCGGCCGAACCGCCCGGGAGCTGCGCGTCCTTGTCGAGGGAGACCGCGACGTTCAGGGCGTCGAGCTCCCCGCCCTTCGGGTACATGCCGCTGAACGCCTTGGAGCCGCCCTCGGTGAGGGTCGCCGGGATGCCCTTGAGGTTCACGACGCCGTTCTTGGCGGCGAGCGCGCCCGCGGGCACCTTCAGGTCGGCGAAGGGCACGCCGGTGAACTCCTGGGCCTTCGGGTGCGGGTTCTCCTTGGTCGCGCGCTCCTTGGTGGTGACGTCGGCGACGAGCTTGCCGGAGGCGCCCTCGATGTCGACCTTCAGGTTGCTGAGCGCGAGGTCGAGGTCGTACGCGCCGCCCGTCTCGTGGCCGAGGAAGCGCACCTTGCCCTTGAACGCGGCGGTCAGCGTGTTCTTGTCGGCGTCGAGGTGGCCGGTCGCCCCGGTGAAGCGGTAGCCGTCGGTGACGGTGGTGGCGCCGCCGCTCGTCTCGACCTTGCCGTGCGCGATGTTGCCGACGACGTAGGTGCGGAACTTCTCCTTGACGCCCCAGTTCAGGGTGCCGTCGACGACCGGGCCGCTGACGGGCGCGGCGGTCTCGGAGGCGGCCGGGGTCGGGGTCGGGTCGGCACTCGGCCGGGCGGTCGGCCCGGTCGGCTGCTCGGTCGGCTGACCCGTCGGCTGCTCGGTGGGCTGCTCGGTGGGGCGGCCCGTCGGCTGCTCGGTCGGCTGCTCGGTGGGGCGGCCCGTCGGCTGCTCGGTCGGCCGGCCGGTGGCCGGCTTGACCGTCAGCGTGGCCGGGTCGATCGGGTCACCCTCCTGGTACGCGGAACCGAAGACGGCCGCGCCCTCCTCGGTGAAGGTGGCGGGGATGTCCGCGTACTTCATGCCGTCGGCGCCCCGGGAGGGCTCGACGTCGGTGAGGTCGAGCTCGGCCATCGTCAGGTCGTCGGTGACGACGGCGTCCTCGCCGGGGGAGTTGATGGTCACGTCGACGGTGATCCTGCCGCTCTTCCCGAGCGTGAGGACCTTGACGTCGGCGAGCTTGATGTCCAAGACACCGCCGTGCGCCTCGTAGTGCACGCTGCCCTTGAAGGAGGACGTCACGGCGTGGGTGCCGAGCTCGTACTCCCCCTTCTCCAGGGGGAACTCGTACGAGCCGTCCGCGTTCCTGGTTGCCCCGTCCGCGAGTGTGGCGGTGCCGCCCAGGCGGTCGATCATGGAGCGGAAGGAGGCCTTGAGGCCCCAGTCCAGGGTGCCCGATTCCAGCTGGTAGACCTCCGTAGGGGCGCCGACTGCCGCGGGGGCGGCCTTGGCCGAGGAGCCGTCGGCCGCGAGGGCCGGGAGGGCGAAGGCCGCGCCGAGGGCGGCGGCCGTGGCGACGGCCGCGGCGAGGGCTATGGGGCGGCGGGTTGCTGCCATGTCGGTGGGTCTCCTCAAGGGACAGGGGGCGGAAGAGATGAGTGGGGGGAGGGGGTGATGATCCATAAGGCATGCATGGGGGGATGCCGGGGTCAGGAAGTCCGGGGCGAGTCGGGGCCCGCCAAGGTGTCGGCCGCCTCGGGGGCCGACTGCGCCGCGCGGCGGCGCAGGGCGAAGAACGCCGCTCCCGCCGCGGCGAGCAGCAGTACGCCGCCGCCGATCGCGAGGTAGGTGCCGGTGCCCGGACCGGAGTCGGAGGAGACGGTCGCCGGTGCGGCGGAGTGCTCCTCGGCGGCCTTCTTCGGAGGCTCGGCGGCCGTCGTCGGCTCACTGCCGAGGTCCGGCAGCGCGGGCATCCGGGCCTTCTCGTCGACGGCCACGGCGAGCGAGACCGGGTCCATCGCGGTGCCCGCCGTGTACATGGAGCCGAACGCCTCGGCTCCGTCTGCGGTGAGGGTGGCGGGGACCTCGGTGAGGACGGCGAGGCCCTCCTTCGGCGCGAGGTCCTTCGCGGGGAAGGTGACGAGGGGGACGCCCTCGCTGGTGACGCCCTCGCTGGTGACGTCCGCCGACAGGGTGCCCTCGCCCTTGGCGACGGTGACGGTGACACCGGCGAACCTCAGGTCGAGGTCATGGGCGCCGGTGAAGCGGATGCTGCCGCTGAAGTCCGCGACCAGCGTCTGCTTCTTCGCGTCGTACGTCCCCTTGCCCCGCGGGAAGCGGAACAGGGCTCCGCCGTCCTGGGCGCCGTCGGCGAGCGTCCACTTGCCCTGGCCGATGGAGCCGGTGACGTACTCACGGAAGGTGCGGCGTACGCCCCAGTCGACGGCGGCGTCCTCGAAGCGGCCCGCCTTCTCCTTCTCCTTCTCCTTCTGCTCCGCCTTGTCCCTGTCCGGGGTGGACTGCTTCTCGTCCGGGGCGGACTGCTTCGGTTCGGCGGCCGCGCCCCTGGTGTCGACGGAGAGGCTGATCGGGTCGAGCGGGGTGCCCGCGGTGTAGTAGCCGGCGAAGGCGGAGGCGCCCTGCGTGGTCAGCGTCGCGGGAACGCCGGTGAGGGCGATGGGGGTGGAACCGCCCTTCATGTCGATCCCGCCGAGGCCGAGCGTGGCAAGCGGCACCTGGGAGCGGTGGGAGACCTTGCCGGTCCCCCGCTCCTTGCTGACCACGTCCGCGTGGAGCGTGCCGCTGCCGCCGCTGATCCGGACGGTGGGGCGGCTGATCGTGAGGTCCAGTTCGTTGCTGCCGTCGGCCTTCCTGTGGCCGGTGAAGTGCACTCCGCCGGAGAAGCCGGAGCTGAGCGCTCCGGTGTCCGGGTCGTAGGAGCCGGTCGCCGAGTGGAAGCGGAACTGGCTGCCGCCGACGGTGGCCGCGCCACCGGTCAGGCTCCAGCTGCCGCCCGCGATGGGCCCGGTGACGTAACTCTGGAAGGAGGACTTGATGCCCCAGTCCAGCCGCCCGCCCTGCACCGTGCGGCTTGCCGCTTGCGCGGTGGCGGCGGGGAGCAGGGCTCCCAGCAATACCGCGAGAAGCGCGACGGCGAGCGCGCGGGTGGATCTGGACGACGGCATGAGGGACCCTCCGAGGACTGGATACGCAGGTAAGGCTAACCTAAGCTATCCCCAGCCCGGGCCGGAACCCCTCCGGTCACGCCGTTGCCGACGGACGGCCAACCGCACGCCGCAGAACGACAGGACGGTGCCCAGTGCGCATCTCGCAGGACTTCGCCCCGACGGGCCCGGACGCCGGACGGACGGCCCGCCGTCGCCCGGCCCGGGGCAGGACTGCCGTCGCGCTCACCGCTGCCGTCGCCTTCGCCCTGGTCCTGACCGGCTGCGGCGGAGGCGGTCATTCCGCACCGGAGTCCGCCAGGAGCGCCGCCGACGCCGACCGGGTCGAGCCGCTGTCCTCCCCGCCGGCACCGAAGCTGCCCGTGACGGTGGACTCGGCGGACGGCACGAAGGTCACGATCGACTCCACCGACCGGATCGTGCCGCTCACCGGGTCGCTGAGCGAGATCGTCTTCACCCTCGGCCTCGGCGAGCAGGTCGTCGCCCGGGACATCACCGCCACCTTCGAACAGGCCCGGAAACTCCCGGTGGTGACCCGTGCCCACGACGTCTCGGCGGAGAGCGTGCTCTCGCTGAGGCCGACGGTCGTCCTCGCCGACACCAGCACCGGACCGGGCGAGGCGATCGCCCAGATCCGCGACGCGGGCATCCCGCTGCTCGTCGTCGAGCCCGCCAAGGCACTCGCCGACGTCGGCCGCCGCATCGACACCGTCGCCGAGGCCCTCGGCGTACCGTCGGCGGGCACCGAGCTGAAGAAGCGCACCGAGGACCGGATCGCCACCGTCCAGAAGTCCGTCCCGGCCCCCGCGGACGGCAAGAAGCCCCGGGTCGCCTTCCTCTACCTGCGGGGTTCGGCCTCCGTCTATCTGCTGGGCGGCGCGGAGTCCGGGGCCGGTTCGCTGCTGGAGGCGGCGGGCGCGGTCGACGCCGGCAAGGAGTCGGGCCTGGACAAGGACTTCACCGCCATCACCAGCGAGGCGCTCGCCAAGGCCGCTCCGGACGCGATCCTCCTGATGACCAAGGGATTCGAGTCGGTCGGCGGCATGGACGGCCTGGTGAAGATCCCCGGCATCGCGGAGACCCCGGCCGGGATGGACCGCCGGATCGTCTCGGTCGACGACGGCGTGCTGCTCAACTACGGGCCGCGCACCGACCGGGTGCTCACCGAGATCGTCGAGCAGCTGTACGCGAAGGGCGGCAAGGGCCAGTGACCACCTCGTACGAGGAACGCACCGAGCCCGTGGAGGAGTCCACGGACAAAGAGGCGAAGGAAGCGGGGGGCACCGCTCCCGAGTCCTCCCGCGGCAGGGCGTTCGTGCTCACCGTGGCGCTCTCCCTCGCCCTGCTCACCGGCTGCCTGCTGTCCGCCGCGATCGGCGCGTACAGCATCCCGCTCGGCGACGTCCTGTCCTCCGTGCAGCACCGGATCGGGCTCGGCGGCCAGGCGCTGGACCGGGTCGGCGAGAGCGTCCTGTGGAACGTGCGGCTCCCCCGGGTCGTCCTCGCGCTGCTCGTCGGCGCCTCCCTCGGCTGTGCGGGGGCCCTGATGCAGGGCGTGTTCGGCAATCCGCTCGCCGAGCCCGGCGTGATCGGGATCTCGGCGGGCGCCGCGGTCGGCGCGGTCGCCTCGATCGCGCTGGGGCTGTCCTTCTTCGGCAACTGGACCATCACGGCCTGCGCGTTCGTCGCGGGCCTAGCCACCGTCCTGCTCGTCTATACGCTCTCGCGGTCCGGCGGCCGGACCGAGGTGGTGACGCTGATCCTCACCGGTATCGCCGTCAACGCGTTCGCGGGCGCGCTGATCGGACTCTTCATCTTCTTCGCGGACAACGCGCAGATCACCCAGATCACCTTCTGGCAGCTCGGTTCGCTCTCCCAGGCCACCTGGCCCAAGGTGCTCGCCGTGCTGCCGTGCGCGCTGGCCGGGCTGCTCATCGCCCCGTTCCACTCCCGCGAGCTGGACCTGCTGGCCCTCGGCGAACGGCCCGCCCGGCACCTGGGCGTGGACGTGGAGCGGCTGCGGATCATCCTGGTGCTGGTGGTGGCTCTGCTGACGGCCGCCGCGGTCGCCGTCGCCGGGATCATCGCCTTCGTCGGACTGCTCGTCCCGCATCTGCTGCGGATGGCGAACGGTCCCGGCCACCGCTTCCTCGTCCCGGGCAGCGCGCTCGGCGGCGCCCTGGTCCTAGTGGCGGGCGACCTCGCGGCCCGTACGGTGGCGGCCCCCGCCGAACTGCCGCTCGGGGTGCTGACCGCGCTCTTCGGCAGCCCGTTCTTCTTCTGGCTGCTGCGCAGGACCCGTCGTAGGCAAGGTGGTTGGGCATGAGGACGCTGAGAGACCTGTTCGCGGTACGCACCCGGGAGCTGCCCTCGCCCGTCGCCCCCGGCTCCCCCGTCGTCGAGGCCGTCGGGCTGTCGGTCCGGCTGGGGCAGCGGCAGGTGCTGGACTCCGTCGGCCTGACCGCGCACGCGGGCGAGGTGGTCGCCCTGGTCGGGCCGAACGGCGCGGGGAAGTCGACGCTGCTGGCGGCGCTGGCCGCCGATCTGCCCGCCGGGAGCGGCGAGGTCCGGATCGACGGCCGTCCGGCCGCCGCGTGGTCGCCGCCCGATCTGGCGCTGCGCCGCTCGGTGCTGCCGCAGTCCGCCGCGCTGTCCTTCCCGTTCCCGGTGGAGGACGTCGTACGGATGGGGCGGGCGCCCTGGGCCGGTACGGAGCGGGAGGACGAGGACGACGCGGCGGTGGCCGCGGCGATGACGGCCACCGAGGTGACGCGGTTCGCGGCCCGCCCGTTCTCGGCGCTGTCCGGCGGCGAGAAGGCCCGGGTGGCGCTGGCCCGGGTGCTGGCGCAGCGGGCCCCGCTGATGCTGCTCGACGAGCCGACCGCCGCCCTGGACCTGCGCCACCAGGAGCTGGTGCTGCGGATCTGCCGGGACCGGGCGGCCGCCGGGGACGCGGTGGTGGTCGTGCTGCACGACCTCGGCCTCGCCGCGGCGTACGCGGACCGGGCCGCCGTCCTGCACGACGGGCGGATCGCGGAACTGGGCCCGCCGGACGAGGTCTTCACCGGCGAGCTGCTCGGCGATGTCTACCGGCAGCCGGTGGAGGTCTTCCCCCATCCGCGTACGGGCAGGCCGCTGATCGTGCCGGTACGCCGGTCCTGAGGCGGCCTCGCCTCTCGCCCCGCCAGGTCACGGTGCGGACGCTGAATCCGGTCCCCGCCCGCACGCCGTTCGCCGCCCGGTAGGGTTTCGACGGTCAGTGCGGGCGACGGATCAGAAGGCGCGGAAGCAACGGATGACGAGACACCCTGGGCTGGGCCGGCTGACGGCGGGGCTCGCGACGGCGACCGTGCTGTGTGTGACGGCGAGTGGCTGTGTGACGGTGCACGGGGAGCTCGAAGTGCTGCCCGGGGCGAAGAAGTCGGAGGCCGCGCAGGCGCTCAAGGACTTCACCGACGCCTACAACGCCGCGGACAAGGCGTTCGATCCGGCGCTGGACGCGGACCGGGTGACGGGGTCGCTCGGCGCGATCAACCAGGCCGGGCTGAAGGCGCGGCAGACGTACAACCCCGACGGCAACAAGGCGCACAAGCCGCTGGTGCTGGACGACGCGACGTACGTCATCCCCAAGAAGGCCGGCTGGCCACGCTGGTTCCTCGCGGACACCGACTCCAACCGGGACCAGGACGGCGGGAAGCTGGACACCCGCTGGCTGGTGGTGTTCGTACGGTCGGGCCCCGACGCACTGTGGAAGGCGTCGTATCTCGCGGTCGTCCCACCGTCCCAGGTGCCGGAGTTCACCCTGAACGGGGACGGGCTCGCCACCCCGGTGGAGCCGGGGGACGAGTCACTGGCCGTCGCCCCGGCGGAGCTGAGCACCTCCTACGCGGCGTATCTGCGGGACGGTGAGCCCGACGTGTTCACCCCGGGCGCGGCGACCTCGGGCTGGCGCGAGACGCGCCGCAAGACCCGGCGGGCGGGGTTCTCGTACCAGTACATCGACCAGCCACTGACAGGCACCACGTTCGCGCCGCTCGGGCTGCGCACCGAGGACGGCGGGGCGCTGGTCTTCTTCAGCAGCAAGCACTTCGAGCGGCAGACCGCGGCGAAGGGGCTCAAGCCGGAGGTCAACGCGGACGTGAAGGCGCTGCTCACCGGCGAGGTGAACAGCAGCCTCACCAAGGAGCGGGTCTCCAGCCAGCTGGTGCACGTCCCACCGCGCGCCACGGGGGCCGGTGCCGGTTCCGACGCGGGAGTCGGCGGCAAGGTGCGGATGCTGAACCGGCTGCCGGGCCTGATCGCGGCGAAGGGCGAATGACGGCGTCGGCCGCCGGACCGCACGCGGTCCGGCGGCCGAGCGTCCGCTCAGACGGACAGGCGGCTCAGCGGCTCAGCGGCCAGGCGATCGAGTCATGGTCCAGCTCGCTCTGCTCGGCACTGCCCGCGTACCGCGCACAGGCGTCGGTGAGCGTCTCCAGCAGAGTCAGCGGGTCGGGCAGCTCGTGCTCGGGGCCGCGCACCCAGTGGACGTCGAGCTCACCGGGGAGCCGGGCGGGCGGCAGCAGGACGTAGCTGCCCCGGCAGTGCCAGCGCAGGCCCGGATGGGCGTCCATGGTCTCGGGGTGGCAGTCCAGCTCGCAGGGCCACCACTCGTCCTCGTCCTCGGGGGTGCCGCGGGTGGCGGTGAAGAAGAGCATCCGGTCCTCGCCGGACTGGGCGACCGGGCCGACGTCGATGCCCGCGTCGAGGAGACGCTCCAGGGCACTGCGGCCGGCGGTGAGCGGGACGTCCAGCACGTCGTGGATCATGCCGGTCGCGGTGATGAAGTTGGCCAGCGGCTGGCCGGCGGCCCAGCGCTCGATCTGGGCGCGGTCGGTGGTCGACTGCGTCTGCCAGGCGAAGGAGATGGGATGCCGGGCGGGGGTGGGACAGCCGATGCGTTCGCACGAACATCGGTATCCGAGGGGGTGGGCGGCGGGGGCGATGGGCATGCCAGCTTCGGCGACCGCCAGGAGCAGCGCCACTCTGGCCGACTCCTCGTCCTCGGCCCCCGGTGATTTGGGACGTCGCCGCAGCCACTGGGAGATCCTGCTCTCTGTGCCGCGGAAACGGCCGGACTCGGCGCCCATCTATCCCCTCACCTCAGCAGTTCACCTCAGCGTTGCCTGTCCATCGTCGCACCATCCTGCGGTTCGGGTGGCCAGAGTTCACCAGTGAGGCCGTGTACCACTGCACCGAGTGAGCACCATCACGCCCGATGTCACCACATACCGGATAGGCCGGCGGTCCGGGGATCAAGGTCGTGGGGCGAGGCCGCCGACGGTGTAGTCGACGATCGCGTCGGCGTACGCGTGGGTGAGCGGCTGGGTCCGGAGCAGCCAGCGGTGCATCAGCGGGCCGACGAGCAGCTCCAGGGCGATCCGGGGATCGGCGTCGGCGCGCACGTGCCCGGCCTCCTGGGCGGCCCGCAGCCGTGTGACGTACAACGCGAGCTGCGGTTCGAGCAGCTTCTCGACGAATTCGGCGCCCAGTCGCGCGTCCACGATGCCTTCGGCGGTCAGCGCGCGGGTCGGGATCTCCAGCGCCGGGTCGTTCAGCTCGTCGACGGTGGCCCGCAGGACGAGCTTGAGGTCGGCGGCCAGATCGCCGGTGTCGGGGATGCCCCGCGCGGCGTCGGGGGCGCTCCGCCCGGTGTCGCCCGGCTGCGGTCCGGCGTCATCGGCGGTCCTGCTCGCCAGGTCCAGGAAGGCTTCCATCAGCACGGCGGCCTTGGAGGGCCACCAGCGGTAGATGGTCTGCTTGCCGACCCCGGCGCGGGCGGCGATACCCTCGATCGTCGTACGCCGGTAGCCGACCTCCCCGACGAGGGCGAGGGCGGCGTCGTGGATCGCGCGGCGGGAGCGGTCGCTGCGGCGGCTGGAGTCGGGTGCCTTGGTGGGTGCCATGCGGCAAATCTAGCGCCGGACGAGCCGATACGTATCGTCTTGGCGCGGGTGGGTATCGGCTCGGTGGCCTTGACCGGGCGGTCCGGTGAACCACCCGATCGGTTCACTGCGGATCCGGCGCGCACGGCGCACCATGGGCTCACGCACAGACCGTGCGCATCCCACCGTTCCGCGGCCCCGGCCGCCGTTCGCGAGGAGCCCGAGTTGAACCGTGACGCCACCCCTCGTCGCTACCTGATGTGCGCACCGACGCACTTCCGGGTCACCTACTCCATCAACCCGTGGATGGACCCGTCCAAACCCGTCGACCTGCCGCTGGCCCAGACCCAGTGGGAGGACCTGCGCGACCGCTACCGCGCCCTCGGCCACACCGTCGAACTGCTCGCCCCCCGTCCGGAACTGCCGGACATGGTCTTCGCCGCCAACGGCGCCACGGTGATCGGCGGCCGGGTCCTCGGCGCGCTGTTCGCGTACCGGGAGCGCTACGAGGAGGCCGGAGCCCACCGGGACTGGTTCCGGGAGCACGGCTTCACCGAGGTCCATGAGCCGGAGCACGTCAACGAGGGCGAGGGGGACTTCGCCGTCACCGCCTCGTATCTGCTGGCCGGACGCGGCTTCCGCTCCAGTCCGCTCTCGCACGCCGAGGCCCAGGAGTTCTTCGGGCTGCCGGTCGTCGGGCTCGATCTGGTGGATCCGCGCTACTACCACCTGGACACCGCGCTGTGCGTGCTGGACGCGGCGGCCGACGAGATCATGTACTACCCGGACGCCTTCTCCCCCGGCAGCCGGGCGGTGCTGCGCCGGCTGTTCCCGGACGCGCTGCTCGCCCGGGAGGCGGACGCGGCGGCGTTCGGCCTCAACTCGGTGAGCGACGGGCGTCACGTCCTGCTGCCGCAGGGGGCGACGGGGCTCCTGGACCCGCTGCGGGACCGGGGCTTCGAGCCGGTCCCGATGGACCTGGGCGAGCTGCTCAAGGGCGGCGGCAGCGTGAAGTGCTGCACCCAGGAGCTGCGGGCCTAGGGCCTCTCGGATCATGTCGGGCTCGCGGGCACCGGTGCGTGATCCGACCTGATCCACACGAAAGACCCTAGTCAGTGGGGTCAGCGGGCGGCCAGGGATCGCCCCAGGCAATGTCCCTGGCCGCCCGGTACAGCTCGCCGTGGCGCTTGGTGACCGTGGAGCGGGCCAGGCCGTCGTCGCGGGTGCACAGCTCCAGCAGCACCTGGCCCTTGCGGATCTGCGGCCTGCGGATGACCCGGGCGGCCGGCGGGACGGCGGGGAAGCGGGTGGCGACGACGTAACTGAACTTCTCGTCCTCGTGGCTCAGCGAGCCACCCTTGACCTGCCGGTGCAGCGAGGAGCGGCTGACCCTCGCCGAGAAGTGGCACCAGTCGGACCCGGGCTCGATCGGGCAGGCGTCGCTGTGCGGGCAGGGGGCCGCGACGCGCAGCCCGGCGGCGACCAGCCGGTCGCGGGCCTCGATGATCCGGGCGTATCCGTCGGGGGTGCCGGGCTCGACGATCACCACCGCCTGCCCGGCCGCCGCCGCCGCTTCGACCAGTTCGGTCCTGGCGCCGGCGGTCAGCTCCTTGAGTACGTAGCTGACGGTGACCAGGTCCACCGGGTCCAGCTCCAGCGCCGCACCGATCCGGGCCCGCTCCCAGCGCGCGTCGCGCAGCGACGGCACCCCGGATGCCTCGGCCAGTTCGCGGCCGAGCGCGAGGGCCGGTTCGGCCCAGTCCAGGACAGTCGTCGCCGGGCCCTCCCAGACCCCCGCCACCGCCCAGCTCGCCGCGCCCGTGCCGCCCCCGACGTCCGTGTGCGTGGCGGGCGTCCAGTCGGGCGCGGCCCCGGCCAGGGCGTCGAGGGCGGACCGTACGGCTTCGAAGGTGGCGGGCATCCGGTACGCGGCGTACGCGACGACGTCGGAGCGGTCCCGCAGGATCGGGGCGTTCGTCGGGGTCTCCCCGCGGTAGGTGGCGATCAGCCGGTCGACGGCCTGTGCGGCCTGCTTGGGCGGCAGTCCGTCCAGCAGCCCGGCCAGCGCCGCGCGCAGGGTCTGTGGGGTGGGGAGGGTGACGTTCACCGCCGAATTGTAGGCGGAGGCGACCCGGCGGACGCATTCCGCTGCGCCGGGAACGGAGGGGGCACGGAGGGAGCGCGGGCGGCGGGGCGGGGGCCGCACCAGGACCCCACGTCACCGGTACGGAACGGGAATCCGGCGAACTCCACCGCTCCGTGGGCCTGTTGCTACGCTGGCCCGCGCGTGGACGGCACCAGACCAGGATGGTCCAGCGGGGGAGCCATGAGGCAGAGGATCGTGCGGCTGACGCTGGTCGGCGGGGTGGTCCTGCTCGCCCTGCTCCTCCTGCTGGCCACCTGCGGCGGCGGTCCCCGCGACGGGGGCGGGAAGGACGGCGCGGCCGCCGGGACGGCGAAGCCGGTGCCGCCGAGCGCGGGTCAGGTGACCCGGCTGACCGTTCCGCCGCAGTACACGACGGACCGGGGCTGGGAGATCATCGGCTCATCCCCCGACGTCGCCGTCTCCCATGCGACGGGCCTGCTCGCCTACCTGGAGCGGACCGACGGGAACCGCTACCGGCTGCGCACCGTCGACACGGCCACCGGCGAGCTGGGCTGGCGGGGTCGGGCCTGGCGGCCGCCGGACCCGCCGCACTACCCCAGGCTCGCCACGGTGGCCAAGGGCGACCGGCAGTTCTTCGTGACCTGGTCCTACGGGAAGGCCGGCGACGGGCTGTCCCCGGCGAGCACCTTCCTCGCGCTCGATCTGTACGACGTCACGAACGGGAACCGGCAGCGCGTCGAAGTGCCGTGGTCCGGGGCCCCGGACGTCCATACGGCCGGTCCGGACATCGTGGTCAGCGACGCGAAGGCGAACAGCACCCTGGTCGACCCGGTCACCGGCGAGGTGTCCGAACTGGGCGCGGACGAGCTGAAGTACCCCAAGGGCTGCGGGGCCTGCAAGCAGCTCACCGAGGTGCACGGTCAGACCGCCGGGGGGCTGCTGCTGGGCGGGGCACGGGAGTTCTGGGTGCGCGGTGGCTGGTTCAGCCGGAACGTCGCACCCAAGGACACCGACCGGGGCAGCGGTGTGGTGACGTCGACGACCCCGGACCAGGTGCTGGCGAAGTGGGCGCCGGCGAAGAAGACCGAGCGGGCGGCGACCCACGAGCTGTGGGCGGTGCACGACGCGGCGACCGGCGAGGTGCTCGTCTCGGTGGAGTGCCACAAGCCCGCCATAAAGCCGGGGCACTACCCGCAGGCGGTCCTCTCCCCCTCGGGCGACTATCTGATCGCCGGGAACCTGGCCTTCGACCTGGCGGCGAAGCAGGGCCGCTGCTTCGAGGACGAGGGCGGCGCGGCTCATCTGACGCTGGCCACGGCGACGGACGACGGCCTCGCCTACGGGGCCGAGAACGCGCGCGACGCCTCGGAGGCACTGTCCGGCGGCGGGCTCCCGGTCATGATGGACTTCGCCACCTGGAGCACCGAGCGGCTGTCGCGCAACGCGCGACTGCCGGGGACGGAGACGACCGGGGTCGGGGTGTTCCGCTGGACCGACCGGCAGGACCGCACGCACCTGATCGGCTACCCGCGCACGGGCTGAATCCGCCCCGGCCGGCTCCCTCAGAGGCCGCCCTCGCGCCCCGCGCGCTGCCAGGGGCGGCACAGGAGCAGGAAGCAGGCCACCGCCGCCACCGCGCAGACCACCTGGACGAGGGCCATCGGGACGGCCGTGTCCTCCCCCGCGATGCCGACCAGCGGGGAGGCGATCGCGCCGATGAGGAACGAGGACGTGCCGAGCAGCGCGGAGGCGGAGCCCGCCGCGTGCTTGGTCCGCATCAGGGCCTGGGCGTTGGTGTTCGGCATCGCGAGGCCCATGGCCGACATCAGCACGAACAGCCCGGCCGCGACCGGCACGAGGCCGACCTCGCCGAAGACTCCGGTCGTCATGAGCAGCAGCGCGACGGCGGCCAGCACGATCACCGCGAGGCCGAAGCCGAGCACCTTGTCGAGGCGGAACCGGCCCACGAGCAGCTTGCCGTTGATCTGCCCGACGATGATGAGACCGATCGAGTTGAGCCCGAAGAGCAGACTGAAGGTCTGGGGCGAGGCCCCGTAGATCTCCTGCACGACGAACGGGGAGGCGGCGATGTACGCGAACAGGACGGCGAAGGCGAGACCGCCCGCGACCATGTAGCCGGTGAAGACCCGGTCGGCGAGCAGCCCGCGCATCGTGCGAAGGGCGTCGGTGACCCCGCCGGTGTGGCGGTCGGCGGGCGGCAGTGTCTCGTGCAGCCACTTGGCCACGACGAGGGTGAGGGCGATGCCGACGCCGGTCAGCACGACGAAGATGCCGCGCCAGTCGGTGACCCGCAGAACCTGGCCGCCGATCAGCGGCGCGATGATCGGGGCGGCGCCGGAGATCAGCATCAGGGTGGAGAAGAACCGGGCCATCTCCACGCCGTCGTAGAGGTCGCGCACCACGGCCCGGGCGATGACGATGCCGGCCGCGCCCGCGAGCCCCTGGAGGAGGCGGAAGCCGATGAGGAGTTCGGCGGTGGGGGCCAGGGCGCAGATCGCGGTGGCGAGGACGTAGACGACCATGCCGAGGAGCAGCGGCCTGCGGCGGCCCCAACGGTCGCTCATCGGTCCGACGACGAGCTGGCCGAGCGCCATTCCGGCCAGGCACGCGGTCAGGGTGAGCTGGACGGTGGCGGCGGGCGCGCTCAGGGAGTCGGTGACGGCGGGGAGCGCCGGGAGGTACATGTCCATCGAGAGCGGCGGCAGTGCGGTGAGCCCGCCGAGGACCATGGTGACCAGGAGTCCGGTGCGCCGGGTCGCGTTCGCCGCCGGGCCGGGGAGGCCGGCGGCGGCGGTGACCTGCGGGGCGGCCGGGTCGGCCGAGAGGGCGCCCGCGTCACCGTGCGGGATGGTCGGGTCGGCATCGGCTCCGGGACGGGTCCCGGAGGTGGGTATGTGTGCTCGTTGGGCCCGGCTGCCGCCGCTGTCCGGCATTCGCTCCTCCACATCGTTGAATCCGCATCTATGCTCTCAGCTCGGCCGGAGTGGTCGATACCTTTTCGGGCGGGCTGGGGTGGCATGCATGGGTGGGACGGTGCGTTGGGGTGTTCTGGCGACGGGCGGCATAGCCGCGACCTTCACGGCGGACGTGCAGGGACTGCCCGACGCCGAGGTGGTGGCGGTGGCCTCGCGCACGGAGGCCTCGGCGCGGGACTTCGCCGAGCGGCACGGGATCGGGCGGGCCTACGGCAGCTGGGCGGAGCTGGTCGCCGACGACGAGGTGGACGTGGTGTACGTGGCCACCCCGCACTCGGCGCACCACGCGGCGGCCGGGCTGGCGCTGAGGGCCGGAAAGCATGTGCTGTGCGAGAAGGCGTTCACGCTCAACAGCCGGGAGGCGAGGGAGCTGGTGGCGCTGGCCCGGAAGCGTGGCCTGTTCCTGATGGAGGCCATGTGGACCTATCTGAACCCGGTGGTCCGCCGGCTGACCGAGCTGGTGCGGGACGGGGCGATCGGCGAGATCCGCACCGTGCAGGCGGACTTCGGCTTCGCGGGCGACTTCGCCCCGGGGCACCGGCTGCGCGATCCGGACCTGGGCGGCGGGGCGCTGCTGGACCTCGGGGTCTACCCGGTGTCGTTCGCGCATCTGCTGCTGGGCGAGCCGGACCGGGTGCGTGCGGACGCGCTGCTGTCCCCGGAGGGCGTCGACCTGAACACGGGGATGCTGCTCGGCTGGGACTCCGGTGCGAACGCGCTGCTGTCCTGCTCGATCGTCGGCCACCACCCGACGGCGGCCACCGTGATCGGCACGGCCGGGCGGATCGACGTCCCACGCGACTTCTTCCACCCGGACCACTTCGTCCTGCGGCGGGCGGGCGCGGAGCCGGAGACGATCACCTCAGGTCCTGGCCCGCTGGGGCTCTCGGGCATGCAGTACGAGGCCGCCGAGGTGATGCGCGCGGTACGGGCGGGCGAGCTGGAGTCCCCGCTCGTCCCGCTGGAGGGTTCGCTGGCGGTGATGCGGACGCTCGACGCGGTACGGGACCGCATCGGCGTCCGCTACCTGGCGGACCGCTGAACCCGCTGACGCGGGAGTGAGGCCGACACGGGCGTGAGGCTTTACGCGGGCGTGAGCCCTGGGTTGCCCGCCTCGGTGACGAAGGAGGCGGCGGTGGTGAGCGGCGCTCCGGGGGTCGTGACGGCCGCCACCGTACGGAAGTCGGCGCGGGCCTCCTCCGTGCCGAGGGTGACGAGCGTGTAGCCGCGCCGCCCGTTGTAGTGCTTCAGATGCGGGTTGGCGCGGGTCAGGTTCTCCCAGTTGGCGGGCCGGTCCGCGCCGTCCTTGCCGCTGGAGACGGAGGTGGTGACGATCTCGGTGCCGACGGTGCGCGAGGCGGGGTCGTCGAAGTCCTTTCTGAGGTCGAAGGCGTAGGAGACGTGGACGTCGCCGGTGAGGACCATCAGGTTGTCCACCCCGGCGGCCTCGGCGCCGGCCAGCAGCCGCTGCCGGGAGGCCGGGTAGCCGTCCCAGGAGTCCATCGACAGCTTGAAGGCGTCGGTGGGCACATTGCGCCGCTGGGCGAAGGTGACCTGCTGCGGGACGACGTTCCAGGTGGCGTCCGACGCGCGCCAGCCGTCGAGCAGCCAGCGTTCCTGGGTGGCCCCGGTCATGGTGCGCGTGGGGTCCTCGGACTCGGGCCCGGGGGTGCGCCAGCCGTCGCCGTACGCCTGGTCGCTGCGGTACTGGCGGGTGTCGAGGATGTCGAACTGGGCGAGCCGCCCGAACGTCAGGCGGCGGTAGAGCCGCATGTCGGGTCCGGTGGGGCGCTGCGGGGTGCGCAGCGGCTGGTTCTCCCAGTACGCGCGGTACGCGGCGGCCCGGCGCAGCAGGAACTCCTCGGGGGTGACGTCGTTCTCGGGGGTGCCGCCCGCGTAGTTGTTCTCGGTCTCGTGGTCGTCCCAGGTGACGACGAAGGGGTGGGCGGCATGGGCGGCGCGCAGGTCCGGGTCGGACTTGTAGAGGGCGTAGCGCAGCCGGTAGTCCTCCAGGGTGACCGTCTCGCGGTTGTAGTGCGCGGGGAGCCGGCGGTCGGTGTAGCCGCGGGCGCCGCCGGTGGCGGTGACGGCGTACTCGTAGAGGTAGTCGCCGAGGTGGAGGACGACGTCGACGTCCTCGGCTGCGAGGTGGCGGTGGGCGGTGAAGTAGCCGTCGTGGTACGCCTGGCAGGAGACGGCGGCCAGGGTCAGGGAGGTGTTGCGGGCTCCGGGGGCCGGGGCGGTGCGGGTGCGGCCGACCGGGCTGGTCCAGCTGCCGGTGCGGAAGCGGTAGTAGTGGACCCGGCCGGCGCCGAGGCCCCGGACCTCGGCGCGGACGCTGTGGGCGAATTCGGGGTGGGCGGTGACCGATCCGCGCCGCTCGATACGGCGGAAGCGCTCGTCGCGGGCCACCTCCCAGCGCACCACGACCCGGCCGCGCGGCAGTCCGCCGCCCGGTTCGTAGGGGCGGGGGGCGAGCCGGGTCCAGATCAGGACGGACGTCGGGTGCGGGTCGCCGGAGGCGACGCCGAGGGTGAACGGGTCCTCGGTGATTCGGCGGGAGTCGAGTTCGGCGGCGCTCGCCGTGCCGGCGGCGGGCAGGTTCACGGCGAAGGCGAGCGCTGCGGCGGCTCCGGTGGCGGTCAGGAAACGCCGGCGCCCCACCCCTGGTTCGAGTAGGCGGGCGGCGGTGCGGAGTTCGGCTGCTCGGGTGCTCTGATCGGGCGTCATGATGATCTGTGCGGATGTCATATGCCCCTCCTCAGCCCGGATACTGTCGGGATTCATGGCAGCCGCCCACGACGACGCACCGTTGTCGCGTGCACAACATCCGCATGGCGGGTCGATGAGCACCGCGTGCCCCGTGCACCGATCCGTCCCGTACGCTGCCGGGCCATGAACACTGAGCAGACCGAGCAGACCGGCCGGAAGGTCGCCGTCGTCACGGGTGCGGGATCAGGGATCGGGCGGGCCGTCGCGCTCGCCCTCGCGAGTGCGGGCTGGTCGCTCGCGCTCGCGGGCCGGCGGGCCGAGCCGCTGGCGGAGACGGCGGCCGCCGCCGGGGACACCGAGGCACTGTGCGTCACCACGGACGTGACCGACGCCGATGAGGTCGGCGCGCTCTTCACCGCCGTACGGGAGCGGTTCGGCCGACTGGACCTGCTGTTCAACAACGCGGGCACGTTCGGCCCCGGCGGCGTACCGCTGGAGGACCTCGCCGCCGAGGACTGGCGGGCAGTCGTGGACGTGAACCTGACAGGTGCGTTCCTGTGCGCGCAGGCGGCGTACCGGCTGATGAAGGAGCAGGAACCGCGGGGCGGCCGGATCATCAACAACGGTTCGGTCTCCGCCCACGCGCCGCGCCCGCACTCGATCGCGTACACCGCGACCAAGCACGCGATCACCGGGCTGACGAAGTCGCTGTCGCTGGACGGCCGCCCCTACCGGATCGCCTGCGGGCAGATCGACATCGGCAACGCGGCGACGGAGATGACCGAGCGGATGCGGACCGGAATCCTGCAGGCCAACGGGGAACTGACGGTGGAACCGGTGATGGCGGCGTCCGACGTGGCGCGGACGGTGCTGCACATGGCCGAACTGCCGTTGGAGGCGAACATCCCGTTCGCCACGGTCCTGGCGACGAACATGCCGTACGTCGGACGAGGCTGAGCCCGCGCACGAAGAGGCCGGACGCGGTGCCGAAGGGCGCCGCGACAGCCCTCACACACATCGCGCCCCCTCCCCCGCGCCGTACCGGGATCGGGAATGACAGGCGCGGCAGCACGGTTGACTGCTGCATGACGCTTGAGAACCAGCCCGAAGTCCTGCGCTACACAGCCTTCTCCGCCGACCCCGCGGGCGGGAACCCCGCGGGCGGGAACCCCGCGGGCGGGAACCCCGCGGGCGTCGTCCTGGACGCCTCCGGGCTGGACGAGGAACGGATGCTCGCCGTCGCGGCCGAGCTGGGCTACAGCGAGTCGGCGTTCCTGACGGAGCGGACCGGCGAAGGCGCGTACACGATCCGCTACTTCAGCCCGAAGGCCGAGGTGCCCTTCTGCGGCCACGCCACGGTCGCCACGGCGCTCGCCCTGGCCGAACGGGACGGACCGGGCGAGCTGGAGTTCGCCACGCCGGTGGGCCGGGTGCCGGTCACCGTCGTACGGGAGGGCGGCGAACTCCGCGCCACTCTGACCAGCGTGGCACCGCACGTCGAGGAGACCGCAGCGGCCGACCTGGCGGAGGCGCTGGCCGCCCTGGACTGGGCGGCCACCGATCTCGACCCGGCCCTGCCGCCCCGGATCGCCTTCGCGGGGGCCCGGCACCTGGTGCTGGCCGCCGCCACCCGGGAGCGGCTGGCGGACCTGGACTACGACTTCGCGCGCCTCGAAGCGCTGATGCACCGGCTGGACCTGACCACCCTGCAACTGGTCTGGCGCGAGGGGCCCGACCTCTTCCACGTCCGCGACCCGTTCCCGGTGGGCGGGGTCGTCGAGGACCCGGCGACGGGCGCGGCGGCGGCGGCCTTCGGCGCGTACGCACGGGAGCTGGGGCTCGTACCGGAGACGGCGGTGCTGACCCTGCACCAGGGGGCGGACATGGGCCGCCCCGGCACGCTCACCGTCGAACTGCGGGCGGGCGACGCCCGGGTCCGGGTCGGCGGAACGGGCACCCGGATCGACTGAGGACCGCCCGGATCCGCCGGGTCCGCGGGGAGGCCGGACAAGGCGCGGAGGGCGCCCCGGTTCAGCCGGTGGCGTCCTTGACCGGGGAGACATGCGCGTACCAGCGTTCCGTCTCCTCCGGATCGAGGGTGCGCTCCAGCAGGACGTCACCGCGCATACCGGGGAAGAAACGGCCCGCGGACCAGGAGTGCCGGCAGGACGGCTCGTCCAGGACCAGCAGCCGGACGCCGTCGACGACGGGGATGTCGGCGGGGGCGCCCTCGTTCCGGACCGGTTCGCCGTCCGGGGCCACCAGGTCGAAGGAGCCCACGGTGTCCACCTGCCCGGGAGTCTCCCGGCAGACGGCCGCCTCCTGCGCCGACGGCGCGCGGCCCTCCACATGGCCGCCGCCGATGAGCGCGGCGGCGAGCAGGGTGTGCAGCTGGAAGTTGTCCCCGATACCGGAGAGCCGCAGGAGGTAGCCGGTGCCGCTCGTCCGGTGGAGGGCGACGAGCGGTTCGTCGTCCAGCACCAGGAGGGCGTGGGCGAGGGACTTCAGCTCCACGCCGGAGACCCGCTCCACCGCGCCGAGCAGCCGCAGCACCTCGCCCCGGGGGCCGGCCGACCGGCGCACGCCGGGGTGGTTCAGCATCGCGACGGCGGCCGTCTCCCACTGGGCCAGCGTCCACCAGCCGACGGCCGCGTCGAAGCCGGCCCGCTCCACGAGTTCCGGGCCCGGCTCGCCGCCGTCCGGAGCGGGAAACGCGCCGCCACCGGTCGCCGCCCACGCCTCGGAGAACACCATTGCCTGCCCCAGGGCCCACCGCAGCCCGGCCAGCACCCCCGGTGCGCAGCGCTCGGCGTCCGCACCGCGCTCGACGCAGGCCCCGACGAGGACGGCGACGACGGCACGGGGGCCGGGCGGCGCCTGCTCCAGCACGGCGGCGAGCCGCGGCCCGCCGTCCAGCAGCTCCGACTCCCTGGCCTGGCCGAAGGTCTCCTGCAACCGGGCGAACGCCTTGCCGGACCGTTTGGCGTCCCGCGCCGTCACCGCGGCCTCGAAGTCGGCGACGGCACCGGCGAACCCGGCTTTACCGAATATCATTCCAGCACTTTATCGACGCGCCGTCGGACACCACGAAGCCGGTCACCACCCAGGGTCCCCGCGCTCCTCACCGCACGTACGTCCCCTCCCGCGCGGCGGCGACCGCAGCGGCGGCGGCCCGGTCGGCCGCCTCCTCGTCCAGCGGGGCGCCACTGGCCAGCAGCCGGTAGTACAGGGGTGCCGACACCGCCGCGATCACCTCGCCCGGGTCCGTGCCGGCGGGCAGTTCGCCGCGATCGACCGCCGCCTCGACACAGCCGGACCACTCCCCGATCCGCACCGCGTAGAAGCGGTGCAGGGCATCGGCGGTCCGCGGGTCGCAGGTGGCTGCGGCGATGACGGACGCGAAGAGGGGCCCCTGCCGGGGGTCGGTCAGCGTGCGGACCACGAGGCGGGCGTTGGCCCTGAGGTCCCCGGCCAGCGATCCGGTGTCCGCGCGCGGCTGCGACTGCTCCGCCATGTCCGAGAGCAGATCGGCCACCAGCCCGGCGGGAACGGACCAGCGCCGGTAGACGGTCGTCTTGCCGACCTCTGCCCGCCTGGCGACGTCGGCCAGGTCGAGCCCGTCGAAGCCGTGCTCGACCAGCGCGTCCCCGGCCGCACGCAGCACCGCCTCCCGCACCCGGGCGGTGCGGCCGCCGGGGCGCACGGTGCCCGGCTCCACCCCGTCGGCGTCGACACCTTCAGAAGTCATAACGGTCCTCCAGTTCCATTAATAACGCTCCCCCTGTTACGGTGACACTCACCTTAACGGAACACGCATCCCGTTAAGCCATTTCCGTGCCCAGGAAGGCGCCCTTGCCATGCCCCGCACCGCTCCCCCGTCCACCGGGCCGACGACCGGCCCGCGCATCGCCGGCCCCCGCATGACGAGCTGCCAGAAGCTCGTGCTGGCACTGCTGCTCGGCTCCCAGTTCATGATCGCGGTGGACTTCTCGATCCTGAACGTGGCGCTGCCCGTCGTCGGGGAAGGGCTCGGCTTCTCCCTCGCCCACCTCCAGTGGATCGCCACGTCCTTCGCGCTCGCGGCAGCCGGATTCACGCTGCTCTTCGGACGCGTCGCCGACCTCGTCGGCCGCAAGAACCTGTTCATCGGCGGCATGGTCGTCCTCGGGCTCTCCTCCGCGCTCGGCGGTCTCGCCACCTCGCCCGAGGTCCTCCTCACCGCCCGCGTGCTCCAGGGCCTGGCCACCGCGGCCGTCACCCCCACCGGACTCGCACTGCTGACCACCGCGTTCAGGGAGGGGCCGCTGCGCGAACGGGCCCTGGGGCTCAACGGGGCCCTGATGTCGGCCGGGTTCACCGCCGGAGCGATCCTCGGCGGCCTCCTGACGGACCTGCTCTCCTGGCGCTGGGCCTTCTTCATCAACGTACCGGTCGCGGCCCTGGTCGTGATCCTGGCCCCGGCCGTGATCACCGATTCCCGGCCCGAGCGGCGGCCCCGGCTGGACGTGCCCGGCGCGGTCACCGTCACCGGCGGGCTGCTGCTGCTCGTCCTCGGACTCACCCAGGCCGGCGAGACCGGCTGGACCGCCCCCACCACGCTGGCAGCCCTGGCAGCGGGCGCCGCGCTCCTCGCCGCCTTCGTCCGCATCGAGCAGCGGGCCGCCGCGCCGCTCGTCCCGATGCACATCCTGAAGCGGCGGAGCGTCGTCTGGGGCAACACCGCCGGGCTGATCGCCTTCGTCACCGAGACCTCACTGGTGTTCCTGCTCACCCTGTACCTCCAGGAGGTCCTCGGCTACTCCGCGCTGGCCACCGGTCTCGCGTTCGGTGTGCTGGGCATCGGCACGGTCGTCGGCGGGGTGCTCGGCGGACGGGCGGTGGGCCGGTTCGGCAACCGGCGCGCCATCGCGCTGGGCGGGGTCGTCCAGGCCGTCGCCACGCTCTCCCTCGTAGCGCTCGGCACGTCCGGCGCCTGGATCTGGCTCCTGCTGGCGGCCACCTTCGTCGGCGGCGTGGGCAACATGCTGATGATCGTCGGCTTCATGGTCACGGCCACCTCGGGCCTGCCCGACGAGGAGCAGGGGCGGGCCACCGGGCTGGCGACGATGACCCAGCAGATCGGCATCGCCCTCGGCATCCCGGTGATGAGCGCGGTCGTCACCGCCCGGACGGGGGCCGAGACCGGGCCGGAGGCGGTACTGTCCGGCGTCTCCACCGCCATCCTCGTGAACTCCGCCCTGGTCCTGGCCGGCGCCCTGCTCGCCGGGTACTTCCTGGCGGAAAGGGACCGGACGGCAGCGGCGGAGGCGTGAGCCGCACGGGCCCGGCCCGGGGGCGGAACTGGATCGACGGCGGGAGGATACGGACATGGCTGCTCCCGAGCGCGGTCCCGAGCCCGGCCCCCGTACCGACACCGAGCCGGGTCCCGGTCCCGAGCCGGGTCCCGGCCCCGAACCGCTGACCGTTCCGAGCATGTCCGCGGGCCCGGACTTCGTGCTGCGCCCCTGGGAGATGAGCGACCTCCCGCTGGTCCGCGAGGCCTCGCTCGACCCGTACATCCCGCTCATCACCACCATCCCGACCCGCTACTCGGACGCGGCCGCCGAGGCGTTCGTCCGCAGACAGTGGGAGCGCGCGGCCACCGGCGCCGGGTACCCGTTCGCCATCGTCCGCTCCCGGGACCGGCGCCCGGTCGGCGCGATCGGGCTGTGGCTGCGCGGCCTGCCCGAGGGCCGCGCCTCCCTCGGCTACTGGCTCATCGCCCCCGCCCGCGGCCAGGGCGTCGCCCGCGCCGCACTGCGTACGGTGACGGGCTGGGCCCTGCACGACCTCGGCGTCCACCGCCTCCAGCTCTTCGTGGAACCGTGGAACACCGCCTCCGCCCGGATCGCCGAGGACGCCGGCTTCCGGCGGGAGGGGCTGCTGCGCGGCTGCCAGCAGGTGGGCGACCGGCGGCGGGACATGGCCGTTTACGCGCTGCTGAACACCGACGGGCCCGCGGATGGCCGGGCGGCGACCGCGAACTGAACAGCGAGGCGTTACGATCGCGGGCACCGCTGCCGACCAGCAGCCGACGACCGGCAGCCGAGCCCCAGGAGTACCGAACTTGTCCGCACCACGCATCGGCGTATCCATCGTGACCATGGGAGACCGCCCGCAGGCGGTCGAGGCGCTGCTGGCGTCGGTCGCCATGCAGGACGTCCGGCCCACCCGGCTCGTGATCATCGGCAACGGCACGGCGCTCCCGGACTTCACCGCGTTCCCCGGCCTGGCGGACCTCGACGGCGGGGTGACCACCATCGAGCTGCCGGAGAACCTCGGCTGCCCGGGCGGCCGGAACGAGGGACTGCGCAGGCTCGCCGAGATCGGCGACGTGGACGTGGTGATCGAGCTGGACGACGACGGGCTGCTGGTCGACAAGGACGTCTTCCGCCGGGTAAGGGACCACTTCGCGGCCGACGACCGGCTCGGCATCGTCGGCTTCCGGATCGCCGACGAGCTCGGCGAGACACAGCGCCGCCACGTGCCGCGACTGCGCGCCGGCGACCCGATGCGCGGCGGAGAGGTCACCGCCTTCCTCGGCGGCGGCCACGCGTTCTCCATGAAGATGCTGGAGCAGACCGGCCCGTGGCCCGCGGAGTTCTTCTTCACCCACGAGGAGACCGACCTCGCCTGGCGTGCGCTCGACGCGGGCTGGAAGGTGCTGTACGAACCCGAGCTGCTGCTCCAGCACCCGAAGACGTCCCCGGCCCGGCACGCGGTCTACTACCGGATGACGGCCCGCAACCGCGTCTGGCTCGCCCGCCGCAACCTGCCCCTCCCCCTGGTCCCCGCCTACCTCGGCACCTGGACCCTGCTCACCCTGGCCCGCACCCGCGACCCGAAGGGCCTGCGCGCCTGGGCGGGCGGCTTCGCCGAGGGCGTCCGCACCCCGTGCGGCGAGCGGCGCCCGATGCGCTGGTCCACCGTGTGGCAGATGACGCGGCTGGGCCGGCCGCCGGTCATCTGACCCACCGCTCGGCGGGCTACGGCTTACAGCGGTAGAGCACGTCCGGCTCGTTCTCCTCGTTGCGGCCGCCGTCGTCGAACGCGACGGCGGTGAACCCGTGCCGCTCGTAGAAGGCGCGGGCGGCGGCGTTGCGCTGGAACACGTACAGGTTCAGGGGCCCCTTCACCGCCCCGCGCACCTCCGCCAGCAGCCGGCTCCCGATCCCGCGCCGCAGCGAGTCGGGCCGCAGGTAGAGATGATCGAGCTCGTCGTCCCCGGCGAGCACGGCGAACCCCAGCGCCTCGCCGCCCACGTCTTCGGCCACCCACACCGCGGTGCTGGTGGGCAGCACGACATGAGTGATCCACGCGAGGGTGTCCTCATCGCTGTGGACCCGGGGCAGATACGGCATGGCGGCGGCCCGGGAGGCCAGGAAGAGGCCGGTGACGGCCTCCGCGCCCCGGGCCGTGGCCCGGCGTATCCGTACCGCGTCCGGTGCCGTACGTCCGCCCACGGGCACGTTCTCCGCCACTCTCATCACTCCCTGTCCCAGGGCCGCTACGTCCCCGCCCGTGCGGGTGGGGAACAATGGCCGCGGGCAGCGGACCACACGAAGGCGTCGGCGCGCAGCCGAACTACCGGTGCGGCGAGACGGCCGGGGAACACGCCCGGGGAACATGCTGGGGAACACAGGGGGAGGAAAGTCGCGATGAGCTGGTTCTGGTGGATACTCATCTTCTTCTGGGTCGGGGGCTTCGTCTGGACCCAGGACACCGTCTCCAAGGCCCTGCGCAAGCGGCACAAGCGGAAGCTGGAACTGCTGAAGGCGAAGACGCGGGGGCAGCTCGCGATCGAGACCGCGAACAAGCCGCCGGAGCCCGTGTGCGGCTGCACCCACCATCTCGCCAAGCACGACAGGCAGGGCCGGTGCCATGAGCATGTCGAGGTGCCGACGGCCTGGGACGAGAACAAGAAGCCGCTGCGTTACGAGGCCGGGCAGTGCACCTGCCAGCAGTACGTGGGCCCGCAGCCGCTCTCGCAGGTGTACGCGGAAGAGCTGACGGACCGCTGGCCGATCGATCCCCCGACGGCGAAAGAGCCTCCGGCCGGGTGAGACACCCGGCCGAAGCCCTCTTGTCAGCGCGCCGGCAGACGAGTCGTGCTGTACGCCGGGTTCTGTCTCCCGGTCGCCTCGCGGCGGCCGGGGAGACGGCCATCCATCTAGGGCCGGCATTGCTGCCGGCCTCGTGCGGTCTACCCGTGAACTCGGGCGAGCAGCCCTCGGACGTTCACGCAGGGCCGTCCCGTTTCCGGCACGACCCCATCTTGACCTTGCTCCGGGTGGGGTTTACCTAGCCGCCTGAGTCACCTCAGGCGCTGGTGGTCTCTTACACCACCGTTTCACCCTTACCCGCGACCGAAGTCCCGGGCGGTCTGTTTTCTGTGGCACTGTCCCGCGGGTCACCCCGGGTGGCCGTTAGCCACCACCCTGCCCTGTGGAGCCCGGACGTTCCTCGGGAGGATCCGAGGATCCTCACGCGGCCGTCCGCACGACTCGTCTGCCGTGATCGCCATCCTACCGGGCTGTACAGACAGAAAGCCCTGCCGGTGTCCCTCAGCCGAAGTCCCCGGTCTCCAGATCGAAGGCGAAGGGCTCGGGGAGGGGGAGCGGCTTGCCGTACGGAATCGTGAGGAGCTGACGGTAGTCGTCGTTCTCCGGTTCGCTGAACAACGTCACCGAGCTCTCGTCCCGGTCGACGAGCAGGTAGAGCGGGATGCCGCCTCGGGCATAGCAGCGGCGCTTGGCCTCGCGGTCGGCCTGCGGCTTGGTGGAGGTCACCTCCACCACCAGGGCGATGCCCTCAGGGGCCATCCAGGATTCGGCGCCGCGGAAGAGGCGGAGTCCCGCGGGGGCGAACGTACCGTCGGGAATCGCGTGGTTCTTCGGGCAGGCACCCCCGCTTCTCAGCTTCAGGCCCTTGTTCCCGGAGTAGTCCATGTCGGTGCGGGACTTCCTCAGCACCTGCTTCAGGACCACGTTGATGTAGTCCTCATGATCCCCGTCCGGCGGCGGCGCCACAACGATCTCCCCCTCGATCAGTTCCGCCCGGAAGCCTTCCGGCGTGTCCAGGGCCAGGAAGCCCTCCAGAAGGACTTCTGCCTGCGTGAGCGGCTCGTGCGCCATGGCGGTCATGTCACGCTCCTTCCTCGGTCGCTCGCCAGACTGGGGCATCGGAAGACCAGCCGTCCGTGAGAGGGGAGTTCTTCCCCCGATCGTGGCACAGGACTGCGGGGAGGGGGCGGAAGAACAGCGGTGGCGGTACCGGCGAGGCTTTCGCTTGACCTTGCCGCAGCGTCAGCGTTTCTACTGGCCGCATGCGTATCGGAGAGATCGCCGCGCTCGTGGGAGTCACGTCCCGGGCCGTCCGGCACTACCACCACATCGGCCTCCTGCCCGAGCCCGCCCGGCAGGCCAACGGCTATCGCGCGTACACCGTCCGTGATGCCGTGCTGCTGGCCCGCATCCGGCGGCTGACGGAGATCGGGCTCTCCCTGGACGAGGTGCGGGACGTGCTCGCCGACGATGCTGGGCGGGAGCTGGCCGAGGTGCTCGGGGAGCTGGACGCCGATCTGGCGCGGCAGCAGCGGGAGATCGGCGAGCGGCGGCAGCTTCTGGCCGCGCTGCTGGCGGCACCGCTCACCTCGGACGGGCCGCTCTCCCCCGCCCTCGCCGCGCTCCTGGAGCACGCGCCCGCCACCACGTCCCCGGCCGCCGCGAAGGACCGCGAGCATCTGGGGTTGCTGGACGCGGCGGGCGGCGGGGACGGGAGCGAGGTGTTCGCCGCGCTGCGGCCGCTGGCCGAGGACCCGGGCGCACTCGCACTGTACGACCGGCTCGACGAGCTGGCCGGGGCCGGGACGGACGATCCGCGTATCGCGCCGCTGGCGGCCGCGGTGGCGGCCGCCGTACCGGACGAGGTGCTGGCGGTGATCCCCGAGGGCGAGCCGTCGGGGACGGGGCTCGGGCGGGTGCTGCTCGACGACTACCCGCCCGCGCAGCGCGAGGTGGTGCGCCGGGTGATGGAGACACTGGCCGTACGGGTGCAGGGGAGCAGGCGGTGACGGCGGGGCTGCGGGTGGCGAGGGCCGTGGCGTGGTCGGTGCTGCCCGCCGAGCTGGTACTGGTCGTCTGCGTGGTGGCCGGGGTGCGGATTCCCGCCGCGGTCGTGCTGGGGGCCGAGGCCCTGGTGCTGGCCGTGCTCGTCCTGGACGCCCGGGTTCTGTGGCGGATGTACGCGTCCCGCCGGCGGGACGGGACCGTGCGGCGGGAGGCCCTGCGGTCCGCGGTGGGCGCTCTGGTGCCGGTGGCGTTGCGGCGGCTCGTGGTGCACGAGTTCCGGGCTCTGCACAGCCTCGGGCTGTGGGTCGTGCGCCGCCGCCACCGGGTTCCGGAGGGCGCGCTGCCCGTCCCGTACACCGAGCCCCAGACCGGGGTGATGTACACCTTCGCCTTCGTGTCCGTTCTGGAGACGGTGGTGCTGGCCCTGGTGATCCCCTGGCCGCTGGTCCACGCGATCCTGCTCGTGGTGGACGTGTACGGCGTGGTCGTGGTCTTCGCGATCCACGCGTCCTGCGTGACCCGGCCGCACCTGGTGGGGGCGGACGGTTCGCTGCGGCTGCGCTACGGTGCCCTGTTCGACCTCCGGGTGCCCGCATCCGTCATCGCCTCCGCCCGGGTGGACCGGCGCTTCCCGGGCGGGGGGCCGGTCCGGGTGGACGAGGGCGGGACGCTCGATCTGGCGGTGTGGTGCGGCCAGTCGATGCGCAGGGCCTGGGCGGAGCGCCGCAGCCGGGCGACGGCTCCGTCCGGGGCGATCGGCAGGGTGCGCAGGATGCCGGTGCCCGTGTCGGCCATGAGCCGCGCGGCGGCCATCCCGGTGAGCAGGGAGACCTGGGCGTTCCAGCCCTCGGCGGGGAGCGGGGCGCGGTAGGCGAGGCCGTAGGAGCCGTCCCGCTGGACGATCTCCTGCTCGGGGACGTCGAGCGAGATGCCGCCGCGGGCCAGCTCCTGTTCCTCGCGCAGCCGTCCGATGTCCCGGAGCAGGGCGAGGGGCCCTTCGGCGGTGCCCGCGTCGATCTGCCGCTGGACGCCCGCGTAGTCGAGTTTCGCACGGCTGCGGACCAGGGCCCGGCGTACGTCGGCGGCGACGGCCCGCCCGTCTCCGTCCAGGTCGATCCGCCACAGCGCGGCCGGGCGGGTCTCGCCGGGGAGGAGGCTGGCGGCGCCTTCGGACAGGACGGTGGGGTGGAGGGGGATCCGGTCGTCGGGGAAGTAGAGGGTGGTGACGCGGCGGTGGGCCTCCGCGTCGAGCGCGCCGCCCGGCCGGACGAACGCGGCGACGTCCGCGACGGCGTAGTGCACCCGGAAGCCACGGCGGCGGCGCTCCAGGTACATCGCCTGGTCGAGGTCCGTGGAGGCGGGCGGATCGATGGTGAGGAACGGCAGGTCCGTGGCGTCCTCGTGGGCCGACAGGTCCGGGGCGCGCGCCGCCTCCGCCGCCTCCGCGAGCACCCCGGGAGGGAAGGCTCCGGGCAGGTCGGGCTCGGTGCGCAGCGCCCGCAGGGCGGCCCCGAGCGAGCAGTCGGCTGCACCGGTCATACGCAGGTGGCGGCGGGGCATGGACCGAGCGTAGGCCGGGAGGGGGCGGGCGGCATCCGGGGCGCTCACGGTCCCGCGCGCGCAGGGGGCGTGCGCAGGGGGCGTGGCCAACGCCGTACGGGGACCGCCGCCCCGTCCCCGTACCCTTGCCGAGGACCCGGAGAGCCCGCACGCCGACCGGGTCCGCGCTTGCGCCGTACGTACGAAGGAGAACCGCCGTGCTCGTGCTGTTGCCGCCCTCCGAAGGAAAGGCCGCCTCGGGGCGCGGGGCTTCGCTGAAGCCGGAGTCGCTGTCACTGCCGGGGCTCGCCCCGGCCCGTGCGGCGGTGCTGGACGAGCTGGTCGAGCTGTGCCGGGCGGACGAGGAGAAGGCCAGTGAGGTGCTGGGGCTGAGCGTGGGGCTGCGGGGCGAGGTCGGCAAGAACACCGGGCTGCGCACCGTCGGGACCCGGCCGGCCGGGGAGCTGTACACCGGCGTGCTGTACGACGCCCTCGACCTGGCCTCGCTGGAGGCGGCGGCGCGGCGGCGGGCGGCGAAGTCGCTGCTGGTCTTCTCGGGGCTGTGGGGCGCGGTCCGGATCGGCGACCGGATTCCGCCGTACCGCTGCTCGATGGGGGTGAAGCTGCCCGGTCTCGGCGCGCTCGGCGCGTACTGGCGTACCCCGATGGAGACCGTGCTGCCCGAGGCCGCCGGGAACGGGCTCGTCCTGGACCTGCGGTCCTCCGCGTACGCGGCGGCGTGGAAGCCGACGGGCGAGGTGGCCTCACGTACGGCGAGTGTGCGGGTGCTGCACTCCCAGCTGGTGGGCGGGGTGGAGAAGCGGTCCGTGGTGAGCCACTTCAACAAGGCGACCAAGGGCCGTCTTGTGCGCGATCTGCTGCTGGCGGGTGCGCGGCCGAAGGGCCCGGCGGAGTTGGTGGAAGTGTTGCGGGACCTCGGGTACGTGGTCGAGGCCGGGGCCCCCGCGCGGGCCGGGCGGCCGTGGTCGCTGGACGTGGTGGTGACCGAGATCCACTGACCGTGCCGGGCCGGGCCGGGACAGCAACAAGTGCGTTGCATACTGCGCAACGCTCGTTGCAGACACTGCCTTGCTCGCGGCAGGATGGCCCCATGACCTCCTCTGCCACTCCCTCCGCCCCGTCCCACGCCTCCGTGCTGGATCTCGCACCCGTCGTCCCCGTCGTCGTCCTGCACGACGCCGCCGACGCGGTGCCGCTGGCGCGGGCCCTGGTGGCGGGCGGGCTCCCGGCGATCGAGGTGACGCTGCGGACGCCCGCCGCGCTGGAGTCGATCCGGGCCATGGCCGCCGAGGTCCCGGGCGCGGTGGTCGGCGCGGGCACGGTGATCTCGCCGCAGCACGTTCGCGACACCGTCGACGCCGGGGCACGGTTCCTGGTCAGCCCGGGGTGGACGGACGCGCTGCTGGAGGCGATGAAGGCGTCCGGGGTGCCGTTCCTGCCCGGTGTCTCGACCACCTCCGAGGTGGTGGCCCTGCTGGAACGCGGGGTGCGGGAGATGAAGTTCTTCCCGGCCGAGGCGGCGGGCGGCACGGCCTACCTCAAAGCCCTGTCCGCACCGCTCCCCCAGGCCCGGTTCTGCCCGACCGGCGGCATCTCGCTCGCCTCCGCGCCGTCGTACCTCGCGCTGCCCAACGTGGGCTGCGTGGGCGGCAGCTGGATGGTCCCGGGCGACGCGGTGGCGGCGAAGGACTGGGACCGGGTGGCCCGTCTGGCGGCCGAGGCCGCGACGCTCGCCCCGTAGTCCCGCGGGGACGCCGAAGCGCGGGGACGCTTTCGGCGCAGACACTCTGGCGCACCATCCGAGCGGCAGGGATTCCTCCTGCCGCCCCCTCCTGCCGCCCCCTGCCGCTAACGCAGGTGCGAGGTGTCGTTGAGCAGGCGTACGGAGGCGTTGCCGTCCCCGTAATAGGCGACCGTGGAGATCGAGGCCGCCGACAGCTCCATCCTGAACAGCGCCTCCGGCGGGGCCCCCAGGGCGAGCCGGACGAGCGTCTTGATCGGGGTCACATGGGTGACGAGCAGGACCGTGCGGCCCGCGTACCGGGCGACGATCCGGTCCCGGGCGGCCGCGACCCGCTCGGCGACCTCCGCGAAGCTCTCGCCGCCGCCGGTCGGGGCGGTGTCGGGGGAGGCCAGCCAGGAGGTGAGGTCGTCCCCGTACCGCTCCCGCACCTCCCCGAAGGTCAGGCCCTCCCACGCGCCGAAGTCCGTCTCGCGGAGGCCCTCGTCGATCCGGACGTCGAGGCCGAGGCGGCCGGCCACGGCCGCGGCGGTCTCGCGGCAGCGGCGCAGCGGGGAGCTGACGATCTCCTGGACGGTACCCGGGGCGGCGAAGTGCTCGGCGGCCCGGGCGGCCTGGTCACGGCCGGTGGCGGAGAGCTCGGGGTCGGTACCGCCGCTGCCGGAGAACCGCTTCTCGGGGGTGAGGGCGGTCTCGCCGTGCCGGAGCAGGATGAACGTGGCGGGCGCACCGAGGTCGGGGGCCGGACCCCAGCCGACCTGCGGGGCTCCGGCGGCATCGGGACGGACCCCGGCCGACTCCGGCACGGATCCAGCCGTCTCGGGCACGGGGAAGAGCGTGTCGGCCGCCGGGGCGGCCGCGCCGCGCGCGGCCGCGAGGGCCGCACGGGCCTTGGCGGCACCCGCGACGTGGTCACCGGGCGTGCCCTGGACCGGCGGCGGGGTGCTCACGGTGCGTGCCGGGGCGTCGAGCGCGGCCGTGGAGGCGGACGCCTCCCACTGCCTGCCGTCGCGGCCCGCGTCCATCGCCTCGTTGGCGAGCCGGTCCGCGTGCTTGTTCTGCGCACGCGGGATCCACTCGTACGTCACCGAGGACGGCGGCAGGACCGCGGCGGCACGGGCCGCCAGCGGCTTCATGTCGGGGTGCTTGATCTTCCAGCGCCCCGACATCTGCTCGACGACCAGCTTGGAGTCCATCCGGACGTGGACGCGCAACGCGTCCCCCGCGTCCGGGAACAGCGCCTTCGCGGCCGTCAGACCGGCGATCAGGCCCCGGTACTCGGCGACGTTGTTCGTCGCGACGCCGATGTACTCGGCGGCCTCGGCGAGGGGCTCGCCGGTGGCCGGGTCGATGACGACCGCGCCGTAACCGGCGGGCCCCGGGTTGCCCCGGGAGCCGCCGTCGGCCTCGACCACCACCTGGCGGGCAACGCTCATTACAGGCCCGAATCCGAGGTGCGGACCAGGATGCGGTGGCAGTTCTCGCAGCGCAGGACCGTCTCGGGGGACGCGGCGCGCACGTCGCCCACCTCGGCCATGTTCAGCTCCAGCCGGCAGCCCTCGCAGCGGCGCTGGTAGAGCCGGGCGGCGCCGACCCCGCCCTGCTGGGCGCGGAGCTTGTCGTACAGCTTCAGCAGGTCGGCGGGGATGACCTCGGCGACGACCTGGCGGTCCTTGGTCACCGTGGCGGCCTCGGCGTCCAGCTCCGCGGTCGCGGCGTCGCGGCGGGCGGTGGCGTCGTCGACCTTGGCCTGGACGGCGGCGACCCGCTCGGTCAGCTCGGCGACCCGCTCCTGGGCACCCTCGCGGCGCTCCATGATCTCCAGGACGACGTCCTCCAGGTCACCCTGGCGCTTGGCGAGCGAGACGATCTCGCGCTGGAGGCTCTCCAGGTCCTTGGGCGAGGAGACCGCGCCGGAGTCCAGGCGCTGCTGGTCGCGGACGGCGCGCTGACGCACCTGGTCGACGTCCTGCTCGGCCTTGGTCTGCTCGCGGGTGGTGTCGCTCTCCTCGGTGGTGGAGGCGACCAGCAGGTCACGCAGCTGGGCGAGGTCGCGGCTGAGCTGCTCGATCTCGGCGTGCTCCGGCAGCGAGGTGCGCCGGTGGGAGAGCTGGGCGAGACGGAGGTCGAGGGCCTGGACGTCGAGAAGTCGGATCTGGTCGGCGGGCGCGGCGTTCAGTTGGGGGCTCCAGAGGAATGGTGGGTGGTCCAGGGGTCGGTGACCTGCTTCGAGACATGGACCCGCAGGTCCCATCCGTGGCGGTCGGAAAGCGCGTCGAGCTGGGCGGCCGCCTGCTCGCACCAGGGCCATTCGGTGGCCCAGTGCGCGGCGTCGACGAGGCCGAGCGGCGAGTGCTGCACGGCCTCGGACGCCGGGTGGTGGCGCAGGTCGGCGGTGAGGAAGGCGTCGACTCCCGCCGCGCGCACGGCCTCGAAGAGGCTGTCGCCGGAGCCGCCGCTGACGGCGACGGTGCGCACGAGCGCCTCCGGGTCGCCGGCCGTCCGGATGCCCTGCGCGGTGGCGGGGAGCCGGGCCGCGGCCCGGGCGGCGAAGTCGGCCAGGGTCTCGGGGTGGTCGAGCTCGCAGATCCGGCCGAGCCCGCGCCGGCCCTCGGGGTCGGTGGGGTCCGGCACGAGGGGGCCGGTGATCCGCAGGTCGAGGGCGCCGGCCAGGGCGTCGGAGACGCCGGGGTCGGCGGTGTCGGCGTTGGTGTGCGCGACGTGGAGCGCGATGCCGTGCTTGATGAGGGTGTGGACGACCCGGCCCTTGAAGGTGTCGGCGGCGACCGTCGTCGTCCCGCGCAGATAGAGCGGGTGGTGGGTGACGATCAGCTGGGCGCCGAGCTCCAGGGCCTCGTCGGCGATCTCGCGGACCGGGTCGACGGCGAACAGCACCCGGTCGATCTCCGCGTCCGGATCGCCGCAGACCGTCCCGACCGCGTCCCATCCCTCGGCCCGCTCGGGGGGCCAGAGGGCGTCGAGGGCGGCGATGACTTCAGACAGACGGGGCACGGGGGAAAGGCTACCTGTCCGGCGGTGTCCGCCGCCCCTGGCCACCGGACCTGTACGTCAGGACCGGCGGCCAGGCACGAATCGTTACTTCTGGCCGCTTCACCGGGCCGGCGGAGTCCGGCTGCCTCACCGGTCCGCCGACTCCGGCTACTTCACCAGGTCCGCCCGGAGGTCGTCGAGGACCAGGCCGGCCGAGGTGACGCCGAGGCCCAGGTACCAGGTCTCGTCGGAGACGTCCTTCGCCCGGCCCTCCTTGACGGCCTTCAGGTTCTTCCACAGCGGATTGGACCGGGCGGTGTCGCGCTGGGTGGCCTTCGCGTCGCCGTAGACGCCGGTGAAGATCCAGTCGGCGTCCGCCTCGTCGATCCTCTCCGGGCTGATCTCGGCGGCGAGGTCGTTGATCTGCTGGTTCTCGGGACGCGGCAGGCCGACGTCCTCAAGGATCGTGCCGATGAACGAGGCCTTGGCGTAGAGCCGGAGGCGGTCGGGCAGGTAGCGGACCATCGAGACGGTCGGCTTGTCGGGGCCGATGTCCTCGCCGAGCGCGACCGCCTTCGCCTCGTACGCGGTGAGATTCGCCTCGGCCTGCTTCGTGCGGTCCAGCGCCTGGGCGTTGAGGAGGTAGTTCTCCTTCCAGGTGAAGCCCGGGCGGATGGAGAACACGGTGGGGGCGATCTTGGACAGCTCGTCGTACTTGTCCGCGGCGCGGAGCTGGCTGCCGAGGATCAGGTCCGGCTGGAGGCCCGCGATGGCTTCGAGGTTGAGGCTGTTGATCGTGCCGACGCTCTTCGGCTCGCCCGCGTCCTTCTTCAGGTACGAGGGGATGGCCGCGTCGCCCTCGCTGGGGGCGTAGCCGACCGGCTTCAGGCCCAGCGAAACGACGTTGTCGAACTCACCGACGTCCAGCACGACCACGCGCTCGGGCGCGGCCTTGATCTCGGTCCTGCCCATGGCGTGGGTGACCGTACGGGGGAACTCGCCGACTGCGGCGTCGGTGCCGTACGCCGCCGTCTTCTTCGCCGCGTCCGCGAAGTCCTTTCCGCCCGTGGCGACGGCGGCCTTCTTGCCGCCGCCCGCGTCGGACTTCGCCGCGTCCGCGTCCCCGCCCCCGCAGGCCGACAGAGAAAGGGCGGCCGCCACGGCCAGGGCGACTGCGGCGGTACCGCGGGGTCGGAGGGACATCGCTTGCTCCAGTTGTCCACATACGTGCAAGGGGCACGCGTACTCGGTTAGGGCTGCCTCACCATAAACACGGCCGCCCCCGACAGCACACTCACCCCTGCCACCTCAGGAGAATCCGGGCATCGCCACCCTTATGTGTGAAGTGCGGTGGCTCGTGCTGTTCGGCTGGAAGTGCGAAAACTAGCTTTCGTAGCCGGAGGTGACGAGTCCATGACTGCCTGTGCCATCGAGGACGGAACCGCCGGGGCCGCCACGACGGCGGACCCCGAAGCGGAACCCGGAGCAGAACCCGACCCGGAAGAGTCCGGCGGGCCCGGAAAGCCCACCGGGACGGACGGCTACGCCCTGCCCGGACCCACCGCGGACGAGGAACCGGAAGCATCGTCCGCCGCGAGCGGCGCCACGGCGCCGGCCGACGACGCGCCGCTTCCCGGCGGCTTCACGCTCACCGCGGACGGGGCGTACGCCGCCCGGCTCACCGCGGCTCCCGGCCCGCCGGGCGAGCGCGCCTGGTATCCGGAGCGGTGGACGCTGGACGGGCCCGAGCCGTACGCGGTGCCCCTCCCCCTCCACCAGCCCGAGGAGCCGGACGCCCAGGTGGCGCCGCTGGCCGACGGACGGGTACTGATCCGGCGGCGGGTGGCGGACCGGCAGATGTTCTCGCTGCTCTACCCGACCGGGCCCCGGACCGGCGAGCTCCCCCTGGGCGCGGTCGAGTGCGCGGAGATGACCCTGCTGCCTCCGTCGCCGGACGGCCGGTGCGTGTACGCCCTGTCGGCGGGCGAGCACGACTCGTCGCTCTGGCTGGTGGCGGGCGGAGCGTTCGGACCCGAGGAGGTCGCACGGATCCCCGGGCGCTGCTCGGGCGGGGTGTGGCTGGACCGGGCGGGCCGGCTACTGGCGCTGGACCGGCAGGCGCCGGGCGGCGGACCGGTCAAGGCGGTCGCCGTCGACCTGGGGCGGGGGGCCGAGGTGACGCCGCTGCTCCAGATCGCGCCGGGAAGCAATGACCGGCTGCTGCTCGCGGACGCCGACAGCGGGCTGCTGCTGCTCCGCTCCGACGCGCCGGGCCACGACCGGCTCGGCTGGGGGGTGCTGGGGAGCTGCCTGCCGGTCAGATTCCCGGAGTGCCTGCGCCTCGCGGACGTGGCGGTGACACCGTTCGCCGTACAGCCGGGCCAGATGCTGATGCCGGAGAGTTGTGCGGTGGCGCTGCGGATCGACGGGGCGGCGGGCAGCTGGCTGGGCGTCTGGCGTCCGGCGGGCCGGCGGCTGCACCAGTTCGCGGCCCCGCCGGGCTGGGCGCCGGGGGCCGGGTACTGGAGCCGGGACGGGGTGCTGCGCCTCCCGTACGCGAACGGAACGACGCCCTGCGGCGTGGCGCGGCTGGACGCCCCGGAGGACGTGGAACCCTGCTCCGCGACCGGCCCCACGCATGGCGGCGAGAGCGGAAGGGAACCGTGCGCAGCCGTCGCCGCTCCTGCTGCGTGTAAGCCCGTTCCGTTGGGGCAGGCGCCTCTGCACCGAGCCGCTCGCTCCGACCGGTCGGTCTAAGCTTGAACCCTGGGCTACGCGACCGTACCGCGCGGGTACCGACGGTAACCGCGTCGAATGGCGGTGGCGGGGCTTGCGACACACGTAGGTGCGACACAGGTAAGCGATCACAACGGGGTGACTTCCCACATGTCCGAAGCCCGAACCGACACGATCCAGCAGCGCCCGACGGGGGCGTACGAGGAGTCCGGAACCGGTGGTTCCGGAAAGCACCGAGGGGGTGCGTCGGCGGAGAACACGTCGGTGCAGCCGCACGGCCGCCACCGCCGGCCGGCCGAAGGGGGATCCAGGGCGGCCTGAGCCGCGCAGCAGGCGAACAGGGGAGGGCCCGGACCGTTGGAACCCAAGCGGCGGACAGCCGGTCCGGGCCCTCCGGCGTGCGGCACTCCCCCGCTTCTGTCCCTTCTGCCGCTTCTGCCCGCTACTACCGCTACTGCCGCTTCAGACCGAGGACTTCGGCGGCGGCGAAGGTCTCGTTCGCGGGCCGGCCCGCGTAGTACGGGGTGAGCAGCCCGTCCAGCTCGGCGAAGGTGAACGTCTCCTTCGCCGCGTCGAACCGGGCGGCCACCCGGGGCCGTTCGACGACGGCGACCATGCCCCCGTGGACGACGAGCAGCTGGCCGTTGACCCCGGCCGCCGCCGGTGAGGCGAGATAGCCGACGAGCGGGGAGACGTGCTCGGGCGCCAGCGGGTCGAGGGTTCCGTCCGCCGGCTCCTGGAAGCCCGCGAACACGTCCTCGGTCATCCGGGTCCGGGCGCGCGGGCAGATGGCGTTGGCGGTGACGCCGTACTTGGCGAGGGCCAGCGCGGTGGAGGTGGTGAGACCGACGATGCCGCCCTTGGCCGCCGCGTAGTTGGGCTGGCCCGCCGAGCCCGCGAGGAACGCCTCGGACGAGGTGTTGACGATCCGTCCGTAGACCGGGCCGCCGCTCTCCTTGGAGCGGGCGCGCCAGTGGGCGGCGGCGAAGCGGGTGGTGTTGAAGTGGCCCTTGAGGTGGACGCGGACGACCGAGTCCCATTCCTCCTCGGTCATCGAGAAGACCATCCGGTCGCGCAGGATACCCGCGTTGTTGACCAGGATGTCGAGCCGGCCGTAGGTGGTGACGGCCAACTCGACGAGGGCGCGCGCCTGTTCGTGATCGGAGACGTCACCGAGGTGGGCGACGGCCCGGCCGCCGGCCGCCCGGATCTCGGCGGCGACCTCCTCGGCGGGGGCGGCGGACGCCTCGCCGGAGCCGTCGCGGCCGGCCTGCCCGTAGTCGTTGACGACGACGGCCGCGCCCAGGCGGGCAAGTTCGAGTGCTTCGGCCCGGCCGAGGCCGCGGCCCGCGCCGGTGACGATGGCGGCCAGCCCGTCCAGCGGGAGGGGAAGTGACATGGCGTTCCTCAACGTCGGTGGTCAGGTGCTCAGGTACGGCCGCTCCGGTAGGAGTGCTCGGCGGGAGTGCTCGGGTACGGGGTTCAGAGCTCGATGCAGGTACGCAGCGACTCACCCGTGCGCATCTGGTCCAGGGCGTCGTTGACCCCGTCCAACCGGACCCGGTGGGTGATCATCGACTCCAGGTCGATACGGCCCGCCCGCCAGAGCGCGATGGCCCTCTCGTAGGAGCGCAGGACGTCCCCTCCCCCGTACATGGAGGGCAGGATCCGCTTCTCGTCGAAGAACAGCTCGAACATGTTGACCTGGAAGTTGTCGTCCATGGCCCCGGCCCCGACGACGCACAGGGTGCCGCCGCGGCGGGTGTTCTCGTAGGCGGTGCGGGCGGTGGCGGACTTGCCGACGACCTCGAAGACGTAGTCGAAGCCCTCGCCGCCGGTGACGCGCTGCTTTGCGTCGGCCAGCCCGTCGGGGGCGACGGCCTCGGTGGCGCCGAAGCGGAGGGCGGCCTCGCGGCGGGAGGCGACCGGGTCGACGGCGATGATCTGGGCCGCGCCCTGGACCCGGGCGCCCTGGATCGTGGAGATGCCTACGCCGCCGCATCCGATCACGGCGACCGACGAACCGGGCTCCACCTTCGCCGTGTTGATGGCCGCGCCGAGGCCGGTGGTGACCCCGCAGCCGATCAGGGCGGCGATCTCGAACGGTACGTCGTCGGGGATCGGCACCGCGCAGCCCGCGCCGACGACGACCTCCTCGGTGAAGGTGCCGGTGCCCGCGAAGCCGAAGACGTCGCCGCCGGGGCGCTTGAAGTTCGGGGTGCCCGCGTTCATGAAGCCGGCGAGGCACAGCTGGGTCTGGCCGCGTTTGCAGGACGGACAGGCGCCGCAGGCGGGCAGCCAGCAGACGAGGACCCGGTCGCCGGCGCTCAGCCCGGTCACCCCGTCGCCGATGTCGACGACCTCTCCCGCACCCTCGTGGCCGGGGATGAACGGGGCGGGCTGTGGGAGTACGCCGCTCATCGCGGAGACGTCGGAGTGACAGAGGCCGGTGGCGCGAATGCGGAGCCTGACCTTCCCAGGTCCGAAACCCACCGCCTCTACGTCGTCGAGGACTTCGAGTTTCTCCTGGCCTATCTCGTGCAGTACGGCTGCGCGCATGGGTACGGCTCCCCTCAAATCGCCATCTTCATGGTGGTGTCGGTGTGTTCAGGAGTGTTCGACGAGCGTGTCGGCGAGTACCGGCGCGTCGTCCCGCTCGGCGGCGGTGACCGCCACCCCGACGCGGCCACCCCCGGTCCACATCCGGATGCGGAGGGTCTCGCCGGGGAAGACCACGCCGGCGAAACGGGTGCGGTAGGCGGTGATCCGGGAGACGTCGCCGTCCAGCAGGGTGTCGGCGACGGCCTTCAGGGTCATGCCGTACGTGCACAGCCCGTGCAGGATCGGCCGGTCGAAGCCGGCCAGCTCGGCGAAGGCGGGGTCGGCGTGGAGCGGGTTCCAGTCGCCCGAGAGGCGGTAGAGCAGCGCCTGGTCCTCGCGGACCGTCCGCTCGACCGTGCGGTCGGGGGTCCGCTCCGGCGGGGCGAGCCGGTCGGAGGGGCCGCGTTCGCCGCCGAAGCCGCCCTCGCCGCGCACGAAGATCTGGGCGTCGTTGGTCCACAGCGGCCCGTCGTCGTCGCCCGCCTCGGTACGCAGCACGATGACGGCGGCCTTGCCCTTGTCGTACACCGCCGCGACCTTCGAGGTCTGCACGGCGCGGCCGGTCACCGGGATCGGGCGGTGGACACGTACAGACTGCCCGCCGTGCAGGACGGCGGCGAGGTCCACGTCGATCCCCTGCGCGCCCATACCGCCGAGGGCGGCCGTTCCCGCGCCCGCGACGGTGGCGAAGCTCGGCAGCACCTGGAGCCGGGACTCCAGGGTGTAGCGCAGTTCGCCTGGGTCGGTGGCGGGGCTGCCCGCGCCGAGACCCAGGTGGTAGAGCTGAACGTCCTTGTGGTTCCAGCCGATCTCGGCTCGGCGGGGTTCGGCGGCGAGCGCCGCCCGGGCATCAATGGGCATGACGGAGCAGCTCCTTGATGGTCCTTCGTTGGTCCTTGATGGCGGGAAGACCTCGGCACGGCCGTCCGCACCGTCGGCCGCACCGAGGCCGTGCGGTGACCGGCAGGGCACGCCCCTTCTAGAACGCGTTCTAGCCGATGGCCCATGTATAACGCAGGCCACGGAAGTTGGGAAGACTGCTGACGTTCCGTCAGATCGATGCTGTCCTCGGGCTACACCGTGCGACGGGGCGAGCTCCGCGGCCCACGGTGGTTGGGCAGCCAGATCAGCATCACGATCACCCCGGCCAGCAGCACCCCGCTCGCCGTACGGAAGGCCAGCGCGTATCCGGCGGTGACCTCGGCCGCGTCGCCGGAGCCCGCGGTGCGCGCGGCGGCGACCGTGGAGAGCACCGCGAGGCCCAGCGCACCGCCCATGGTGCGGGAGGTGTTGACCAGGCCCGAGACGAGTCCGGCGTCGCCCGGGTCCGCGCCGGAGGTGGCGAGGGTGGCGAGCGGGGTGGAGGCGAGCCCGGCCCCGGCCATCATCAGGACGCCGGGGAGCATGACCGCGGTGAGGTAGGAGCCCTCCACGCCCATCGTGGACTGCCAGCCGAAGCCCGCGGCGGTGATCAGGACCCCGGTGACGGCGAGGCTCTTCGCCCCGGTGCGCACCATGAGGCGGGGGGCCAGTTTGGAGCCGAGGATGACGGCGACCGAGGTCGGCAGCAGCGCGAGACCGGCCTCCAACGGCGTGTAGCCCAGGACGTTCTGGGCGTACACGGTCATGAAGTACCACATGGAGAAGGTCGCCGACCCCATGAGCAGCATCGACACGTTGGCCGATGACACCGCCCGTACGGAGAACACGCGCAGCGGGATCAGCGGTACGGCGGTCCGCGCCTCGACCAGCACGAAGGCGGCCAGCAGCGCGACCCCGGAGAGCAGCGGCACGAGGGTGGCGGCGGCCGCCCAGCCCTCGGCCTCGGTCTGGACGACGCCGTACGCGACGGCTGCGAGGCCCGCGGTGACGAGGACCGCGCCCAGCAGGTCGATGCGGCGGCGGTCGCCCGCGCGGCCCTCGGTGATCCGCAGGGCGGCGGCGATCAGGACGAGGGCACCGATGGGCACGTTGATCAGGAGGACCCAGCGCCAGGAGAGGGCATCGGTGAGGGCCCCGCCGATGAGCCCGCCGGCCGCGCCGCCGCCCGCGCCGACCGCCATCCAGGTGCCGATCGCCTTCGTCCGGGCCGGACCCTCGGGTACGGCCGCGGTGAGGATGGTGAGGGTGGCGGGAGCGAGGACGGCGGCCCCGAGGCCCTGGACGGCACGGGCGGCGAGGAGCTGCCAGCCCTCCTGGGCGAGGCCGCCCGCGAGGGAGGCGGCGGTGAAGACACCGAGCCCGACGAGGAACATCAGCTTGCGCCCGTAGATGTCGGCGGCCCGCCCGCCCAGGAGCATGAACCCGGCGAAGGCGATCGAGTACGCGTTGACGACCCACTGGAGGCCCCCCGCGCTCAGCCCCAGGTCGGCCCGCATGGAGGGCAGCGCCACGTTGACGACGGAGACGTCGAGGACGACGAGGAACTGGCCGGTGCAGGCGGCGAGCACGACGGCCCAGGTACTGGGCCGTATTCGGGAGGCGGCGGGCGGGGCGGAGACGGGCACGGAGACGTCGGGCATGAAGGTCATGGTCCCAGGCGGCGACCGACCCGTACATCGGGTATCGGATCCAGGTCCGGGGCCGGGGGTCGCCGGTCGCAGGTCCCAGGTCCCAGGTCCCAGGTGTATTGACCACGCCGGGCTCGCGCCCCGGGCGCCTCAGCCGCGCCGCAGCAGCGTGACCACCGCCGCCCCGCCGAGGCCGATGTTGTGGGCGAGCGCGGTCCGTGCGCCGGGGACCTGGCGGGCTCCGGCCTCGCCGCGGAGTTGCCAGGTCAGCTCGGCGGCCTGGGCGATGCCGGTGGCGCCCAGGGGATGGCCCTTGGAGATCAGCCCGCCGGACGGGTTCACGACCCACCGCCCGCCGTAGGTGGTCGCCCCGGACTCGACGAGCCTGCCGGACTCCCCCTCGCCGCACAGGCCCAGCGCCTCGTAGGTGAGGAGCTCGTTGACGGAGAAGCAGTCGTGCAGCTCGATGACGTCGAGATCGTCCGGGCCGAGGCCGGAGGCGGTGTAGACCTGCTGGGCGGCGGCCCGGGACATCGGGGCGCCGACCGCGTCGATACAGCTGCCGGAGGCGAAGGATGCCTCGGTGTCGGTCGTCATGCCCTGGGCGGCGATCTCCACGGCCCGCTCCCCCAGGTCGTGCCGTTCGACGAACCGCTCGGAGACGACGACGGCGGCGGCCGCCCCGTCGGAGGTGGGCGAGCACTGGAGTCTGGTGAGGGGGCGGTGGACGGTACGGGCGGCGAGGATCTCCTCGACCGTGTACGGGTCCCGGAACTGGGCGTACGGGTTGTTCATGGAGTGGCGGTGGTTCTTGGCCCCGACCGCCGCGAGCTGCGCGGGCGTCGTGCCGTACCGGTCCATGTGCTCGCGGGCCGCGTTGCCGAAGATCTGGGCGGTGGGCGGGGACATCTCGAAGCCGTGGCCGGCGGCCATGATCCCGTAGTGCCGGGCGACGGGCGAGGTCGCGAAGTCGCCACCGCCGTCCGTGCCGCCGCCCAGCGGGCCGCGGGCCATCTTCTCGAAGCCGACGGCGAGGACGCAGTCGCTGCCGCCGCCCTCGACGAACTGCCGGGCCAGCATCAGCGCGGTGGAGCCGGTGGCACAGTTGTTGTTGACGTTGTAGACGGGGACCCCGGTCAGCCCCAGTTCGTAGACGGCCCGTTGTCCGGCGGTGGAGGCCTGGAAGCAGTAGCCGACGGGGACCTGCTCGACGTGGTCGTAGCGGATCCCGGCGTCCTCCAGTGCGGCGGCGCCCGCCTCACGGACCATGTCCCAGTACTGCCAGTCGCGGGTCTCGGGCTTCTCGAACTTCGTCATGCCGACGCCGACGATGTAGGCCTTCATCTTCCGACTCCTCTTGTTCTTCTGTTCTTCTGTTCTTCTGCGGTCAGTCCCGGGGGAGGCCGAGGATCCGTTCGGCGACGACGTTGAGCTGGATCTGGGTGGTGCCGCCGGCGATGGTCAGGCAGCGGGACATCAGGAAGCCGTGCAGGGCCTGTTCGCCCGCCTCCGGTTCGTCCACCGCACCGTCCGGGCCGAGGAGTTCGAGGGTGAGTTCGGCGACCTTCTGCTGGTGGACGGTCTGGACGAGCTTGCGTACGGAGGCCCAGGCGCCGGGTTCGCGGCCGGAGACCTGCTGGAGGGTGGTGCGCAGGCCGACGCAGGCGAGCGCGTGGGCCTCGGCGGCGAGCGCGCCGATCCGGGTGCGGGTCGTGTCGTCCAGCCCGGCCGAGCGGGCGATCAGGGCTTCGAGTCCGCTGTCGAAGGTCATCTGGTCGGCCATGTGGACGCGTTCGTTGCCGAGGGTGTTGCGGGCGACCCGCCAGCCGCCGCCGACCTCGCCGACGACGGCGTCGGCGGGCAGCAGGACGTCGTCGAAGCGGACCTCGTTGAAGAGGGCCTCGCCGGTGATCTCCTTCAGCGGACGGATGTCGATGCCCCGGGCCCTCTTCATGTCGACCAGGAAGTAGGTGAGCCCGCGGTGCTTGGGCACGTCCGGGTCGGTGCGGGCGAGCAGGATGCCGTGGTCGGCGGTGCGGGCGGCGCTCGTCCAGACCTTCTGCCCGGTGATCCGCCACCCCTCGTCGGTCCGTACGGCGCGGGTGCGCAGCGCGGCCAGGTCGGAGCCGGCGTCGGGTTCGGAGAAGAGCTGGCACCACTGGAGGTCGCCGCGCAGGGTCGCGGGCAGATAGCGCTCGCGCTGCTCCTCGGTGCCGTACGCGATGAGGGACGGCACCACCCAGGTGGCGATGGAGAGATCGCTGAGCCGGATGCCCTGCTCTCTCGACTCCTGCTGGATCGCCAGCTGTTGTACGGGACCCGCGC
>NZ_NEUE01000078.1 GCF_002910905.1 Streptomyces sp. SM11 | reverse complement strand
GCCGCTGAGCCTGGCAGCCACCGATCCGGCGGGCTACGTGCGGGCGCTGGCGGCCGCGGGCGAGGCGGCGGAGCTGACCGCCCGCGGCGGCCTCGGCGACTTCGGCTGGCTGCTGCACCGGGTGGGCCCGGAACGCGGTCGGTGACGAGGTGCCGCCCGGTGAACGGCGCAGGGAATACTGTCCCGCATGACGGAGACGACGATCGGCATCGGCGGAGCGGCGGAGAGCACCGACATGGTGCTGAACATCGGTCCCCAGCACCCCTCGACGCACGGTGTCCTCCGGCTGCGGATCGTGCTGGACGGCGAGCGCGTCCAGCACGCGGAGCCGGTCATCGGCTATATGCACCGGGGCGCGGAGAAGCTCTTCGAGGCGCGCGACTACCGGCAGATCGTCATGCTCGCCAACCGCCACGACTGGCTCTCCGCCTTCTCGAACGAGCTGGGCGTCGTGATGGCCGTCGAGCGGATGCTCGGCATGGAGGTCCCCGAGCGCGCCGTGTGGACGCGGACGCTGCTCGCCGAGCTGAACCGGGTCCTCAACCACCTGATGTTTCTCGGCTCCTACCCCCTCGAACTCGGCGGCATCACTCCGGTGTTCCACGCCTTCCGGGAACGCGAGGAGCTCCAGGCGGTGATGGAGGAGGTCTCCGGCGGGCGGATGCACTACATGTTCAACCGGGTCGGCGGACTCAAGGAGGACGTCCCGGCGGGCTGGGCCGGCCGGGTCCGCGACGCCGTCGCCTCCGTCCGCTCCCGGATGGACGTGTACGAGAACCTCGTCCTCGGCAACGAGATCTTCCGGGGCCGTACGCGCGACGTGGGCGTGCTGTCCGCGGAGGCCGTGCACGCGTACGGGGTGTCGGGGCCGATCGCCCGCGCCTCGGGCGTCGACTTCGACCTGCGGCGCGACGAGCCGTATCTCGCGTACGGGGAGCTCCAGGACACCCTGAAGGTCGTCACCCGGACCGAGGGCGACTGCCTGGCCCGCTTCGAGTGCCTGCTGGAGCAGACCCTGGGCGCCCTGGACCTGGCCGACGCCTGCCTGGACCGGATGGCGCACCTGGCGCCGGGGCCGATCAACCAGCGGCTGCCCAAGGTGCTCAAGGCGCCGGAGGGCCACACCTACGCGTGGACGGAGAACCCGCTCGGCGTCAACGGCTACTACCTGGTGTCCAAGGGCGAGAAGACGCCCTACCGGCTGAAGCTGCGCTCCGCCTCGTTCAACAACATCCAGGCACTGACCGAGCTGCTGCCGGGCACCCTGGTCGCCGACATGGTGGCGATCCTGGGCTCACTGTTCTTCGTCGTCGGCGACATCGACAAGTAGCGGGCAGCGCCACGCAGCGGGCGGGGGCCGTCTCTCAGGAGACCGCGCCGCGCAGTCGGGCCACGTCGATCTGCTCGGTCTCGTCGTGCGCGGTGAGGTCGATGACCTTGCCGACGGCCTGGTTCTGCAGGGCTCCCGTGCGGTGGGCGGCGAGCGCCTCCTCGCCGACGACGTCCGCGAGGTCCTCGTTCTGCACGGACTCGATCGCGGCTTCCGCCTTCTGGGCGTTCTGGGTGCCGAAGTAGTCGAAGTTGCCCTGGGAGGCCAGGGGGCGGCGCGCGGCGTACGGGACGACGGCCGAGGCGGCCGGGATCGCGCGCGGCACGCGCACCGGCGCGATGGGGGCCGGGGCCTTCGCACCCGGGAGGGCCGGGGTCTCCGGGGCCGGGGTGTTCGCGTTCCGAGTGTCCGGGGCCGGGGCGGGCGGGTTGGTCGTGGGGCGGCGGTGCTGGTGGTCCAGGTGCTCGCCCGCCCCGGTGGCCGCCGCGTGCTTCCCCTTCGGGTCCTCCGCCTCCGCGTCCCGGTGCCGGTCGTCGACGGCCGACTGGCGCCGCCGGACCGTCTCCACCGTCCGGCGGGTCTCCTGGAGCGCCGCGTTGCGCGTGAGGTTCACCAGGGCCTCGTCCGCGCGGCGGTACGACTCCGGCGTCGGTGTGGACCTCGCGGGCAGCAGCTCCTTCGGAGCCGCGGCCTCGATGGCGAGCTGTCTGCGGCCCTCCAGCGCACTGGCCCGCTCGGTCTCGGCGTTGGCGTAGCGGCGCAGCAGTCCGGCGTGCTCCCCGCGCAGCCCCGCGAGCTCCACCCGCTTGCGGCGGAGCTTGGTCTCCAGGCGGGTGCGCAGCTCGCGCGACTCCTCCAGATCCTGCTCCAGCTCGGCTATCCGCTCCTCGGCCCGCCACGCGTCACCGGCGCGGGCCCGCGTCAGCTCGGCGACCCGCAGCCCCGCCGCCCGGTCCCAGCTGCGCATCAGATACGCGCCGGTGACGGCGGCGGCCGCGACGGCGGCCACCAGGCCGCGCAGGACCAGGGGTTCGGCCAGCAGCCAGGCGCCGGCGGCACCGACGACCGACACTCCCGCCACCGCGGAAGGCGGCAGGATTTTGTGGAGGGGCGGCGAATGGCGGTGGCGTCCACGTGGCATGGCCTGAAATTTACCGTGTGTGCGCGCCTCTTGGGGGGCCGCCCGGCAATCTGTTCCCCGCCGGTTACCTCGCGGCCCCCAAAAGTCCTTCATGGGCCCGCCATCCGCCCCTTTACCCCTTGATCAGGATCTACTTCTTGATCAGGCCCTTCAACTCCAGATACTCCTTGGCCACGTCGGCCGGCTTGGCGCGCTCGGCGTCGACCTTCCGGTTCAGCTCGGCGAGATCTTCCGTGGTGAGCGCGGCCGTGATCTTGCCGAGGGCGTCGGCGACCTCCGGCGTGCCCGCGTCCTTGGTATTCAGAACGGGAAGAACGTTGTCCGCGTTCTGGAGCTTCTTGTCGTCCTCCAGGAACACCAGCCCGTCCAGCACCGCGTCCGTGGTGGTCGTCAGGACCAGCTGGACCTTGCCGTCACGGACCGCCTGCTTGGACTGCGGGGTGCCGACGCCCTTGGGTTCGACACCCGTGACGTCGATGCCGTACGTGTCCTTCAGACCGGGTGCGCAGAACGGCCGCACCTCGCACTCGTCGCCCGCCGCGATCCTGACCTTGAGCTTCGACTTCCCGAGATCGGTAAGGGTCGTGAGGCTGTTCTTCTCGGCGAATTCCTTCGAGACCGCGAAGGCGTTCTGGTCGACGGCCTTCCCCGCCGGGAGGACCGTGAGGCCCAGCGGTTCGGCGAGCCGCCTCAGGGCGGTGACCGTGGCTTCGATGTCCGCGGAGGCCACCGGATCGGTCCGGACACTGGCGGCCCCGTTGACCTTGGCGTTGAGGAATTCGGCGATCGTGGCCGCGTACTCCGGTACGACGTCGATCTCGCCCTTCTCCAGCGACGGCTCGTACAGCTCACGGTTCTTCACCGTGGTGATCGAGGTGCGGTATCCGGCGTCGCCCAGGACCTGCGCGTACAGCTGGGCGAGCACCTTGGACTCGGTGAACGAGGCCGAGCCGACGACCAGGGAGCCCTTCTTGCCGTCGCCCGCCGAGGAGCCGGAGCCGCTCTTCTCCTTCTCCAGGCTGTCGCCGCCGCAGGCCGCGAGCGACCCGGCCAGCGCCAGCATGCCGATGACCGCTCCGGCCATCCGCGAGGTCCTGCTCATGTGTTGTTCTCCGTCCGAACAGAAGAAAAGTAACCAGAGGAAAAGTGACCGGCACCACGATGTGCGCTCACGCGGTCCGCCGGCGGCGCAGCGGGGACAGCAGCCGGTCCAGGCCCACCAGCACCCCTTCCACCAGCAGGGCGAGACCGGCGACCAGGACGGCGCCCGCGAAGACCTGGGCGGTGTCGTAGGTGTTGAACCCGGCGGTGATGATCCGGCCGAGACCGCCGAGGCCGACCATCGCGGCGATCGACGCGGTGGCCACGACCTGGACGGCGGCGGACCGCAGCCCGGTCATGATCATCGGGTGGGCGAGCGGCAGCTCGACCCGGACGAAGAGCTGACCGCCCGACATCCCCATGCCGCGCGCGGCCTCCACCACGGCCCGGTCCACCTCCCGCATCCCGACGTAGGCGTTGGTCAGCAGCGGCGGCACCGCGAACAGCACCAGCGCGATGATCGTGGGCCAGTACCCCGAATTGCGCAGGGGCGTGACCATGAACAGGGCCAGCACCGCGAAGACCGGGACGGCCCGCCCCACGTTGGAGATGTTGACCGCGAGCGTGCCCCCCTTGCCGATGTGCCCCAGATACAGAGCGAGCGGCAGGGCTATCGCACAGGCCACCGCGAGGGCGACCCCGCTCACGTACAGATGCTCGCCGAGCCGCTGCGCGGCCCCGCCGTCCCCCGACCAGTTGGCCCCGGTGGTCAGCCAGGTCCAGGCATCGCCGATGACTCCCACGGGTCAGCCCGCCTCCACCTTCGCCACAGCGGGCGGTCCCGCGTCCGTCTTCGCCGCGGCGGGCCGCCCCGCCGCGGATATCCGGGTCCAGGGCGTCAGCAGCCGCTGGAGGCCGAGCAACAGCAGGTCCGCCGCCACCGCGAGCAGCACGCACAGCACCGAGGCGGTGAGCACCTGGGCCTTGAAGAAACTGGGCAGCGCGTCCTCGATGAGATTGCCGAGGCCGCCCTTGCCGACGAGCGAGCCGACCGTGGTCAGCGCGACCGTCGACACGGTGGCTATCCGCAGCCCCGCCATCACCGCGGGCAGCGCCAGCGGGAGCTCCACCTCCCACAGCAGCCGCGCCGGTCCGTACCCCATGCCGCGGGCGGCTTCCCTGGCCTCCTGCGGCACCGCTTCGAGCCCCGCCAGGATGTTGCGTACGAGGATGGTCAGCGAATAGAGCACCAGGCCCGTGACGACGAGCGCGGCCGACAGCCCGAACAGGGGCAGCAGCAGTGAGAACATCGCCAGTGAGGGCACGGTGTAGAGCACGGTCGTCAGCCCGAGCACCGGCCCGGCGAACCGCCTGCCCCGGCGGGCGAGCAACGCCAGCGGAAGGGCGACCGCGAGCCCGATCAGCACCGAGACCACGGTGATCCCGATGTGCTGGACGGTCGCGTCGGTCAACTCCTGGCTGCGGGAGCGGAGATACTCCCCGCAGATCCAGTCGTTCGTCACCAGGCAGCTCTGCTCGGCCATCCGCCCCCACCTCCTGCTTTCCCTCGTCGCCCCGGATCACCCCCGGATCGAACTGATGACTGACGAGCCTATCCTCGACCACTGACAATCGCGGAGGCTGTCGCATTCCGGCAACATGCCCTTCACGGAACGCCCACCACCATGGGGAACTCATGATCCGTTTCGAGCACGTCACCAAGCGGTACGCCGACGGCACCACCGCCGTCGACGACCTTTCCTTCGAGGTCGCCGAGGGTGAACTGGTCACGCTCGTCGGACCTTCCGGTTGCGGCAAGACGACCACCATGAAGATGGTGAACCGGCTGATCGAACCGACCGAGGGCGGGATATTCCTCGACGGGGACGACATATCCACCATCGATCCCGTCCAGCTCCGCCGCCGAATCGGCTATGTGATCCAGCAGGTGGGCCTCTTCCCGCACAGGACCGTGCTGGAGAACACCGCGACCGTTCCCCATCTGCTGGGCTGGAAGCGCGGAAAGGGACGCGAACGCGCCGCCGAACTCCTCGACCTCGTCGGACTCGACCCCTCCGTTCATGGTGACCGCTATCCGGAGCAGCTTTCCGGCGGCCAGCGCCAACGCGTGGGCGTGGCACGCGCGTTGGCCGCCGATCCGCCCGTTCTCCTGATGGACGAGCCTTTCGGGGCGGTCGATCCGGTCGTCCGTGAACACCTTCAGAACGAATTCCTGAAACTCCAGGCCCAGGTCCGTAAGACCGTGCTGTTCGTCACGCACGACATCGAGGAGGCCGTCCGCCTCGGCGACCGGATCGCCGTCTACGGGCAGGGCCGCATCGAGCAGTTCGACTCCCCCGCCACCGTGCTCGGAGCCCCCGCGACCCCGTACGTGGCCGACTTCGTCGGCGCGGACCGCGGGCTCAAGCGGCTCTCGGTGACGCCCATCGAGGAGAGCGACCTCGACCAGCCGCCGGTCGTCCACCTCGACGACCCGCTGGCCACGGCCACCGAACGGCTCAGGTCCGAGGGCGCGCGCTGGGCGGTCGTCCTGGACGGGCGGGACAACCTCCACGGCTGGATCCCCGCCGACGCGACAGCCGATGCCAAGGACACCGCCAACGGGAGAACCGCCGCCGCCCGAGGCGCCACCAGGGGCACCGTCCGCGAACACGCCCGCCGGATGGAGGCCTGGCTCCCGCTCGGCGCACCCCTCAAGCAGGCCTTCGCCACCATGCTCCAGCACGACGCGGGCTGGATCGCGGTCATCGACAAGGAGAGCGAGGGCCGGTTCCTCGGCGTGCTGACCCCTGCCCGGCTGCACGAGGCCCTGCGCCGTTCGATCGACGCGGACGCCCAGGACGTACCGCGCGCGGAGGTCGCCGTGGAGACGGTGGCGACGATCGCCACCACCGCCTAGGCGACCGGGGCTCAGTCCTCGCTGAGCCGGGCGCTCAGCCACTCCAGGGCCGGCGGGATCTCCCGCCGCCAGGTCGTGAAGTTGTGCCCGCCGCTGTCGAGCACGATGGACGACACCTTCGCGGGCGCCTTCACCTTCTCGATGAACCTCATCGTGCTCCGGAGGTTTCCCTCGCCCTGCCGGGACGTCGTCACCAGGAACGAACCGCCGGACGGCGGCCGGTTCTCCAGGGTCCACATCAGGTCGGCGCGGTTGCGCAGCTCCTGGTCCCCGTGGAAGAGGTCGCCCGTCGTGGGGTCCTCGGCGGCCTTGTAGTACGCGGAGAGCCCGGCGCTCGCCGCGTACCGGTCCGGGTGGTGCATCCCGATCTTCAGCGCGCAGTAGCCGCCGGTCGAATTGCCGATGATGCCCCAGTTGCGGGCCTTCTTCCCGACCCGGTAGGACTCCGCGATCGCCTCCGGGAGGTCCTTAGCGAAGAACGTCTCGGTCCGCGGGCCCTTCGGGACGTCCACGCACTCGGTGTCCCGGGGCGGCGCGACCGTCGGCCGCAGCATCACCAGGATCATCGGCCGGGCCCTGCCCGCCTTCACCCGCTCGTGCGCGGTCTGCGGGTAGCGCAGCCCCTTCAGCAGGTTCTCCGCCGTGCCCGGGTAGCCGGTGAGCACCACGGCCGCCGGAAACTTCCGCCCGGCGTACGCCGCCCGGAAGTACTCCGGCGGCAGATAGACGTACGCCGGTGCCTCGATGCCCGAGGTCCGCCCCGCGACGACCACCTTGTCGATCCGCCCGCCGACCGCCGGGACCCGGCCTCCCGGCACGTCCGGGTGCTGGGTGCCGACCCGCGCCATGTGCCGCGAGCCGGACCCGTTCCCCGCATGGTCGGTGACCACACCGAGCTCCTGCCGGCGGCCGAAGAGATCGGCCCAGGAACCGTAGAAGAGGAAGGCGTTGTTGGCCGCCAGGCCCACCGCGGCGAACAGCGTCAGCTGGGTCGCCAGCAGCAGCCCGACCCGGCCCGACACCGCGGCGGCACCGGGCCGGGCCAGGCGCGGCCAGAACCGGACCGTGGCGGCGAACAGCGCGACGGCCAGCACCGCCACGACGGCGAGAACTGCTGTGCTGGTGAGACCCATGAGTGAGCTTTCTCTGCGAAACCGTACAAGGGCCGGGAGCGGGAAATTTCCGGAATGTGGGTGAACCCTCGCTCCGCAACCCACGTCCTAGAGGGCGCACATCGTCCGTGGGGCCCCGGCCGGCGGACTCAACGAATCTCTCGCGAAGCCACGGGAAACGATGTCTGTCACGCTAGATGGGGATAATTCGGTGTCGGTTCCGCGGCGCGTCCGCCGGTTGTTCCACGGGCCGCGCCCCGAATCCGTACCGACGCTGGTCGGTACCGCCTGCACCGCCGTCGGGCTGATCGACATCGCCGCCGGGGTCTTCCCCCGCTTCCGGCACAGCCGGATGCACACCGTCGCCGAAGTGCTCCCCGGCGCGCTCGGCCCGTTCGCCGCCGCGCTCTCGCTGAGCGCGGGCATGCTCCTGCTGCTGCTCGCACACGGGCTGAAGCGGCGCAAACGGCGGGCCTGGCGGGCGGCGGTGGCCCTGCTGCCCGCGGGGGCCGTGGCCCAGTTCGCGTACCGCCACTCGATCGTCGGGGTGCTCGTCTCGCTGACGCTCTGCTGGCTGCTGCTGCGCCACCGGGACCAGTTCCGGGCGCTGCCCGACCCCCGCAGCCGCTGGCGCGCCCTCGCCAACTTCGTGCTGCTGGGGGCCGGTTCGCTGGGGCTCGGACTGATCATCGTCAGTGTCCACCCCGGCCGGGTCGTCGGCGCCCCGTCCATCGCCGACCGCCTCCAGCACGTGCTGTACGGCCTGTTCGGCGTCGAGGGGCCCGTCGACTACGCCGGGCGGACCAGCTGGACGGTCTCGTACTCGCTGGGCGCGCTCGGCCTGCTGACCGCCGTCACCACCATCTACCTCGCCTTCCGCCCCGAGCACCCGGCCGCCCGGCTCACCGAGGACGACGAGAGCCGGCTGCGGGCCCTGCTGGAGCGGCACGGCGGCCGGGACTCGCTCGGCCACTTCGCGCTCCGCCGCGACAAGGGGGTCGTCTTCTCCCCCAGCGGCAAGGCGGCCATCTGCTACCGGGTCGTCTCCGGGGTGATGCTGGCCGGCGGCGACCCGATCGGGGACGTGGAGGCCTGGCCGGGCGCGATCGAGCGGTTCATGGACGAGGCGCAGGCGCACTCCTGGACCCCCGCCGTCATGGGCTGCAGCGAGACCGGCGGCCAGGTCTGGACCCGCGAGACCGGCCTCACCGCCCTGGAGCTGGGCGACGAGGCGGTGGTGGACGTAGCGGATTTCTCCCTCGCCGGGCGCGCCATGCGGAACGTGCGCCAGATGGTCAAGCGCATCGAGCGGGGCGGCTACGAGACCCGGGTCCGGCGGGTACGTGACATCGGCGACACCGAACTGGACCGGATCCGCCGTGCCGCCGCCGACTGGCGCGGCACCGACACCGAACGCGGCTTCTCCATGGCGCTGGGCCGGATCGGCGACCCGGCCGACGGCGACTGTGTGATCGCCACCGCCCACCTGCCCGGCTCCGGTACGGAGGACTCCCCGGGCGGCGACCTGAAGGCGGTCCTCCACTTCGTTCCCTGGGGGCGCGACGGGATGTCCCTGGAGCTGATGCGCCGCGACCGCTCGGCCGACCCCGGCATGAACGAGCTGCTGATCGTCGCCGCCCTCCAGGCCGCCGGGAAGCTCGGCGTCGCCCGGGTCTCGCTGAACTTCGCGATGTTCCGCTCCGCACTGGCCCGCGGCGAGCGGCTCGGCGCGGGGCCGGTGCTGCGCTGCTGGCGGGGGCTGCTGATCTTCCTCTCGCGCTGGTTCCAGATCGAGTCGCTGTACAAGTTCAACGCCAAGTTCAAGCCCCGCTGGGAGCCCCGCTTCGTGGTCTTCCGCACCAGCCGCGACCTGCCCCGCATCGGGATCGCGGCGATGCGGGCGGAGGGCTTCGTGAACTTCTCGCCGCCCCGCCCGTTCCGCTCGCGGGGCCCGCGCCCGTGCGGCCACGCTCCGCGCACGCCGTCGGAGCACAAGGTGAGCGCGGCGTGAGCGCGGCGCACCGGGTCCACAGCAGGTCCTAGTCTGGTCGTATGAGTACGTCACGCACGCGGGGCACGGTCCAAGGACTGCCGGAGTGGGACCGCTGTGCGGTCATGGGGGTCGTCAACGTGACGCCCGACTCCTTCTCCGACGGCGGCCGCTGGTTCGACACCACTGCCGCGGTCAAGCACGGTCTGCACCTGGTCTCCGAGGGCGCGGACCTGGTGGACGTGGGCGGTGAGTCGACCCGCCCGGGCGCCAGCCGGGTGGACGAGGCCGAGGAGCTGCGCCGGGTCGTCCCGGTCGTGCGGGGGCTGGCCTCCGAGGGCGTCACCGTCTCCGTGGACACCATGCGGGCCCACGTCGCCGAGCAGGCCGTCGCCGCCGGGGCCGCCCTGGTCAACGACGTCAGCGGTGGCCTCGCCGACCCGGGCATGATCCCGGCCGTCGCCGCCGCCGGGGTCCCGTTCGTCGTGATGCACTGGCGCGGCTTCAGCGAGTCGATGAACAGCCGCGCGGTGTACGAGGACGTGGTCGCCGAAGTCCTCGACGAACTGCGGCGGCGAATGGACGCGGTGATCGCGGGCGGGGTCGCACCGGAGCGCATCGTGCTCGACCCCGGCCTCGGCTTCGCGAAGGACGCCGCCCACGACCTGTCGCTCGTCGCGCACCTGGCCGACCTGCACGCGCTGGGCCGCCCGCTGCTGGTGGCGGCCTCCCGCAAACGCTTCCTCGGACACGTCCTGGCCGGTCCGGGCTCGGCCCCGCCGCCACCCGCCCGCGAACGCGACGCGGCGACCGCGGCCGTATCCGCGCTGTCCTCGGCGGCCGGCGCCTGGGCGGTCCGGGTCCACGAGGTACGGGCCACCGCCGACGCGGTCCGCGTCGCCCGCGCGATCGAGGGAGCCGCGTGAACGAGGAACACGCACAGGCCGCCGCCGACATCGCGGAGGTCAAGGCGGCCAACACCGCCTTCTACGAGGCGCTGGAACGCGGCGACCACGACGCGCTCTCCGGCAGCTGGCTGCCGGGCGAGGACCTCACCGTCTCCTGCGTCCACCCCGGCTGGCCGGTGCTCACGGGCCGGGGCGAGGTGCTGCGCAGTTACGCACTGATCATGGCGAACACCGAGTACATCCAGTTCTTCCTGACCGACGTCAACGTCTCGATGACCGGCGACACCGCTCTGGTGACCTGCACCGAGAACATCCTCAGCGGCGGCCCCGCCGAGGAGGGCAACGCGCTGGGACCGCTCGTGGGCCAGCTGGTCGTCGCCACGAACGTGTTCCGGCGCACCGCCGACGGCTGGAAGCTCTGGTCCCACCACGGGTCACCCGTCCTGACGGAATCCGATGAGGACGACGACGAGGAAACACCCTCCTGAGTGGGTACGGGACCGGTAGGGATTGGAACCGGTGCCCACCGGGTAGGGGCGGCTACCAGCCAGGTGAGGCGCTGTCCATGGCCCCCACGGGCGAGCACGGCCGGTGCTCGCAGGTAGATTCGAAAGAAGGCACCTCGCCGCCCGCACGCGGCCGGGTGCCTCTCGACCAACGACAGCAGGAGTGATTCGCGTGGATCGTGTCGCGCTGCGCGGCCTCAAGGCCCGTGGGCACCACGGTGTCTTCCCCCGGGAGCGGGAAGAGGGCCAGACCTTCATCGTCGACCTGGTGCTCGGCCTCGACACCCGCCCCGCGGCAGCCACCGACGACCTGGCCCGCACCGTGCACTACGGCGTGGTGGCCGAGGAGGTCGTCGACGTGGTGACCGGCGAACCGGTCGATCTGATCGAGACGCTCGCCGAGCGCATCGCCCAGCAGTGCCTGAAGCACGAAGGCGTCGAGGAGGTCGAGGTGGTGGTGCACAAGCCGGACGCGCCGATCACCGTCCCCTTCGACGACGTGACCATCACCATCACCCGGAGCCGATCATGACTGCGTTTTCCACCGAAGGGCAGAGCGACCCGACCGTACAGCCGGTTCCGACCGCCGTCGTCCGGCAGGTGGACGCCGCGGACGTCACGCTCTCCAACCCCAAGATGGCCGTGATCTCCCTCGGCTCCAACCTGGGCAACCGCCTGGAGACCCTGCAGGGGGCCGTCGACGCCCTGGAGGACACCCCGGGCCTGAGGGTCAAGGCCGTCTCCCCGGTGTACGAGACGGAGCCCTGGGGCGTCGAGGCGAACTCCCAGCCCTCGTACTTCAACGCGGTCATCCTCGTGAAGACGACGCTGCCCCCCGCCTCCCTGCTGGAGCGCGGCCAGGCCGTCGAGGAGGCCTTCGACCGGGTCCGCGAGGAGCGCTGGGGCCCGCGCACCATCGACGTCGACATCGTGGCGTACGCCGACGTCCTCTCCGACGACCCGGTGCTCACACTCCCGCACCCGCGCGCCCACGAGCGGGCCTTCGTCCTCGCCCCCTGGCACGACGTGGACCCCGAGGCCCAGCTGCCCGGAGCCGGGCCGGTGGCCCAGCTGCTCGCCGAGATCGGCCGCGACAGCGTCCTGCCCCGCGCCGATCTGGAACTGCGCCTGCCGGAGTAATCGTTAGGCTCGGCGGACGGTGGTCCGGCGCACGGCCGGACCGGGCACAGGCGGCGCGAAGGGCGGCTCACTCGGTGAAGCAACTACGGCTCGGGGTACTGGCGGGCCTCTTCGCCGCCGCCGGTGTCCTCTCCTGGGGCGGAGCCCGCCTCTGGGACTCCCTCGGCACCCTGCCGAGCGTCCCGCTGGCCGCGTCGATCGTGCTCGCCGCGATCGCGGCGATCCTCCTCGCGACCGCCCTCTCCACCCGCGCCCGCCTCCGCGCCCAGCGCGAACGCCGCCCCGGCGCCAAGGGCGTGGAGCCCCTGTTCGCGGCCCGCGCGGTCGTCTTCGGCCAGGCGAGCGCCCTGGTCGCCGCGCTGGTCGCCGGAGTGTACGGCGGAACCGGCGTCTTCCTCCTGAGCTACCTCGACATCCCGCCCCGCCGCGACCAGGCCATCTACGCGGGCGCGGCGGTGGTGGCCGGCATCGCGGTCATCGCGGCCGCGCTCTTCCTGGAGCGCGTCTGCCGCCTCCCGGAGGACGGCAACGACCACGACGGCACGGGGGCGGCGGCCGCGTAGGGCGATCGCCCGGCCCGTGTCACACCGCCTCGCGGACCAGGTGTCCGTTGACCAGGAACGTGGGATACGGCTGAGGGCGGTATCCGTGCAGAGTGAACGGCTTGCCGGGCGCGGTGCGGGGGCGCACGGACCGTACCGTCACCCAGCCCGATTCCACCGGATCGGCATCGTGATGCTCCGGGCGGAAGGTGCCACGGGCCGCCCAGCGGTCCACCACGGTCAGATGCGACGCCAGGCCCTTCCTGGCGGGAGTGAACCGCGCCCCGATGCGTCGCCTCCTCGGCGCGGGTCCAGCCGTCCGGTGTGGCCGGCGGGAGATCCGCGGCCACCGTGAAGGCCGCGTGGCTCGTGACGACCTCTACGGCCGATCGCACCTCGACCGCCGTCACGTCCGTGACCGTGGTCTGCGCCGCACGGAATCCGTCCAGCGTCCACAGCCTGGTGCCGACGGTTGTATCCCGGGCCCGGAGGCGCCCCCCACCACATTCACGGTCTGCTACTCAGTAACGCGTATCCCATGCGACGCTCCTCGGCCTGCTCACCATCACAGGCCGAGGAGCGTATCGGGCAGGACTGACAAAGCGGGCTAGCGCGCCAGTATCAGGCTCATGGCCTCCGCCCGGGTCGAGGCGTCACGCAGCTGACCGCGTACGGCGGATGTCGTGGTCTTCGCCCCGGGCTTGCGGATGCCTCGGACGGACATGCACATGTGCTCCGCCTCGATCACCACGATCGCGCCGCGCGCTTCCAGGATCCGCATGAGCGAGTCCGCCACCTGCGTGGTGAGACGTTCCTGCACCTGAGGCCTGCGGGCGAAGACGTCCACCAGGCGGGCCAGCTTCGACAGGCCGGTGATCTTCCCCGTGTCGGCCGGGATGTAGCCGACGTGCGCGACGCCGTGGAAGGGCAGGAGGTGGTGTTCGCAGAGCGACATGATCTCGATGTCCTTCACCAGGACCATCTCGTCGTGCCCGAGGTCGAAGGTCGTGGTGAGCACGTCCTCGGGCTCCTGGCGCAGGCCGGCCAGAATCTCCTTGTACGCCCGTGCCACCCGCCCCGGTGTCTCCCGCAGGCCCTCGCGGTCCGGGTCCTCCCCGACGGCGATCAGCAGTTCGCGTACGGCCGCCTCGGCCCGCTTCTCGTCGAATTCGCCGATCGAACCCTGGCCGTCCAGCGTCACCGGGTCGGTCATCTGTGCCTCGTTCCTCTGAGCTGTCCGTGCGCGGGTTCGCGCTCGGACCTCGCAGGCATACCGAAAAGCCGCGCCCCCACAGGCTAAAACCTGGGGGGCGCGGCATCCATTCCGGGACCGGGTCGGCCCCCGTGACGGGGGTCTCACCGGAGTCGGTCCGGGGCTAGCTCTCGGGACGCTCCTCGGGGATCGCCTCGGTGGACGGGGCGATGTCCTTCGTCAGGTCCGTCGGGGCGATCTCCGGCGGAGTGGCCGAACCGTTGGCGATCGATGCGCCGTTGGTGAGGGCCAGCTCCTTGGGAGAGAGCACCGGGGGCCGCGTCGACGGGGTGCGTCGGGCGGATCCGGTCCACGCCGGGCGGGCGGGGCGCCGGACGAGCGGGGCGAAGATCTCCGCGATCTCGTCCTTGCCCAGCGTCTCCTTCTCCAGGAGTTCGAGCACCAGGGCGTCGAGGATGTCACGGTTCTCGACGAGGATCTCCCACGCGTCGTTGTGGGCGGTCTCGATGAGCTTCTTGACCTCCTCGTCGACCAGTGCCGCGACCTCTTCCGAGTAGTCGCGCTGGTGGCCCATCTCACGGCCCAGGAAGGGCTCCGAGTTGTCGCCGCCGAACTTGATCGCGCCGAGCCGCTCCGTCATGCCGTACTGCGTGACCATCGCGCGGGCCGTTGCCGTGGCCTTCTCGATGTCGTTCGCGGCGCCGGTGGTCGGGTCGTGGAAGACCAGCTCCTCGGCCGCCCGCCCGCCCAGCATGTACGCAAGCTGGTCGAGCATCTCGTTGCGGGTCGTGGAGTACTTGTCCTCCTCCGGGAGCACCATCGTGTAACCGAGGGCGCGACCGCGGGAAAGGATAGTGATCTTGTGGACCGGGTCCGACTGCGGGGAGGCCGCCGCGACCAGGGCGTGTCCGCCCTCGTGGTACGCGGTGATCTTCTTTTCCTTCTCGGACATGATCCGGGTCCGCTTCTGCGGGCCCGCCACGACGCGGTCGATGGCCTCGTCGAGCATCTCGTTGTCGATGAGCTTCCTGTTGCTGCGCGCCGTCAGGAGCGCGGCCTCGTTGAGCACGTTCGACAGGTCGGCACCGGTGAAGCCGGGCGTGCGTCGGGCGACGGCGCCGAGGTCGACGCCCTCCGCCACGGGCTTGCCCTTCTGGTGCACCTTGAGGATCTCCAGGCGGCCCTGCATGTCCGGGCGGTCGACCGCGATCTGCCGGTCGAAGCGTCCCGGGCGCAGCAGCGCAGGGTCGAGGATGTCCGGGCGGTTCGTGGCGGCGATCAGGATGACGCCGCCCTTCACGTCGAACCCGTCCATCTCGACGAGCAGCTGGTTGAGCGTCTGCTCGCGCTCGTCGTGACCGCCACCCATGCCGGCGCCGCGGTGGCGGCCGACGGCGTCGATCTCGTCGACGAAGACGATCGCCGGGGCGTTCGCCTTGGCCTGCTCGAAGAGGTCGCGCACTCGGGAGGCGCCGACGCCGACGAACATCTCGACGAAGTCGGAACCGGAGATCGAGTAGAACGGCACGCCCGCTTCGCCGGCGACGGCGCGTGCGAGCAGCGTCTTGCCCGTACCGGGCGGCCCGTAGAGCAGGACGCCCTTGGGGATCTTGGCGCCGACGGCCTGGAACTTCGCCGGCTCCTGGAGGAACTCCTTGATCTCGTGGAGCTCCTCGACCGCCTCGTCGGATCCCGCCACATCGGAGAAGGTCGTCTTGGGGGTGTCCTTGGTGATCAGCTTGGCCTTGGACTTGCCGAACTGCATGACCTTGGAACCGCCGCCCTGCATCTGATTCATCAGAAACAGGAAGACGACCACAATGAGGACGAAGGGCAGCAGCGAGAGGAGGATCGAGACGAACGGGGACTGCTTCGACGGCGAGACGGTGTAACCCTTCTCGATGTCACCCGACTCGAACTTCTGCTGCAGCGTGTCGGCGAGCTCGACGCCCTGGTTGCCGATGTAGCTCGCCTGGAACTTGCTGCCGGACTCACCTTCGAGCTTCTGGCCGTCCTTCAGCTGGATCTTGAGGATTTGTTCGTCACCGGTGGTGAGGCTGGCCTCTTCCACCTGGTTCTTACTGATCGCCTGGATCACCTTGCTGGTGTCCACCGTCTTGTGGCCGCCCGACGAGCCGACGACCTGCATCAACACGACCACGGCGAGGACGGCCAGCACGATCCACATGACCGGCCCACGGAAGTATCGCTTCACGTCCATCCATACGGAGCGAAGACGCCCCGTCCCTCCTGCCCGTAGGTAAATGCTGCTGTTTGAAAAGACTGTTCTTCGGACGGTACCCCAGCATCGTCACCCGCGGCTGCCGGGTGCGGCGGAGAAACCTGCTTTCGAAGCTCCAACGGCCCGAAGGCAGCGAGGGTTCCCCAGCGGGTCGGCCGGGGTCAGCCTCCGTAGACGTGCGGGGCGAGCGTGCCGACGAAGGGCAGGTTGCGGTACTTCTCCGCGTAGTCCAGCCCGTAGCCGACGACGAACTCGTTGGGGATGTCGAAACCGATCCACTTCACATCGATCGCGACCTTCGCGGCATCCGGCTTGCGCAGCAGGGTGCAGACCTCCAGCGAGGCTGGCTCCCGGGAGCCCAGGTTGGACAGCAGCCAGGACAGCGTCAGCCCGGAGTCGATGATGTCCTCGACGATCAGGACGTGCTTGCCCTTGATGTCGGTGTCGAGGTCCTTGAGGATCCGGACCACACCCGAGGACTGTGTGCCCGCTCCGTACGAGGAGACGGCCATCCAGTCCATCGTGACGGGGGTGGACAGCGCGCGCGCCAGGTCCGCCATGACCATCACCGCGCCCTTGAGGACGCCGACGATGAGCAGGTCCTTGCCCGCGTACTCCGCGTCGATCTTCGCGGCCAGCTCGACGAGCTTCGCGTCGATCTCTTCCTTGGTGAGGAGCACCGACTGAAGGTCGGTACCCATGTCCTTCTCGTTCACCCACGTCTCTTTCTCTGCCTGCCGGCCCGGGAAAGCGCCCCGGGCCGGGCCGGCTGTTCGCCTGCACTTCAGCCGCTTGCGCGTCAGCTCTGCCGAATGACCAGTCTGCCACCCTGTCGCATCGCCTCGACGCGGCCGGGCAGGTTGATGGCCCGCTGGCCGCGCCAGCCGGTGATCAGGCGGTCGACTTCTTCGAGGTGCCGGGCGAAGAGGGAGCCGGCGGGCGCCCCGGCCTCGATCAGCGCGCGGCGCAGCACCCGGCGGCGTACCGCGGGCGGCAGGACGTAGAGCTTGGCGCAATCCAGGCGGCCGGTGTCGTCGCGTACGGACAGCTCGGCCTCGGCGGCCCAGGTGTCCAGGGCGTCGGCGTCGTCGCGGGAGAGCTGGGCGGTGCGGGCGAGGGCTTCGACGACGCCTTTACCGAGCGCCTTCTCCAGGGCGGGCAGGCCTTCGTGGCGGAGCCGGGAGCGGGTGTAGGCGGGGTCGATGTTGTGCGGGTCGTCCCAGACGGGCAGGGACTGGACCAGGCAGGCCTTACGGGCGGTCTGCCGGTCGAGCTGGAGGAAGGGACGGCGGTAGCGGCCGGCCGGTCCGGAGGCGGCGGCCATGCCGGAGAGCGAGCGGATGCCGGAGCCGCGGGCGAGGCCGAGGAGGACGGTCTCGGCCTGGTCGTCGCGGGTGTGGCCGAGCAGGACGGCGGCGGCGCCGTGGCGTTCGGCGGCGGCGTCCAGCGCGGCGTAGCGGGCGTCGCGGGCGGCGGCCTCGGGGCCGCCCTCGCGTCCGACGTGAACGGCGACGGCCTCGACGGGGTCGAGGTCCATGGCGGTGAGCCGGGTGACGACCTCGGCGGCGCGGAGACCGGATCCCGGCTGGAGGTTGTGGTCGACGGTGATGCCGCCGGCCCGGACGGCGAGTTTGCGGGCCTCGAAGGCGAGCGCGGAGGCGAGCGCCATGGAGTCGGCGCCGCCGGAGCAGGCGACGAGCACGAGCGGGGTGTCGGGCCGTTCGGGGAGCGCGGGTCGTTCGGGGAGAGCCGGCCTGCCCACGGCGCCGGCCTCGGCGTAGCGGGAGCGGGCGGAGTGCGCGGGGCGCCTCGCCGCTTCGGCGGGCCGGTCGTGGTCGGCGTAACGGTGGAATTCGGTGAGTACGTCGTGGAGTACGCGGCGGACCGCCAGGCGTATCGCCGCGACCGCAGGATGGGGACCCATGTCCGGTGCCCTTCGTGGAGTTCGGGAGGAGCGCCGAGCGCCGGAACGCGTGAGTCCCGTCACTCAGAGTGCGTCGATGGTGACAGAGGTGAGCTGTTCATCGAGCATTGCACGCCTTCCCATGCACCTATGGTCCCTCGGATGGGTGATTGGAGGGCCAATATCCGTCCACGGGCCGCCTGACGGTCAGGATTCGGCCTTACGGTGCACCCGCGCGACCCAGTCGGCGGGCTTGGCGATCTCGGCCTTGGTCGGGAGGGTGTTCGGTGAGGTCCAGACGCGGTTGAAGCCGTCCATGCCGACCTCTTCGACGACCGATCGTACGAACTTCTCGCCGTCCTTGTACTGCCGGAGCTTGGCGTCCAGGCCGAGGAGCTTGCGCAGGGCCTGGTCGAGGCGGCCGGCGCCCTGGGCCCGGCGCCGCTGGAACTTCTCCCGGATCTCGGCGACGGAGCCGACGACCTCGGGGCCCACGCCGTCCATCACGTAGTCCGCGTGTCCCTCCAGGAGGGACATGACGGCGGTGAGGCGGCCGAGCACCTCGCGCTGGGCAGGGGTCTGGACGATGTCGACGAGGCTGCGGCCGCCGTCCTCGCCCTGTTCGCCCTCGGGGCGTCCGGCGCCGGAGAGGGACTGGGCGGCCTCGCGGAGCCGCTCCACGAAGGTCATCGGGTCGACGTCGGCCTCGTCGAGGAACGTCTGGATCTCGCCCTGGAGGTGGTCGCGGAGCCAGGGAACGCCGGTGAACTGGGTGCGGTGGGTCTCCTCGTGGAGGGCGACCCAGAGCCGGAAGTCGTGCGGGTCGACGTCCAGTTCGCGTTCGACGTGGACGATGTTGGGGGCGACGAGGAGCAGGCGGCCGCCGCCGTCGGCGGAGGCGGGGAGGTCTCTGGTGGCCGGGGCGAACGTCTCGTACTGGCCGAGCACCCGGGAGGCGAGGAACGAGAGCAGCATGCCCAGCTCGACGCCGGTGACCTTGCCGCCGACCGCGCCGAGGACGACGCCGCCGGGTCCGCCGGAGCGACGGCTCTCCATCTTGGCGAGCAGGGGGCGCAGCAGTTCGCGGAAGCCGGCGACGTTGGCCTTGATCCAGCCGGCCCGGTCGACGACGAGGACGGGGGTGTCCTCGGGTTCGGCCCCCTCGGGGATCATCCGGGTGAAGAGCCGGACGTGTTCCTCCGAGGCCCTGGCGTGCCGCCGGAGCTCCGCGACGACGGCGCGGGCCTCCTCGCGGCTGATGTCGGGCCCGGGCCGTACGAGCCGGGTCGCGGTCGCCACCGCGAGATTCCAGTCGACCATCTCGGCACCACCGATGCTCGTCATGCGTCAACCGTACGTGAGCCCGTCGCCCGGTGGTGGGGTCTTGCACCGCTCTTCGGGTGCCGGGTGCCGGGGGTCGCTCAGCGGGCCGGGCCGGCCAGGGCGGTGGCCAGGGCGTCGAGGGCGGCTTCGGCGTCGGGTGCGGAGTCGGTGCCGGAGGCGAGGAAGGCGAAGGCGAGGAGCCGGCCCTGCGGGTCGACGACGGTTCCGGCGAGGGAGTTGACACCGGTGAGGGTGCCGGTCTTGGCGCGGATCAGGCCGGTGCCCTCGGAGTCCTCCTGGTAGCGGCCGCCGAGGGTGCCGCTGAATCCGGCGACCGGGAGGCCGGTGAGGACGGGGCGCAGTCCGGGGCGGTCGGGGTCGGCGGCGCGGGCGAGGAGGGCGGTGAGCAGGGCGGGGGTGACCCGGTCGTTCCGGTCCAGGCCGCTGCCGTCCGCGAGATGGGCCCCGGCCACCGGGACTTCGAGCTTCCTCAGTTCGTTGGTGACGGCGCGACGGGCTCCGGCGAAGTCGGCGCTCTCCCCCTTGGCGATGGCGGTCTGCCGGGCGAGGGCCTCGGCGATGTCGTTGTCGCTGTTGGTGAGGGTGCGCTCGACGAGGGCGGAGAGCGGCGCGGAGCGGTGGGTGGCGACGGTACGGGCCTTGTCCGCCGGGCGGGCCTCGCGGGGCTCGCCGGTGACCTCGACGCCTGCCTTCCGCAGTTGGGCGGCGAAGGCGCGGGCGGCGTCTCCGGCCGGGTCATCGGTGCGCCGTGCGTGGCCGCGGTCCGTGTCGTTCAGGCGGCCCTCGTTGACCATCAGGGCGGTGACGGGGGCGATGTTCTCGTTGGGGCCGATCGGGTGGAGCACGGGGCCGGTGTAGCGGGAGGTGTCGTACGTGAGGCTTACGGAGGTCCTGCTCTCCTCGCGCAGGGCGTCGGCGGCGTCGGCGGCCATCGAGCGCAGGGCCGCCTCGCTGAGCGTGGGGTCGCCGCCGCCGACGAGCGCGAGGGTGCGGGAGTCGGGGGACAGCGCGACGGTGGTGGCGATGCGGTGGTCGGGGCCCAGGGCGGAGAGCGCGGCGACGGTGGTGGCGATCTTGATCGTGGAGGCCGGGGTCATCGGAGCGGTGGCGCCGGTTCCGTACAGCTGCTCGCCGGTGGCGGTGTCGACGACGGACGCGGCGGCCCTGCTGCCGAGTGCGGGCACGCCGATGAGCGGGGCGAGGGTGTCGCGGAGCGCGGCGGCGTCCTGGGGGGCGTCGTGGGTGGTGGTGCCGAGCGCGGGCAGGACCGCCGGGGCGCTGGGGGCCGGGCGGGGGCCGTCGGACGTCGGCCGCCCGTGATGTGCGCCACCTGTTCGGTCCGCGGCGACTGCCAGTGCCCGCTCGGCCTTACGCTGACCGTTGTCCCAGGGGCCGGCGGCGAGGACGGCGCCGGCGGCGACGACCAGGCCGAGCGTGGCGGAGCCTGCGATGAGCTGCCAGGTGCAGGACCCGTTGCGTCCGCTTTTTCGGGCCTTCAGCCTGCCCCACGGGTCCGACGGGCGCATGGACGGTCTTTCCACCGGCTCGGCCACCGTTGACCAGCCCCTTTCGCGAGCACTCTTCTGCGTGGGGGACACTTAATCACCAGTCGTATGTGTTGATCATGGAGGAGCCACCCGTGGAGTTCGACGTCACCATCGAGATCCCGAAGGGTTCGCGGAACAAGTACGAGGTGGACCACGAGACCGGTCGGATCCGCCTGGACCGTCGACTCTTCACCTCGACCAGCTACCCGGCCGACTACGGCTTCGTCGAGAACACCCTCGGCGAGGACGGCGACCCGCTGGACGCGCTGGTCATTCTGGACGAGCCGACCTTCCCCGGATGCCTCATCAAGTGCCGTGCCATCGGCATGTTCCGGATGACCGACGAGGCGGGCGGCGACGACAAGCTGCTCTGCGTCCCGGCGTCCGACCCGCGGGTGGAGCACCTGCGCGACATCCACCACGTGTCGGAGTTCGACCGCCTGGAGATCCAGCACTTCTTCGAGGTCTACAAGGACCTGGAGCCGGGCAAGTCCGTCGAGGGCGCCGACTGGGTCGGCCGTACCGAGGCGGAGGCCGAGATCGAGGCCTCGTACAAGCGTCTTGAGGCACAGGGTGGCGCGCACTGACGTCCTTCTTCCGGTTCCGTTCGTGAGCCGGACGGCCGTCTCGGAACGGGCGGTACACCTTCACGGGTGTGCCGCCCGTTCCGCTGTCCGCACTTCTGCGCGCCCGGGCCCATGCCGGTGGCCATACTGGGCAGGCGTGCGACGGGACACAGGCCCAGGGACATGCGGTCGAGGAGGAACGAGGTCGAGCAGTGGCGGAATCGGGCGGTCCTGAGGACCAGAAGCCCCAGTCCGACGAGGCGCGGAGCGCTTTCGCCCCGCCCGCGGGGACGAGCCATCCGGCGTCGCCGCCCGAGGAGGACCATCCGACGTCCGAGTTCGCGCTGCCGACCGGTGTGCACCAGGAACCGGGCGTTCCGGCCCCGTCGGGCAGCGGCTCCGGGGGCGGTACGAACTCCGACACGTTGAGTTCCGCTTTCACCCCGCCGAGCACGTACAAGGCCCAGCAGGCGCCTCCCGCGTTCACCCCGGCGCAGGGCAGTCCGATGGTCAGGCTGACCAAGGAGGCGCCCTGGCAGGACCGGATGCGCACGATGCTGCGGATGCCGGTGACCGAGCGCCCGGCGCCGGACACCATCCAGCACACCGACGACGACACGGGTCCCGCCGTGCCGCGCGTGCTCGACCTGACGCTGCGTATCGGGGAGCTGCTGCTGGCGGGTGGCGAGGGCGCCGAGGACGTCGAGGCGGCGATGTTCGCGGTGACCCGGTCCTACGGGCTCGACCGGAGCGAGCCGACGGTCACGTTCACGCTGTTGTCCATCTCGCACCAGCCGTCGCTGGTCGACGACCCGGTGACGGCGAGCCGTACCGTACGCCGCCGGGGCACCGACTACACCCGGCTGGCGGCCGTGTTCCGGCTGGTCGACGACATCACCAGCACGGACACCGAGGTCTCGCTGGAGGAGGCGTACCGGCGGCTCGCGGAGATCCGCCGCAATCGCCACCCGTACCCGGGCTGGGTGCTGACGGCGGCGGCCGGGCTGCTGGCCGGTTCGGCCTCCGTGCTGGTCGGCGGTGGCGCGCTGGTGTTCGTCGTGGCGGCGGCGGGCGCGATGCTCGGCGACCGGCTCGCGTGGCTGTGCGCCGGGCGCGGGCTGCCGGAGTTCTACCAGTTCACGGTGGCCGCGATGCCGCCCGCCGCGATGGGGGTGGCGCTGACACTGACCCATCTGACGGACATCCGCCCGTCCGCGGTGATCACCGGTGGGCTGTTCGCGCTGCTGCCGGGGCGGGCGCTGGTGGCAGGGGTGCAGGACGGGCTGACCGGTTACTACATCACCGCCTCGGCCCGGCTCCTGGAGGTCATGTACTTCTTCATCGGGATCGTCGCGGGCGTGCTGATCATCCTGTACCTCGGGGTGCAGTTGGGGGCCCAGCTCAACCCCGAGGCCAAGTTCATCCCCAACGACCGGCCGGCCCTTCAGATCCTGGTGTCGATGACGCTGAGCCTGGCCTTCGCGGTGCTGCTCCAGCAGGAGCGGTCCACCGTGCTGGCGGTCACCCTCAACGGGGGCGTGGCCTGGATCGTCTTCGGGGCGATGGCCCGGACCGGGGACATCTCGCCGGTCGCGGCGACGGCTGTGGCGGCCGGGCTGGTGGGGCTGTTCGGCCAGTTGTTCTCGCGCTACCGGTACACGTCCTCGCTGCCGTACATCACAGCGGCGATCGGACCGCTGCTGCCCGGTTCGGCGACGTACTTCGGTCTGCTGGGCGTGGCCCAGAACGAAGTGAACCGGGGCCTCACCTCGCTGTCGACGGCGGTCGCGACGGCGCTGGCCATCGCGATCGGGGTGAACCTGGGGAGCGAGATCTCCCGGCTGTTCATGGGGGTGCCGGGCGCGGTCGGTGGGGCGAGCCGGCGGGCGGCGAAGCGGACCCGGGGGTTCTGAGGAAGCAGCGGTCCCGTCCGTTCCGCCTGCCGACCCCTGCTCGTACGGCCACTGCGGCGCGGCGCCTAGGATGGTCGCCTGCTCCCCTCAAGGCCGAGAGCCGAACCATGGCCGAGAGCCGACAGTCGAAACAGGAGATCATGGCGAAGCCATCCGGCCACCACGTCTTCAACGCCTTCCGTGGCGCTCTCATCGGCACCGCGGAGGCCGTCCCCGGCGTCAGCGGCGGCACCGTCGCACTGATCACCGGCGTGTACGAGAAGCTGATCGACGGCGCCGGTCACATCACCAGCGCGCTGCGCATGGGCGCGTCCGACCTGCCCCGCGGCCGGGGGACCGCGCGCGCCAGGGCCGAGCTGAGGAACGTCGACTGGACGGTGCTGCTTCCGCTCCTGGCGGGCATGGCGGTGGCCCTGGTGCTCGCGGCCAAGCTGATCGCGCCCCTGGTCGAGGAGCACCCCCAGTTCGCGTACGCCCTGTTCTTCGGTCTGGTGCTGGCCTCCCTGTGGGTGCCGTACTCAGGCTCGGGAAAGCGCTGGACCGTCGGGAACTACGCGCTCTGCGTGGTCGTCGCGCTGGGCGCCTTCACCCTGACGGGGCTGCCGCCCGGCGAGATGCCGACCCACCCCGTGGTGGTCGCGCTGGCCGGCTCGATCGCGATCTGCGCGCTGGTCCTTCCCGGTATCTCCGGCTCGTTCCTGCTGCTGACCATGGGCCTGTACGAGCCGACGATCGAGGCCGTCAACGAGCGTGACTTCGGCTATCTCGCAGCCTTCGCGCTGGGCTGTGTGGTGGGGCTCGCGCTCTTCGTCAAGCTGCTGAAGTGGCTGCTGGCGAACTACCACCACATGACGCTGGTCGTGATGACCGGTCTGATGGCTGGTTCACTGCGCGCGCTGTGGCCCTGGCAGGACGATGACCGCGGGCTCCTCGCCCCCAGCGGCTCGGTCGGCCTGACCTGCGCTCTGTTCGTGCTCGGCGCCGCCGTGGTGATCGCTGTGCTGGTGGTGGAGCACCGGGCTCAGGGCAAGAAGGCGGAGCCGTCGGCCGCCGCACCCAAGCGCGGTCGGCACGCGCGCGTCCCCTCGGGCTCCGGGCGGGACTGAGCCCGGCCGCCTCAGACTCCAGGCGGGGCTGAGCCCGGCCCGACGAGCCCGTGGGGCAGGGCATCCGCCGGCGGGCCGTCGCCGCCCGCCGCCGCCTCGGCGGCAGCGGCCTTCTTGCCCTCGCTGCGGGCCCGGAGGACCTCGATCACGATCGGCACCACGGAGATGAGCACGATCAGGACGAGGATCTTCTCGATGTGCTCGTGCACGAAGTCGATCTTGCCGAGCACGGCGCCGAGCACGGTGACGCCGACGCCCCACAGAAGCGCGCCGACGACGTTGTAGATGACGAACAGGCGGTAGTTCATCCGGCTGACGCCCGCGATGATCGGCGTGAACGTGCGGACGATGGGCACGAAGCGTGCCAGGACCAGGGACTTCGGGCCGTGCTTCTCGAAGAACTCGTGGGCCTTCTCCACGTTCTCCTGCTTGAAGAGACGGGAGTCCGGGCGCTTGAAGAGGGCCGGGCCGACCTTGCGGCCGAAGAGATAGCCCACCTGGTCGCCGAGAATCGCGGCGACGGCGATCAGAGTGCAGACGAGCCAGAGCGGATACTTCAGCTGGCCGGTGGTGACCAGCAGCCCTGTGGTGAACAGCAGGGAGTCGCCGGGCAGGAAGAAGCCGATCAGGAGTCCGGACTCGGCGAACACGATGAGGAGGAGGCCGGGGAGGCCGAACGTGTTGAGCAGATAGTCCGGGTCCAGCCAGCTCGGGCCGAGGGCAAGCGTATTCAAGGGTCAGGCTCCAGGGTGACGTGTGTGGTGGGGGCCGCGCGGCAACCGAAGCTACCGACGCCCGGTGAACGCCCTTGGTTCCGGTGGCGCACAGCGGGAATGCGCATCCTGCGGAGTAGGCCGAAGCTGATCGCAGGAGGTGCCACGAACATGGGCATTGAGGAGTTCGGCGGCGGGCAGACCGCCCAGGCGGACGTGCTGGTCGTCACCACAAACGACGTACCGGGGTATCAGGTGACGCAGGTCATCGGTGAGGTCTTCGGGCTGACCGTGCGGTCGCGCCACCTCGGCAGCCAGATCGGCGCCGGGCTGAAGTCGATGATCGGCGGCGAGCTGAAAGGGCTGACCAAGACCCTGGTCGAGACCCGCAACCAGGCGATGGAGCGGCTGGTGGAGCAGGCGCGGGCCCGGGGCGCCAACGCGGTCCTGATGATGCGCTTCGACGTCACCGAGGCGGCGGACGTGGGGACGGAGGTCTGCGCGTACGGGACGGCGGCGGTGATCAGCAAGGTGTGATGCGGCGCCACCGGGTAGCCGATGGGGCTTTAGCCCGTTTTCCGACTCTGTGGTGAGCCGGTGGCTGTCTCCGAACCCCCCGCGCCCCCGTCGCCCGCTCCCCCTCATTCTCCGGCCGCCCCGGCCCGGCGGCTGCGGGGAACGGGCTACGGGGGCGGGGACGGCTCGACCCGGCGCGCGGGACACCGCGAGCATCCGTATCGTCGGCTTCATGCGTTGACGTAACGCTTCATTCGGTTGCATACCGCTTTGAACCGATACTGTCCCGACCGCGTCGGCCGAGAGAGGGGCTTCCCCCATGCCGCTCCACCGCGGTGCCCATCCGGAACAGGACGAACCCTCCGATGAGCGGCGCAGGCTCGCCCTGAACCCGTTCTTCGGCGAGGCGGACCCGACGGCCGCGATGAACACCGCGCCGCCCCGGCACCGGCTGCCCGACGGGCCGCTGCCGCCGCTGACGGCGTACCGGCTGGTCCACGACGAGCTGATGCTCGACGGCAACTCCCGGCTCAACCTGGCCACGTTCGTCACCACCTGGATGGAGCCGCAGGCCGACGTCCTGATGGGCGAGTGCCGGGACAAGAACATGATCGACAAGGACGAGTACCCGCGCACCGCCGAACTGGAGCGGCGCTGTGTGGCGATGCTCGCCGACCTGTGGAACGCGCCCGATCCGAGGGCGGCCGTAGGGTGTTCGACCACCGGATCGAGCGAGGCGTGCATGCTCGCGGGGCTCGCCCTGAAGCGGCGCTGGGCGAAGCGGAACGCGGACCGCTATCCGGCGACGGCGCGGCCCAATCTGGTGATGGGCGTCAATGTGCAGGTCTGCTGGGAGAAGTTCTGCACCTTCTGGGAGGTGGAGGCCCGGCTCGTCCCGATGGAGGGCGAGCGGTTCCACCTGGACCCGGAAGCCGCCGCCGAGCTCTGCGACGAGAACACCATCGGGGTCGTCGGCATCCTCGGCTCCACCTTCGACGGGTCCTACGAGCCGGTCGCCGAGCTCTGCGCGGCCCTCGACGCCCTCCAGGAGCGCACCGGCCTCGACATCCCGGTCCACGTGGACGGGGCGTCCGGCGCGATGGTGGCGCCCTTCCTCGACCCGGACCTGGTGTGGGACTTCCGGCTGCCGAGGGTGGCGTCGATCAACACCTCGGGCCACAAGTACGGCCTCGTCTACCCGGGGGTCGGCTGGGCGCTGTGGCGGACGGCGGACGCGCTGCCGGAGGAGCTGGTCTTCCGGGTCAACTACCTGGGCGGCGACATGCCGACGTTCGCGCTGAACTTCTCCCGGCCCGGGGCGCAGGTGGTCGCGCAGTACTACACGTTCCTGCGCCTCGGGCACGACGGCTACCGGGCGGTCCAGCAGGCCTCCCGGGACGTGGCCCGCGCGCTGGCCCGCGCGGTGGAGGATCTGGGCGACTTCCGGCTGCTCACCCGGGGCGACGAGCTGCCGGTGTTCGCCTTCACGACGAACAGCGACGTCCACGCGTACGACGTGTTCGACGTGTCGCGCCGGCTGCGGGAGCACGGCTGGCTGGTGCCCGCGTACACCTTCCCCGCCAACCGGCAGGACCTGTCGGTGCTGCGAGTGGTCTGCCGCAACGGGTTCTCCTCCGACCTGGCCGAGCTGCTGGTCGAGGACCTGAAGCTGCTGCTGCCCGAGCTGCGGGCCCAGAAGCATCCGTTGAGTCACGACCGGTCGGCCCCGACGGCCTTCCACCACTGACCACGCCGCTCCTACCGGCTGAGCCGCGCGAACTTCACCACCGCCAGCGGGAAGAACACCGCGACGATGGCCACCGGCCAGAGCACCGCGAGAAGTTGGGCGTGCTCGGCGGCCCAGGAGCCGGTCGCGCCGCCCGGGTTGCCGAACAACTCCCGTACGGCGGTGGCCGTCGCCGACATGGGGTTCCACTCGACCACCGCGCCCAGCCAGCCCGGCATCGACCCGGGGGCGGCGAACACGTTGGAGAGGAAGCCGACCGGCCAGATGAGGATCTGGACCGCCGAGACCATCTCCGGCCGCCCCGCCACCATGGCGAGCAGGATGCCGACCCAGAGCATCGCGAACCGCAGCAGGAGCAGCAGCCCCATCGCCCCCAGGGCGGCGGCGGCCCCGTTGTGCAAGCGCCAGCCGACCGCGTACCCGACCCCGGTCATCACCGCGAGCGCCGCCGTCGACTGGAGCATGTCCGCGGTGCTGCGGCCGACCAGGACGGCCCCCGGGGCCATCGGCATCGAGCGGAAGCGGTCGATGACGCCCTTGCCGAGGTCCTGGGTGACCGCGAGCATCGTGCCCTCCAGGCCGAAGACCATGGTCAGCGCGAGCATCCCGGGGACCAGGAACTCGGTGGGGTCGCCGTCCACGCCCCGGCCGCCGCCGGCCAGATACGTGAACATCAGGAGCAGCATCACCGGGAAGACCAGGCCGACGAGCACCTCGACCGGCTGCCGGGCCCAGTGCGCCAGTTCGCGGCGGGTCATCGTCCAGGAGTCGGTCAGCGCCCAGCCGATCCGCGAGGAAGCCCCCGCCCCGCCGGGCCCGGGGCCGCCGCGCTCGCCGCCGCTCCGGCCGGGTACCGCCGCCGCCGTCGCCGCGCTCATGCCGCCACCTCCGCCTGGTCCGCCTTGTCTGCCTTGTCTGCCTTCTGTACGGTCCGTTCGCCGGCGGGTTGCCCGGTGAGGGTCAGGAACACCTCGTCCAGGGTCGGGCGGCGCACCGCGATGTCCTCCGCCTCGATGCCCGCCTCCTCCAGCACCCGTACCGTCCGGGTCAGGGCCGCCATCCGGTCCGGGGCGGGCGCGCCGATCCGCCGCCGGTCGGCGTCCACCGTCAGGTCCGGGCCGCCGAGCAGGGCGGCCGCCTCCACCAGCCGGGACGCGTCGCGCAGGACGACGTCGATCCGGTCGCCGCCGACGAGGGCCTTCAGCTCGTCGGGGGTGCCCTCGGCGACCGCCCGGCCGCCGTCGACCAGGGAGATCCGGTCGGCCAGCTGGTCCGCCTCGTCCAGATACTGCGTGGTCAGCAGCACCGTGGCGCCACCGCCGACCAGGGACCGCACCGCGTCCCACACCTCGGTCCGGCCGCGCGGGTCGAGGCCGGTGGTCGGCTCGTCCAGGAACAGCACGTCCGGGTCGGTGATCAGCGACGCGGCCAGGTCGAGGCGCCTGCGCATGCCGCCGCTGTACTGCTTGACGGCCTTGCGCCCGGTGTCCGCGAGGCCGAACCGCTCCAGCAGCTCGTCCGCCCGGCTGCCCGCCCGGCGTGCGCCCAGGTGGTACAGCCGCCCGAACATCTCCAGGTTCTGCCGCCCGCCGAGCTGCTCGTCCACCGCCGCGTGCTGCCCGAGCAGCCCGATCCGGCGCCGCACCTCACCCGCCCGCTCACGGACGTCGAGGCCGGCCACGGTCACCCGGCCCGCGTCGTGGCGCAGCAGCGTCGACATGATCCGCACGGCGGTGGTCTTGCCCGCCCCGTTGGGGCCGAGCACTCCGTGCACCGTTCCGCTGCCGACGGTCAGGTCCAGTCCGTCCAGGGCGCGCTTCTCCCCGTACCGCTTGTGCACGCCGTCCATGACGATCGCTTCGGTCACGTTCCCCGTCACCCTTCCACCCCTTTGTAGTCAAACTTGACTAGTGGATCGAAGATAAACCCCGCCGCAGCATTCGTCAAACTTGATTAGTCGCGATCCCCGGGATGGGGGACACCGGTGGCGTACGGGTTCTCCTCGTCGTCGGCGAGCAGCCCGACGAACGGGTCACCCTCGCCCGCGAAGGTGTACGCGCCGCCCTCGATGCGGGCGATCAGGCCCCGGGTCCACTCCGCACCACTGTCGGCCGAGTGCACCCACAGGTTCATGATCTCGCCGATGTGGCCGAGGGATTCCGGGCCGTCCTCGGGGGTGTAGTACTCGGTGACCGACCTGCGCCACTCCTCGATGCCCTCGATCCGCTCTTTGAGCAGCGCGACCGCCTCCTCCCGGGGCAGGTCGACGATGAACCCGATCGCCGCCGAGAGGACGTCCATGTTCTGGTCGTAGGAGCGGATGGCCGCACGCAGCAGGCTGCGGCACTCCGCCAGCCCTTCGTCCGTGAGCTCGTACTCGGTGCGCGGCGGGCCGCCCGCCGTGGAGGGGGCCGTCTCGTGCGCGAGGAGCAGTCCCTGCTTCGCCATCTGCTTCAGGGCGTGGTAGATCGACCCGGGCTTGGCGTTGGACCACTCGTGCGCGCCCCAGTACTCCAGGTCGTTGCGGACCTGATAGCCGTGCGCGCGGCCGTGCATACGCACGGCGCCGAGAACCAGCAGCCGGATCGCGGACATGACACCCTTCTTCCTATTCAACTTTGACTAGGGTAGCGGGCCCGCTTGCGGACGGCCGGTCGGTGTGCCACTGCCACGAACAGGAGCATCGGGGCCGTGACCACGGAGGTGAACACCAGGGGCAGCGAAACCGAGGCGGGCCGAGGGCCCGCTCAGAACGGGAAGACCGAGCGGCCGTGCTGGATCGACATCCACTTCTGCGTGGTGAACGCCTCCACCACGGCCTCGCCGTTCAGCCGCCCCAACCCGGAGGTCTTCTCGCCGCCGAACGCGACCAGCGGATCGTCCTGCACGGTGGAGTCGTTGACGTGGAACATCCCGCTGACGATGCGCTGCGCGAACTTCACCCCGCGCTCCACGTCCCGGGTGTGCACCGCGCCGCTGAGGCCGTACGGGCCCTCGTTGACGATCCGCGCGGCCTCCTCCTCGCCGTCGAACGTCATCAGCAGGGCCACCGGGCCGAGGATCTCCTGGTGAAGCAGCGGGGAGTCCTCCGCGAGCCCGGTAAGGACGGTCGGCCCGACGACGTTGCCGACGGTCCGGCCCCGCACGAGGGCCGTCGCGCCGTCCGCGACCGCCCGGTCGACGAGGGCGTCCAGCGCGTCGGCCTGGAAGGCGTTGATGACCGGCCCGATCCGGGTCTCCGGGTCCCTCGGGTCCCCGGTCCTGAGCGCGGCCACCTCGGCGGTGAACCGCTCGGTGAACTCCACCGCCACCGACCGGTCCACCAGGATCCGGTTGGCCGCCATGCTGACCTGCCCCTGGTGCAGGAAGCGGCTGAAGACGGCGGCCCGGACCGCGTAGTCGACATCGGCGTCCTCCAGCACCACCAGGGCGCTGTTGCCGCTCAGTTCCAGGATGGTCCGCTTGAAGGCGCCCGCCGCGGTTGCGGCGATGTGCCGGCCGACCCGGTCGGAGCCGGTGAACGAGATCACCTTGGGCACAGGGTGCTCGATGAACGCGTCGCCGATCTCGGCGCTGTCGGTGATGACGACGTTGAGTAGCCCGGCGGGCAGCCCGGCGTCCTCGAATGTCTTCGCTATCAGTCCGCCGCCCACGACGGGCGCGTTCTGATGGGGCTTCACGACGACCGCGTTGCCGAGCGCCAGGGCGGGCGCCACCGACTTCATCGTTACCAGGAAAGGGAAGTTGAAGGCGCTGATGACGCCCACGACGCCGACGGGCAGCCGGTAGAGCCGGTTCTCCCGGCCGTCGCCCACGGCGGGCAGCAGCCGCCCGGTGGGCCGCAGCGCCTGGTGGATCGCCTCGCGCAGGAACTCCGTCGCACCGCGGACCTCGTACTGGGCCCGCAGCCGGGTGCCGCCCAGTTCGTCGATGATCGCCTCGGCGATCTCCTCGGCGCGCTCACCGGTGATGTGGAGCGCGCGTTCGAGGACGGCACGCCGCTCGTACGGGTTGACGCCGGCCCACTCCTGCTGCGCCCGCTCGGCGGCCCGGTAGGCCCGGTCGACCTCCAGCGCGGTGGCCACGGTGACGGCGGCGAGTTTCTCGCCGTTGTAGGGATTGAAATCGATGATGTCCCACGAGCCGCTGCCAGTCAGCCACTCGCCGTCGATGTACTGGTGGGCCAGTTCATGGAAGAAGGACATGCATTCCCTTACTGCAGGCGTTCGCAGACTCCTGATGCAACGTCATCGTACTGAGAAATTACGTCAGTTGGAGTAGACCGCGCAGAAGATCCCGACTCTCTTCCGGTGCGGGACTGTCCTGGGCGAGGCCCGCTATGGCCTTTTCGTACTGTGCGACTTCCTCGGGCTTGTCCAGATAGAGCGCACTCGTCAGCTGCTCCAAATAGACAATGTCCGACAGATCGGATTCCGGGAAACGCAGCATCGTGAAAGAGCCGCTCTCACCGGCATGACCGCCGTGACTGAAGGGCATGACCTGGAGTGTGATGTTCGGCTGCTCCGACATATCGATCAGATGCCGCAATTGGGCACGCATGACGTCGCGTTCGCCGTACGGGCGGCGCAGCGCCGCCTCGTCGAGAACGGCGTGGAACGTCGGGGCGCGCTCCGAGACGAGCGCCTTCTGGCGCTCCAGACGCAGGGCGACCCGGCGGTCGACCTCCGCGGGCGAGGCGCCTCGCATCCCGCGCGAGACGACGGCGTGGGCATACGCCTCGGTCTGCAACAGCCCGTGCACGAACTGGACTTCATAGATACGGATGAGGGAGGCCGCGCCCTCCAGACCGATGTACGTCTGGAACCAGCCGGGCAGCACGTCTCCGTAACTGTGCCACCAGCCCGCCACGTTGGCCTCGCGGGCCAGACCGAGGAGGGACTCCCGCTCCGCCTCGTCCGCGACTCCGTAGAGCGTGAGCAGGTCCTCGACGTCCCTGGCCTTGAAGCTCACCCGTCCCAACTCCATGCGGCTGATCTTCGATTCGGAGGCCCGGATCGAGTAGCCGGCCGCCTCACGGGTGATGCCGCGCGACTCCCGCAGTCTCCTGAGCTGAGAGCCCAGGAGGATGCGTCGCACCACCGATCCACTCGACTCGCCTGCCGACACTGGTCCGACCCTCCCCATCGCCTACCTGGCACCCGGAGCCCCCCGGAACCCCGAGTGCCGGATTCTGCCACCAAAACGCTCCAGCCCGTACTCATCCGATTACGGAAATGGGAAGACGTTTACGAAGCTCCGAAACTGGCCCCGGGCAGAAATACCCCGGAACCACCACGGTATCGGGCAGGTCCGGCGTGTGCACGTGCATCTGCTCTTGCATCTGCCCTGCGCATTCGGAACCATGGCCCTCGCGCACCTGCGTGCTCGTGTTGTGCCGCTGTACCCCCCGCAGTACCGCTACAGGCAGTGCCGCTACAGCCGCGAATCCCGGGAGTGCCTCGTATGGGGACGAATGGATCGACGATGCTCGAGCCGTTACGGCAGGGGCTTCCCCCCACCGACCCCTCAGGGGTTGCCGGATCGGCGTCCTGCGCTCTGCCCGCACGCTACGAAGCGGTCGGCGGCGCACGGAAGTTCACCCGTTCGACGCTGGAGCGATGGGAGCTGGGCGACCGTTTCGACGATGTCGCCCTGGTGGTGTCCGAACTCGTCACCAACGCCCTGCGCCACGCGCTGCCCGGCGATCCGCCCCGGGAGTTCCAGGACCCGCCGGTGCGACTGCATCTGATGCGCTGGACCTCGCGCCTGGTGTGCGCGGTGCGCGACCCCAGCCGGGAGAGCCCGGTGGCGGGCGAGGCCGCGGATTCGGCCGAATCCGGCCGTGGGCTGTTCCTGGTGGAGTGCGTCAGCGACAGCTGGGGCTGGCACCCCTCCCCCGTGCCGCTCGGGGAACTGCCGTCGGGTCCGTTGTACGGCAAGGTCGTCTGGGCCCTCTTCCGGCTGCCGGAGAACACGAAGCCGGATACGTAGGAACCCCGGGTCCGGCCCGTCGTGGGCCGGGCCCGGCGGCGGGCGCCGGTGGCCGTCCGGCCGTATCAGGCGCCGGCGGCCAGATGGTCGAACTCGCCGTCCTTGACGCCCAGCAGCAGCGCCTCGATCTCCGCGGGCGTATAGACGAGTGCGGGCCCGTCGGGGTGACGGGAGTTCCGCATCGCCACATTCCCTCCGGGCAGCCGAGCGAACTCCACGCAGGATCCCTGGGAGTTGCTGTGCCTGCTCTTCTGCCAGACGGCTCCGTGAAGCTCTGTGGCCGCCATGCCGTTGTACACGTGGTGCACAGGACGCTCCCCGAGTTGCAAGGTGCAAGTGTCAACTAGCTCGGATCATAGCTCTGTTCATATGCCAATGCATGAGCAGATGCACGTGCACGCGGGGTGTTCCTTTGACTACAGGCTTTTCCGCCCCGGCCCCACCCTTCCGGAAGGGAGACGAACGGCACGCCTATTTCGCTCCCGCTCACCGGAGTTGATCCGCACGGACCTTGGTAACGTGGCGCGGTCTTTCGACCGGAGGAACAGCGAGGGGGAACTCCACGTGACCAGGCATCTACGCACCGGCGCCGCCGTGGTCGCCGGTCTGGCCGCCGCACTGGCGCTGACGGCATGCGGCAGCGACGACGCGGGCAAGGACTCCGGCGCGGACTCCGCGGCGAGCGCGAAGCCCGGCAGCGGCGGTGACAACGGCTCGGAGGAGTCCGCCAGCAGCGGCGGCACGGACGCCGCCGCGCTGGAGGGCACCTGGGTGGGGCTGACGGACGGCAAGAGCGTCACCGTGTCCATCACCGCCGGCAAGGTCGCCCTCGTCGCCGACCGGTCCGTGTGCCAGGGCGACGTGAAGGACATGGGCGGCGAGCCGATGCTGGCGCTGAAGTGCGCCGGCGGCTCCGCCGGCCGCACGATGGGCGCGATCGACTCCGTCGACGGCACGAAGCTGGTCGTCTCGTGGGAGGGCGGCATCAAGGACACCCTCGCCAAGGCCGAATCGGGCAAGCTGCCGAGCGGCACGCCCTCGCTCCCCGACCTCCCGGACCTGCCCGAGGTCCCCGCGCCCTGAGGCCGGACGCCGGCGGGCCGCTCAGCTCCCGGCGAGCGTGCTGCTGACACGGGTGGAGCCGCCGCGCTCGTCCAGGGCGCGGGTGAACTCCTCCAGCGCGTCCAGGAGCAGCGCCGCGCCCCGGCGCACGACCGGGTCACCGACCGGTGTCGTGCCGTCCTCCGTCGGTGTGGGCATGTCCCAGTGGGCCACCGCGTCCACCACCGGCTGCCAGTCCGGGAGCCGCCGCTCCCGTACCGCCTTGGCGCCCTTCTCGGTGGCCCGGCGCAACGCCTCGGCCAGCTGGGCGGCGCCGGGCACCGGGTCGGCAGACCGGGCCGGCAGGTGGGCCTCCAGGACCATCGCGGACCGGCCCAGCTGGGCCAGCGCGTGCTGGGCGTCGGTGGCGGCGGCCCGGGAGATGCCCCGGTGGCGTACGGGTTCGTGCTGGGCGGTCGCCAGCGCCTCCTGCCACGCCACGCGGGCCTCCCGGGTGGCGATCAGGGCGTCCCGCACGTCATCGGCGCCCCGGGAGGCGGGGTCCGCGTACCGGTCGACGACCGTGGCCGCGTACCGCCCGTCCGCCACCAGCCACTCGGCCAGCCGGTTGCGCAGCCGCGGGGTCTCCCAGGCCGGGTAGACGGCGTACGAGATCATCGCGAGGAGCCCGCCGACGAGCGTCAGCACGATGCGTTCCGTGACGGTCTGGGACCAGTCGTCGCCGGCCATGCCGAGCAGGAAGACGACGTACGCGGCGACACAGACCTGGCCGACCGCGTAGCCGGTGCGCATCAGCAGGTACATCAGCCCGGCGCAGACCACCGCGAGCAGGGCGGAGAGCCGGGCGTCGGGATGGGCGGTCTGCACGACGGCGGTGGCCAGCCCGACACCGACCAGGGTGCCGCCGAAGCGGCCCGCGGAACGGGCGTACGTCTGCGAGAACTCGGGCCGCATCACCATGACGGCGGTCATCGGCGCCCAGTAGCCGTGGCCGAGCGGCACGGCCTCGCCCACGAAGTACCCGCAGACGGCGACCACCGCGACCCGGATGGCATGGCGCATCACCGGTGAGCCGTGGTGCAGCTCGCGGCGCATCGAGGCCAGCACCACCGGGATCAGCTTCACCAGGGTGGGCCGGTGCCGGGTGTCCGGGGCGAGGTCGGAGGGGACCCCGCTGTCGGTCCCGGTGCCCTCCGCGATCTCCAGGACGTCGTCGAGCAGGGCCGAGAGCCGGTCGGCGGCGCGGCGGGCGGGGCCGACGAGGATCACGTCGTTGTCTGGGGTCTTCAGGACACCCAGGTCGGTAGCGGAGAGATGGACGGGTTCGCCGTGCCGGACGGCCCGCGCGGCGGCGTCCAGGACCGAGCCGGCCGCGCCCAGCAGCTCGTTCACCCAGAGCCGCTCCAGACCGTCGCCGGGCACGCCCATCGCCGGGTCCGCGAGCGAGGCGAGCACCGGGCGCAGCCGCTCGGCGACGCCCC
>NZ_NEUE01000077.1 GCF_002910905.1 Streptomyces sp. SM11 | reverse complement strand
GGGCGCCGCCCTGCTCGCCGCCGAGAAGCAGCCGCACCGTGCCCGGCTGGTCGAGCGGGCGCTCGCCGGCAACCCCGGCCCGTACCAGGTGATCACGGCGGACGGCACCCGTCCGCCGTGGCTGCCCGGTACGTTCGACCGGATCCTGATGGATGTGCCCTGCTCCGGTCTGGGCGCGCTGCGGCGTCGTCCGGAGTCCCGCTGGCGGCGTCGCGCCGAAGACCTGGAAGCTTTCGCCCCGCTCCAGCGCGGCCTGCTGCGCGAGGCGTTGACGGCCGTACGGGTCGGCGGCGTGGTCGGCTACGCGACCTGCTCGCCGCATCTCGCGGAGACCCGGGTGGTGGTCCAGGACGTCCTCAGGGGCCGGGGCGGGGAGCCGGTGGAGGCGGAGTGGATCGACGCCCGTCCGCTGATGCCCGGAGTGCCCGCTCTCGGTGACGGACCGGACGTCCAGCTCTGGCCGCATCTGCACGGCACGGACGCGATGTACCTGGCGCTGCTGCGCCGGACCGGCTGACCGTCGGACGGGCTGACCGTCGGACGGGCTCGCGCGGAGCGGCTGGATCTCGCCCCGGGCGAAGAGCAAAAGAACAGTAAAGCGCTGGCAAAATGCCCAGAATGTGCGAACTGTGATGGCTGCGTGAGGCTTCGGAGCACATCGAGGCGGGGAACCGGCGGGAGACGTGGCACGCTTGGGTCATGGCGCAGATCAACCCCAGCATCCTGTCCGCCGATTTCGCGCGTCTCGCCGAGGAGGCGAAGGCCGTCGAAGGCGCGGACTGGCTCCACATCGATGTCATGGACAACCACTTCGTGCCCAACCTGACCCTCGGCGTGCCGATCGTCGAGGCGCTCAGCAAGGCCACGGACACTCCGCTGGACTGCCACCTCATGATCGAGGACGCGGACCGCTGGGCCCCGCAGTACGTGGAGGCCGGAGCGGGTTCCGTCACCTTCCACGCGGAGGCCGCGGCGGCTCCGGTGCGTCTGGCGCGGGAGATCCGGGCGAAGGGCGCGCGCGCCTCGATGGCGCTCAGGCCCGCGACGCCCATCGAGCCGTACGAGGACCTGCTTCCCGAGCTGGACATGCTGCTGATCATGACGGTCGAGCCGGGCTTCGGCGGCCAGGCCTTCCTGGACATCATGCTGCCGAAGATCCGCCGCACCCGGGAGCTGATCAGCAAGCACGGCCTCGAAATGTGGCTCCAGGTCGACGGCGGGGTCTCGGCCACCACCATCGAGCGATGCGCCGAGGCCGGCGCCGATGTCTTCGTGGCCGGATCGGCGGTCTACGGAGCGGCGGACCCGGCGGCGGCGGTGCGGGAGCTGCGGGCACAGGCGGACGCGGTCACGGCCGTCGCCCCCTGGGCGTGTGGCCACTGAACCAAGGGCAGATGAACGCGGTCCGACAGGACCGATCAAGGATCGCCGGATCTGACAGGATGAACGGCGTATCGGGCGTGTGAACAGCAGTGAGGAGATCGCGGTGTCTGGCATCTCGGCGGGTCGGTCAGCCATGCGGATGGGACCCGCGGAGCTGGTGCAGGCGGCGGCCATGGCCCGCCGGTTCTACCTGGAGGGCAAGTCCAAGATCCAGATCGCCGAGGAGTTCGGCGTGAGCCGCTTCAAGGTGGCCAGGGTCCTGGAGACCGCCCTGGAGCGTGATCTCGTACGCATCGAGATCCGGGTACCGGCCGAGTTGGACGCCGAACGCTCCGACGCCCTGCGGGCCCGGTACGGGCTGCGGCACGCGGTGGTCGTGGAGTCCCCGGCCGAGGAGCAGGAGGACGCTCCCGACCCGGAGAACCTGGGTGAGGTCGCGGCCGACCTCCTCGGCGAGCTGGTGGTCGAGGGCGATGTGCTCGGCCTGGCCTGGGGGCGCTCCACCATCCACATGGCGGCCGCCCTCGACCGGCTCCCGCCGTGCACGGTCGTCCAGCTGACCGGCGTCTACGACGCGGGCACCGCCGAGCGCGGCTCGGTCGAGGCGGTCCGCCGGGCCGCCCAGGTGTCCGGCGGCGAGGCGCACCCCATCTACGCCCCGATGCTGCTGCCCGACCCCGCGACGGCCGCCGCGCTGCGCGACCAGACGGGCATCGCCCGCGCCTTCGAGTACTTCGACAAGGTGACGGTCGCCGCCGTCTCCATCGGCTCCTGGGAGCCGGGCATCTCCACGGTCCACGACATGCTCTCGGACGCGGAGCGCGCCCATTACGCCTCGCTCGGCGTCGCCGCCGAGATGTCCGCGCACCTCTTCGACTCCGACGGCCGCCGGGTCGGCCGTGACCTCGGGGAGCGCTGCATCACCGTGGAGGCGGACCGGCTGCGCCGGATCCCCGAGGTGGTCGCGATCGCGGGCGGCCAGCGCAAGGCGGCGGCGATCGGCGCGGTGCTGCGCTCCGGCCTGGTCACCAGCCTGGTGACGGACACCGCCGCGGCCGACTTTCTGCTCACCGAGTCCGCCGCGGGCACGCGCCCGGCGCTGGAGCGGGCCGACCCCGACGGGGAGTGACACCGGCGGGAACGCGCTGAGGGCCGTGCACCGCATCCGGTGCACGGCCCTCAGCGCGTCCTGATCCGCGGTCAGCCGGCCGGTGGCGCCTCGGCCGCGCACGGGGCCGGGGCGGCGGCCTTGGTGCGTGCGGGCGGGATGCCCAGCACGGTCTCCTCCAGATACTCCTCGGGCTCCTCGTACTGGCCCACGTCGGCGGGGTTGTAGCGGGGCGTCTGGCGCGACCAGTCCAGATTGCCGCGCATCCAGCTCCGCATCCCGTCGAGGTAGGGCACCAGCAGCCCGGCCAGCTCCGGGTACAGCTCCAGGAGTTCGTCCTCGGCGGTCAGGAACCGTTCGGTCTCCATCGCCAGGCGCTCCGCGACGTGGTCCAGGGCCTGCTGCTCCCCGAAGCCCCGGTGGTGGCGGACCAGGTGGACGAGGTTGTGGATCTCACCGAGCACCTGCTCCTTCTCGAAGGAGTACACGTCGTTGGCCCAGCACACGTGGTTGCACGCGGCTTCCAGGGCGGTGATGAAGCGGGGGTCGTTGTGGATCGACTCCGGGGCCTCGATGCCCGCCACGATCTCTATGAGGTCCATGCAGACGTGGATGGCCCCGGTGTGCCGACGCTTGGCGATGTACGTGTCCTCCGAGGGCACCACGTCCTCGGCGCGGTTTCCCGCCTCCCAGGTCGTGGCGGTCGTGAGGTAGGTGACCAGATGCCAGGCGAACCGGGTCCGCCAGTGCGGGGCCGCGTTCGGCATCGTACGTTTCCACAGGTCGGCCAGGGCCGTCACGGCGGCCGGGGCGTCCTCACCCGGCAGCGGCTCGGGGGCGGAGCCGTCGACCACCGCGCGCATCCGGTCGACGACGTCTCTCACCCGGTCGGGTGAACGGCCGAGATGGCCGTCGTCGAGCTGGTCGTCGACCAGGAAGAGCCAGACGAACCAGTCGGCCACCAGATCGAGGTGGTCCGCGTCGGCCGTCGGATAGACCATGCCGACGAACGCCCCGAAATCGGCTTGTTCGAATCGGTTCCTCGCGGACTCGCGGTGGACCAGACCCGTCCGTCTGGTCCAGGCGTCCAGATGCCCCCGGGTGTGTCCCACGTGCGGGTTGGTCCGCTGCGGGAACGGGCAGTAGATGTCCGGCAGTTCGCTGTCCACGGGCGGATCTGGATCCTCTCCGGTCAAACGGTGTGCCCAGGGTTGCCGACGAGCCGGATCGACGCTTCGGACACCCCCGAGACCTGCGGGTTTGAAGCTACCTGACCCCTTGTCACCCGGTCCAGGGATGATGATCACGAGTGATTCGAATCCCGTTCGGGTAGGGGTCCGTGGGTAAGGCAGGTTCCACTTGCCCGGAGCCCCCCGGCCGCCTCTTCGGAGGAACAGACGAACGCGGGGGTCTTTTGCTGTGTCTTCGTGGAAACGACCTGCACCGTTTCGTATGAAAAAATGAGTGTTATGCGTTTTCTTGAGCCGGGCACCGGTCGCTACACAGAGTCCCCCGCGGTCCCGTACGACCTCACGTACGACGACGTCTTCATGGTTCCGGGCCGCTCCGCGGTCGGCTCCCGGCAGGGTGTGGACCTCTCGTCGCCCGACGGGACCGGTACCACCATTCCGCTCGTGGCCGCCAACATGACCGCCATCGCGGGCCGCCGAATGGCCGAAACCATCGCCCGCCGCGGCGGGCTCGTCGTCATCCCCCAGGACATCCCGATCGAGGTCGTCACCGACGTCATCTCCTGGGTCAAGACGCGCCACCTCGTCCTCGACACCCCGATCGAGCTGGCCCCCGGCCAGACCGTCGCCGACGCGCTGTCGCTGCTGCCCAAGCGCGCCCACGGCGCGGGCGTCGTCGTCGACGCCCACCGCCGTCCCGTGGGCGTCGTCACCGACCACGACCTCACCGGCGTCGACCGCTTCACCCAGCTCTCCGAGGTCATGTCCAAGGACCTGGTGCTGCTCGACGCCGACATCGACCCGCGCGACGCCTTCAACAAACTCGACGGCGCCAACCGCAAGCTCGCCCCCGCGGTCGACGCGCAGGGACGCCTCGTCGGCATACTCACCCGCAAGGCCGCCCTGCGCGCCACGCTCTACACCCCCGCCACCGACGCCGAGGGCAAGCTGCGTATCGCGGCCGCCGTCGGCATCAACGGCGACGTGGCCGGCAAGGCCAAGCAGCTCCTGGACGCGGGCGCCGACGTCCTCGTCGTGGACACCGCCCACGGTCACCAGGAATCCATGATCAGCGCGGTCCGCGCCGTCCGGGCGCTCGACCCCCGGGTGCCGATCGTCGCGGGCAACATCGTCGCCGCCGAGGGCGTGCGCGATCTGATCGAGGCGGGCGCGGACATCATCAAGGTCGGCGTCGGACCCGGCGCCATGTGCACCACCCGGATGATGACCGGCGTCGGCCGCCCGCAGTTCTCCGCTGTCCTGGAGTGTGCCGCCGAGGCGAGGAAGCACGGCAAGCACGTCTGGGCGGACGGTGGCGTCCGGCACCCGCGCGACGTCGCGATGGCGCTCGCCGCCGGCGCGTCCAACGTGATGATCGGCTCCTGGTTCGCCGGCACGTACGAGTCGCCCGGCGACCTCCAGCAGTCCGCCGACGGCCGCTTCTACAAGGAGTCCTTCGGGATGGCCTCGGCCCGCGCCGTCAAGAACCGCACCTCGGAGGAGTCCGCGTACGACCGCGCCCGCAAGGCGCTCTTCGAGGAGGGCATCTCCACCTCGCGGATGTTCCTCGACCCGACCCGCCCGGGCGTCGAGGACCTGATCGACTCGATCATCGCGGGCGTCCGCTCCTCCTGCACCTACGCCGGTGCCGCCTCCCTGGCGGAGTTCGCCGAGAAGGCGGTCGTCGGCGTCCAGAGCGCTGCCGGTTACGCCGAGGGCAAGCCGCTGCACGCCAGCTGGAGTTGATCCCGGATTCACCGCAACGACCCCGCCCTCTCCGGTACTTCGCGCCGGAGGGGGCGGGGTCGTTTCCGGGCTCCCGAAGGCGCCCGGGGGTGCGCTTCAACTCTGTTGAGATATAAGTAATATGAAGCGCACTCAGCTGCCTGCCTCTCTGCGGTAAGGGATCTCATGTCCTTCTTCACTGACCTGGCCCACCAGTACATCGACGGCGAGTGGAGGTCGGGGAAGGGGTCCTGGGACATCATCGACTTCAATCCGTTCGACGGGGAGAAGCTCGCCTCGATCCCGGTCGCCACCGCCGACGAGGTCGACCAGGCCTACCGCGCTGCCGAGCGCGCCCAGCAGGCGTGGGCGGACACCAACCCGTACAGCAGGCGGGCCGTCCTGGAGAAGGCGCTGCGCCTCGTCGAGGAGCGCGAGCCGGAGATCGGTGAGGCCATCGTCGCCGAACTCGGCGGCACCCGGCTGAAGGCCGCCTTCGAACTGCACCTGGCCAAGGAGTTCCTCCGCGAGGCGATCCAGCTGGCCCTGCGTCCCGCCGGACAGATCCTCCCCTCGCCGACCGAGGGCAAGGAGAACCGCGTCTACCGCGTGCCCGTCGGGGTCGTCGGCGTGATCAGCCCGTTCAACTTCCCCTTCCTGCTCTCCCTCAAGTCCGTCGCGCCCGCGCTGGCCCTCGGCAACGCCGTCGTCCTCAAACCGCACCAGAACACCCCGATCTGCGGCGGCACCCTGCTGGCCAGGATCTTCGAGGACGCCGGGCTGCCCGCCGGGCTGCTGAACGTCGTGATCACCGACATCGCGGAGATCGGCGACACCCTGCTGGAGCACCCCGTGCCGCAGGTCATCTCCTTCACCGGATCGGACAAGGTCGGCCGCCACGTCGCCACCGTCTGTGCCCGGAACCTCAAGCGCGCCGTCCTCGAACTCGGTGGCAACAGCGCCCTGATCGTGCTCGACGACGCCGATGTCGACTACGCCGTCGACGCGGCGGTCTTCAGCCGGTACGTCCACCAGGGCCAGGTCTGCATGGCCGCCAACCGCATCCTGGTCGACCGCGCGGTCGAGGCGGAGTTCACCGAGAAGTTCGTCGCCAAGGTCGCCTCGCTCACCGTCGGCGACCCCGCCGACCCGGCCACCCAGATCGGCCCGCTGATCAACTCCTCGCAGGCCGAGTCCGTCTCCAAGCTCGTCGACCAGACCGTGGCGGCCGGGGCGACGGCCCTCCTGCACGGTCGCGCCGACGGCAACCTGGTCAGCCCCTCCGTGCTGACCGGCCTCGCCGCCGACTCGCCCGTCCTGCACCAGGAGATCTTCGGCCCCGTCGCCCTGCTGATCCCCTTCGACGGCGAGGACGAGGCCGTCCGCATCGCCAACGACACCCCGTACGGGCTCAGCGGCGCCGTCCACACCGGCAACATCGAGCGCGGGGTGCGGATCGGGCAGCGCATCCACACCGGCATGATCCACATCAACGACGGCACCGTCCACGACGAGCCGATCGTCCCCTTCGGCGGCGAGAAGAGCTCCGGCCTCGGCCGGCTGAACGGCGACTCGATGATCGAGGCCTTCACCACCCAGAAGTGGATCTCCATCCAGCACGGCCGCTCGCAGTTCCCCTTCTGAGCACCCTCCGAGCACCTTCTGACCGGTCCCGATCGGTCACCCCACTGCGCCGAGCACGCCCGCGACGGCTGCTCATGGTCTACTGCGGGAGGCGGCACGCGCCGCCTCCCGCAAGCCGACCCACCGCAGAGAAGTGAACCGCCCGACGTGCGCCTGAACGACCTCGACGAACGCATCGTCCACGCCCTCGCCGAAGACGCCCGGCGCTCCTACGCCGACATCGGCGCGCTCATCGGCCTCTCCGCCCCCGCCGTGAAACGCCGCGTCGACCGGCTGCGGGCCGAAGGCGCGATCACCGGCTTCACCGTGCGGGTCGACCCGGCGGCGCTCGGCTGGGAGACCGAGGGGTTCATCGAGATCTACTGCAGCCGCAACACCTCCCCGGAAGCGATCAAGCAGGGCCTCGCCCGCTACCCGGAGATCGCCGCGGCCTCCACCGTCACGGGCGACGCGGACGCGGTGGTGCAGGTCTTCGCCGCCGACATGCGCCACTTCGAACAGGTCCTGGAGCGGATCGCGGGGGAGCCGTACGTCGAGCGGACCAAGTCCGTCCTGGTGCTCTCGCCGCTGCTGCGCAGGTACTCGGCGGAGGCGCCGCCGGTCTAAGGGCTGTCCCGTGATCCCTGGTGGATCAGCGTGCGGCGTCGGATACGGTGCGTCGCAAGGCGGAGGGACGTCCGGGTACTGGAGGTGTTCGGGGTACTGGAGGTGTTCGGGCGTTCCGACAACGCGGCGAGGTGCCGTAGCTGTCGTCGCGCGCCCGCCAGGGATCACGGGACAGCCCTTAGGGTCAGTCCGGCGCACAGTGGTGCACATCACCCCGCTGACCTGCATGGATCCACGGCGCAACGATTCGCTGCGGCAAGCCTGCCCCGCGCAACGAATCAACGGTCGACGCGCAATACTCGCGCCTTGTCCGGGGCGAACCGGGCCACGTACCTTCGATACGTCTCCCCACTCCGCCCGCACCGCCCGAGGTCAGCCATGCCGTCGTTGCGCACCGCCCTGCTCCAGAGCTCCGGACGTCCGGGCGCTGTGGCCGAGAACCTGAAGGTGCTCGACGAGGCCGCCGCACGGGCCGCCGGCGCGGGGGCCCGGCTGCTGGTCTCGCCCGAGCTGTTTCTCACCGGATACGCCATCGGCGACGCCGTCCCCGTGCTGGCCGAGCCCGCCGACGGACCCGGCGCCGAGGGCGTCGCCGAGATCGCCGTACGCCACGGACTCGCCGTCCTGTACGGCTACCCGGAGCGCGACGGGGAGCGGATCTTCAACGCGTCCCAGCTCATCGGCCCCGACGGCGCACGGCTCGCGAACTACCGCAAGACCCACCTCTTCGGCTGCTTCGAGCAGGAGTGGTTCACCCCCGGCGAGCAGACCGTCGTCCAGGCCGATCTCGACGGCCTCCGCATCGGCCTGCTGATCTGCTACGACGTCGAGTTCCCGGAGAACGTACGGGCGCACGCCCTGGCCGGTACTGACCTGCTGCTGGTGCCCACCGCGCAGATGCATCCCTTCCAGTTCGTCGCCGAATCCGTCGTCCCCGTACGGGCCTTCGAGAGCCAGATGTACGTGGCGTACGTCAACCGTACCGGTCCGGAAGGCGAGTTCGAGTTCGTCGGGCTCAGCTGCCTGGCCGGACCCGACGGCACCGTGCGCACCCGCGCCGGGCGCGGCGAGGAGCTCGTCGTCGGCGACGTGGACCCGGAGTTCCTGGCCGCCTCGCGCGCCGCCAACCCCTATCTCCAGGACCGCCGCCCCGGCCTGTACGGCTCCCTCGCCTGAGCTCGCCTCCTCCTCCAACTTCCTTACCGCGCAAGGAGTCCGTACCCCATGACGTCCACGGTGCCCAACGCCGTCCAGCACACCGACGCGTCCGCCCCCCCGATCACCATGTTCGGGCCGGACTTCCCGTACGCGTACGACGACTTCCTCGCCCACCCGGCGGGCCTCGGGCAGATACCGGCGACCGAGCACGGTCAGGAGGTCGCCGTCATCGGCGGCGGGCTCTCCGGGATCATCGCCGCGTACGAGCTGATGAAGATGGGCCTCAAGCCCGTCGTCTACGAGGCGGACCAGATCGGCGGCCGGCTGCGCACCGTCGGCTTCGACGGCTGCGACCCCTCGCTCACCGCCGAGATGGGCGCGATGCGCTTCCCGCCCTCCTCCACGGCGCTCCAGCACTACATCGACCTGGTGGGCCTGGAGACGCGGCCCTTCCCCAACCCGCTCTCCCCGGCCACGCCCTCGACCGTCGTGGACCTCAAGGGCGAGTCGCACTACGCCGAGACCATCGACGACCTGCCGCAGGTCTACCGCGACGTGGCCGGGGCCTGGAACGCCTGTCTGGAGGAGGGCGCCGACTTCTCCGACATGAACCGGGCGCTGCGCGAGCGCGACGTCCCGCGCATCCGGGAGATCTGGTCGCAGCTGGTCGAGCGGCTCGACAACCAGACCTTCTACGGCTTCCTCTGCGACTCCGACGCCTTCAAGTCCTTCCGGCACCGCGAGATCTTCGGCCAGGTCGGCTTCGGCACCGGCGGCTGGGACACCGACTTCCCCAACTCCATCCTGGAGATCCTGCGCGTCGTCTACACCGAGGCCGACGACCACCACCGCGGTATCGTCGGCGGCAGCCAGCAGCTCCCGCTGCGCCTGTGGGACCACGAGCCGCAGAAGATCGTCCACTGGCCGCTCGGTACCTCGCTGGCCTCCCTGCACGACGGCGAGCCGCGACCCGCCGTGACCCGGCTGACCCGTACCGCGGGCAACCGCATCACCGTCACCGACGCCACCGGCGACATCCGCACCTTCCGGGCCGCGGTCTTCACCGGCCAGTCCTGGCTGCTGCTCTCCAAGATCGACTGCGATGACGCGCTGTTCCCGATCGACCACTGGACGGCGGTGGAGCGCACCCACTACATGGAGTCGTCCAAGCTGTTCGTGCCGGTCGACCGGCCGTTCTGGCTGGACGAGGCAGTCGACGGCCAGGGCAACGCCACCGGCCGCGACACCATGTCGATGACGCTCACCGACCGGATGACCCGGGGGACGTACCTCCTGGACGACGGGCCGGACAAGCCCGCCGTCATCTGCCTCTCCTACACGTGGTGCGACGACAGCCTGAAGTGGCTGCCGCTCTCCTCGAAGGAGCGCATGGAGGTCATGCTCAAGTCGCTCGGTGAGATCTACCCGAACGTCGACATCCGCAGCCACATCATCGGCAACCCGGTCACCGTCTCCTGGGAGAACGAGCCCTGGTTCATGGGCGCGTTCAAGGCGAACCTGCCCGGCCACTACCGCTACCAGCGGCGGCTGTTCACCCACTTCATGCAGGACCGGCTGCCCGCCGACAAGCGGGGCCTGTTCCTCGCGGGTGACGACATCTCCTGGACGGCCGGCTGGGCCGAGGGCGCCGTGCAGACCGCGCTGAACGCCGTGTGGGGCGTCATGCACCAGTTCGGCGGGGCGACCGACGCGACCAACCCCGGCCCCGGCGACGTCTTCGACGAGATCGCCCCGGTGGAGCTCCCGGAGGACTGACCGGAGGACCGGGCGGGAGGCCGGCCCGGGGCGTCGAACGGCAGGACGGCGCACCGACGCGACGCGGGCATCAGCGGAGGGCGTGAACAGGAAGCGCCCCACCGGACCCGCGCCCGCGTCGGTCCGCTGCCCGAACTCCGCGGCCGGTGAGAGGAATCCACGCAGCCGCCACGGCGCCGACCGGCCGGAGTCTCATCGGAACGGACGAACGACGGTGCCGAAGAAGGCGCGATCCCCGAATTGGGCGACTCCGCCCTTCGCCGCGCATGATGGCGCTCTGGAGCCAGCCGTCGAGGAGAGGCCATCCGTATGAGCATGCCCGTGAGCCGGCTGGAAACGGCCCGCAGCCTGTTGTTCGTTCCCGGGGACCGGCCGGACCGGTTCGACAAGGCCGTCGCCACCGGCGCGGACGTGGTCATCATCGACCTGGAGGACGCGGTCGCGGCGCCGGACAAGCCTCGCGCGCGCGACCGGGCCGCCGCCTGGCTCGGCGCGGGCAACAGCGCCCTGGTCCGGATCAACGCGCCCGGCACACCCTGGTGCGACGACGATCTCGCGATGGCTGCCGGGTGCGGCATGCCCGTGATGGTGCCCAAGGCCGAGGACCCTTTCGTGCTCGCGGGCCTGGCCTCCCGAGCGGGCAGGGTGTCCCCCCTGATCCCGCTGATCGAGACGGCGGCCGGGATCGAGCGGGCCGTGGAGGTGTGCACCACCCCGGGGGCGGTCCGCGTCGCCCTCGGCAACGTGGACCTGGCCGGGCAGCTCGGAGTGGCGCACGACGACCACGTGGCACTCGCGTACGCCCGTTCCCGGCTGGTCTCGGCGTCGGCGGCGACGGGGCGGAGCGCTCCGGTCGACGGTGTCACGACCGGCGTGCGGGACGTCGACGCGCTGGCCGCGGACATCGCCCACGGGCGCCGGCTCGGTTTCACCGGAAAACTGTGCATCCACCCCGCACAGGTCGCCGTCGTGGCGGAGCGGTTCGCGCCGACCGCGGGCGAACGTGAGTGGGCCCGGGCCGTGGTCGCCGCGGGCGACTCCGTCACCGTGGTGGACGGACACATGGTCGACAAGCCCCTGCTGGAACGCGCCCGCCGGATCCTCGCCGCCGGGGGCGGCTGACCGGCGCAGACTCTACGAGGAGGGCAGGGGCCCGCCCAGAGACAAATGACGTAAGAGCATCCGCGAGATTTCATACATACGTATGACGTGGGGATGGGTAGGGGCTGCAAGAGTGCCGTTCACGGCAAGAAGCTGTGCTGCCTTGGAAGTTGAGGGGGTCCGTGCAGGTGCTGCTCGGTCCGTGCGGGACCGGTGCTGAATCGGCGCGGATGACCGGGCCCACGGCACGCCGCCGCTCTCGCCCGGCTCAAGGCGTGCGCCCGGAAAGGCGGTTGCCGGGACGGACGCGTTTCCCTTGAGATATTCCGGTCGGTTGCCCGATGGGCGCCGACTTCTGCGATGGAGGAGGAACACGCGTGACGGATTCGCATCAGGAGGCTGTCGTGGCTGATGAGTCGGATGAGAACAGGACGCGGAAGAACGGACTGTACGGGGACGTGAGTACCGAGCTCGCCGAGAACATGAAGCAGGGCTGGGCGGACACCGAGCGCCGCGACCTCGAACCCATCGCGCAGGCGGCGTACACCGCACGGCGTCGGGCGGCGCTCTCCGCCCTGTTCCCCGGTGAACTGCTGGTGGTCCCGGCCGGCAACCCGAAGGTCCGTGCCAACGACACGGACTATCCGTTCCGGCCGTCCTCCGACTACGCCTACCTGACGGGGGACCAGTCGCAGGACTCCGTGCTGGTCCTGGAGCCCGGCCAGGACGGCGGGCACCGGGCGGTCGCCTATCTGCTTCCCCGGTCGGACCGCGAGAGCGGGGAGTTCTGGCGCGATTACCACGGTGAGCTCTGGGACGGCCGTCGCAACAGCCTCACCGAGAACGAGCGGCTCCTGGGCCTGCCCTGCCGCGACGTCCGCACGCTGGCCGAGCGGCTCGCCGAGGCCACCGGCCCGATCCGTCTGCTGCGCGGCTACGACGCGGGGGTCGACGCCGCCCTGGACGACAAGGTGACCGCCGAGCGCGACACCGAGTTCCGCGTCGCCCTGTCCGAGATGCGCCTGCGCAAGGACGAGTTCGAGATCGCCGACCTGCGTCACGCCTGCCAGGCGACCGCGCGTGGCTTCGAGGACGTGGTGCGCATCCTCGGCACGGACACACCGACCCTGGAGCGGGCCATCGAGGGCACGTTCTGGATGCGTGCGCGGATCGAGGGCAACGACGTCGGTTACGCGTCGGTCTGCGCCGCGGGACCGCACGCCACGACGCTGCACTGGGTCCGCAACGACGGCGAGACCCGGCCGGGCGAACTGGTGCTGATCGACGCCGGAGTGGAGAGCCGCAATCTCTACACCGCCGACGTCACCCGCACGCTGCCGGTCGACGGCCGCTTCACACCGGTCCAGCGCAAGGTGTACGACGCGGTGTACGAGGCGCAGTCGGCCGGTATCGCCGCGGTCAGGCCCGGCGCCAAGTACCGGGACTTCCACCACGCCGCTCAGCGGGTGCTGACCGAACACCTCGCCTCCTGGGGCCTGTTCGGTGAGCGGTCGGTGGACGAGGCGTACGAGCTCGGGCTGTACCGCCGCTGGACGCTGGCCGGCACCGGTCACATGATCGGCCTGGACGTCCACGACTGCGCCAAGGCCCGTACCGAGCTGTACGTGGACGGGACGCTGGAGGCGGGCATGGTGCTCACCGTCGAGCCGGGCCTGTACTTCCAGTCGGACGACCTGACCGTGCCCGAGGAGCTCCGCGGCATCGGCGTCCGGATCGAGGACGATTTCCTGGTCACCGACGAGGGCAACGAGAACCTCTCGGCCGGCCTTCCCCGGGCGGCCGACGAAGTGGAGGCGTGGATGGCCCGGCTGCGGGGCTGACGGCGGCAGCCGCGGCCCGTCGGGGCCGCGGCTCGAACAGGTTCGTTCTCCATGCGAGGCGAGGACGGACCACCACAGGACAGTATGACGGGGAGGCGTGCGATGGAACGGCAGGACGGTTCGCGCGGGGCGCGGAGTCACGATCGTCGAGCACCGGCCGCGGTGGCGGAGGTCTTTCGGCAGGGGTGGGCGGATACGGACCGGAGGCTTCCGGCCGTCTCCGGAGCCGCGTGCGCGGCCAAGCGGCGTGCGGCGGTGTCCGAGCGGTTTCCCGGGGAGCGGATCGTCGTCCCGTCGGGCGGGCTCAAGACCCGCAGCAACGACTTCGACTACGCCTTCCGGCCGCATTCCGCGTTCATCCACCTCACGGCCGAGCAGGGGACGGGAGCGGTGCCGGACAGCGTGCTCGTCTTCGAGCCCACCGGCAGCGGGCACGAGGTCACGCTGTTCACCCGGCCGAGGTCACCGCGCGACGCCGGTCCGTCCGGGGCGGAGTTCTACAGCGACCGGCAGCACGGCGAGTTCTGGGTCGGCCGGCGCCGGACGCTCCGGGAGACCGCCGACGCCCTCGGTGTCGAGGCGGCCGCCCGGGACGCTCTGGAGCGGGCACTCGGCAGTGACGTCCCGACCAGGGTGGTGCGCGGCGAGGACGCGCTCGTCGACGCGCTGGTCCCGCCGTCCGCGCCGGCCGACGCCGAGCTGCTCGCCTTCCTGTCGGAGTCGCGGCTGGTCAAGGACGCGTGGGAGATCGAGCAGCTGCGTGCCGCCGTCGGGCACACGGTCACCGGCTTCCACGACGTCGTCAGTGAACTGCCCCACGCCACCCGCCTCGCCCGCGGCGAGCGCTGGGTGGAGGGCACCTTCAACCGGCGGGCCCGGCTGGAGGGTTACGGCCTGGGGTTCGAGACCATCGCGGCGGCCGGCGCGCACGCGTGCGTGCTGCACTGGATGCACAACGACGGCCCGGTGCGGCAAGGGGAGCTGCTCCTGCTGGACGCGGGTGTCGAGGCAGACTCGTTCTACACCGGGGACGTCACCCGGACGCTGCCGGTCGGCGGCCGCTTCACGGATGTCCAGCGCCGCGTATACGACCTGGTGTTCGCCGCCCAGTCGGCGGGCATCGCAGCCCTGCGGCCCGGCGCACCGTACGGCGCCTTCCACGACGCCGCGACGCGCGTGATCGCCGAGGGGCTCGACGCCTGGGGCCTGCGGCCCGGTGGCGGGGCGGTCCCGCACGAGCCCGAGCTCTACCGCCGGTACACCGTCTGCGGTACGGGCCACATGCTCGGCCTGGACTGCCACGACTGCGCCGCCGCCCGCAGCGAGACGTACCTGGGCGGCGTGCTCGAGGAGGGCCATGTGCTCACCGTCGAGCCCGGGCTGTACTTCCAGCCCGACGACCTGACCGTCCCCGAGGAACTGCGCGGCATCGGCGTGCGGATCGAGGACGACTTCGTCATCACGGCCGACGGCGCGCTGTGTCTGTCGTCGGGTCTGCCACGCGATGCGGACGCGGTCGAGGCGTGGATGGACGAGCTGCGGTGAGGGCGCGCCGCCCGCTGGTCGAACAGGTCTCCGGAGAGCTGCGGCAGGCAGGTGCGGTGGCGGTGGTCGGACCCACGGGGTTCGGTAAGTCCGCGGTGCTGGACGCGGTGTGCGCGGTGTGGCGGTCCTCCGGGGATCCCGTGGTCAGGCTCAGCTCGGCGCCCGCCGACGCACACCTGCCGTACGTTCCCCTGGTCGATCTCTTCACCGTGTGCCCGGCGGACGTGAGCGGCGAACTGCCGGACGTCCAGCGATCGACGATCGACTGGGTGCTACGCCGTGTCACCGGGCCCGAGCCCGATCCCGCGATTCTGCGCGTCACGGTCCTGTCGTGCCTGCAGGCGTGGGGGCGCAGGTCCCGGCTGCTGTTGGCCGCCGACGACATGCACTGGTGGGGCCCGGACAGCCTGGATGTCTTCGGCTTCGCGGCACGCCGCAGCCGCGGCAGTGTGTCGCTGCTGGCGGCGATGCGGCCCGACGGCCCGCTGCCGCACGACGTCCTCGGCGGCGACGCGGTGGAGATCGCGGTCCCCGCGCTCAGCCCCCAGGAGTCGGCAGCCGTCGTGCGGTCCTTCGGGATCCCGCTGCGGACCGCCGCGCGCATCCACACGGCGACGGGCGGCAACCCCCGGCTGGTCTCGGACATCGCCGCCGGACTGGCCCGGTCCGGGGCACCGGCGGTCCTGGACGCCCAGCCGCTGGCCCCGCACGCGCGCAAGGCCCTCCGAGCGTGGCTGGCGGGGCTTGCGGCCCCGGTGCACTGGGTGCTGCTCCTCGCGGCACTGGCGGCCGACCCGTCGCTCAACACCGTCCGCCGTGCCGCGGGACCGTCCGCCGACGCGGCCCTGGCCGACGCCGAGGCCGCCGGGCTGATCCGGGTGGCCGGCACCGTGTGCTTCCCGGCCCCGGTCGTACGCGAGTGCCTCCTCGCCGAGGCCAGCGGCGAGGCGGTGCGCCAGGCGCATCTCGCCCTCGCTGCCGCCGCGTCCGATGACGACGACCGCGTCTGGCACGAGGCATCCGCCCTGACCTCGGCCGAACTTCCCGCGCGGCTGGTCCCCACGCTGGCCGACGCCGCCACCGCCGCACGGCAGAGCGGCGACCACACCCGGGCCGCCGAGTTCG
>NZ_NEUE01000006.1 GCF_002910905.1 Streptomyces sp. SM11 | reverse complement strand
GGGCCGCCCGCGCCGGAGGCGTACCCGTACCGCCCAACCACGCCCCCGGTTTCGCCCCCGACATCGGGGCAGCACTGCCCGTCGGCATCACGGCCCTGGCGGCGGCGGCCCGCCAGGTGCTGGACCCGGGGCCCGCCGGGGGCCGGGAGGCGACGCCGTGACGGCCGGCCGGACCGGGACGGCCGATGTCGCCGTCGTGCGCCGCGACCGTGCGGCCCCGACCGGATGGACCACCGTCGTACGGCTGCTGGGTCTGCTTCCCGCGCACTGGGACTGCCACCCCGAGGTGGGCCGGGACCGGGTCGTCCTGCGGGTCGAGCTGGCCGGGGCGACGGACGCGTCGGCGGTGCGGCGGGCGGTGTCCTGCGTACTGGCGGACGCGGCCCTGCGCGGCTGGACCGAGGAGCTCCAGGACCGGACCTGAGGAGCACCCGGGGCCGGGCCCGGGACGTACGTGGGCCGGGGCCGGGCCCGGGCCCGGGAAGTACGGGGGCCTCCGGCGGTCAGATCCAGCCGCGTTCGCGGGCGAGCAGCGCGGCCTGCGCCCGGCTGGCCGCGCCGAGCGCCTGCATCAGGTCGGCGACGTGCCGCCGGTAGGTCCGCACCGACACCCCCAGCTCCCGCGCTCCCGCCTCGTCCTTGCCCACCGTGCACATCGACACGAGCACCCGCCGCTCGATGCCGGAGGGCCCGGGAGCGGCGGAGTCCTCGCCGCTCCCCGTGCCGTCGTCGGCCCGGGACAGGTCGTCGGCCTGGTCCCAGATCCGTTCGAACAGGGAGATGATGTTGGAGACCAGTCCGCTGCGGTGGGCCAGGAGCGCGCCCCGCGAGGTGTCGCGCGGGTCCAGCGGGACGAGTGCCGCCCGGCGGTCGTAGACGAGGAGCCGCTCCGTGGTGTCGGCCGTCACCCGGATCGCCGCCCCGTGCTCGGCCAGCTCGCGCAGATAGGCGGCGGTCGGCGGGTCCTGGAGAGCCACGCTGGAGACGACGTTGCGGATCCGCACCCCGCGCCGCAGGCAGCGCAGGTCCAGCGGGCGGGAGCGGGCGATGTTGTCCGCCGACAGCCGGGTGTACGGCTCCACGGACAGGATCTCGTCCCGGGCGAAGAACGCGAGGTCGTCGATCCGGTTACGGATCTGGGTGAGCCCCTCCAGCTGCTCGATGCCCTGCGGAGGGGGCGTACGGGCCCCCTGCTCCGCGCGTAGACCATCAATGACGTGCCGCGACCGGGTGACGCGCTGCAGCTCCTCGTGGAGCGCGGCCAGCCGCACGTCGACCAGCCGGGCGAGCGCCACCTCGGGATCCGCCGGGAAGATCCGCAGCTCCGCGTCCTCGGCGTACAGCAGCCCCAGCTCCCGGAGCCGGTCGATCCGGGCGCGGGCCTCCCGGGGCCGCGAGTGCAGCAGGAGGTGCAGGTCGTCGGCGCGGGTGCCCGGGTTGCGCAGGAAGTGCCGGTAGATCTCTTCCTCGGCCTCCGGGACCCCGAAGACAGACATCTCGTTCTCGCCCACGTACGCCCCCGATGCGTGATGCCGTGAGGCCGTGCGCCGAGGGGGATCGCCCCGCACCGCCCGCCCTGGTCGCCGCTCGCTCCGCCCATGCCGTTTACCGTGCCCGGTACTGCCCGCGTGACGCGCTGCTCGACGCACGTGCTCCGTGTGTTCGCGTGTCCGCGCAATGGTCGGGCAAAGACTAGACGCTGGGATCACTCCTGTGAGGATCCCCGGCACAACTGTGTGCGATACGGAGGTGAACGGTGCGCGACCGTCGACGAGCGGCGGGGGCGGCACGACGGGCGGCGGGGCGGGCGTGAACCGGGCGGCCGGGCCGGGGGCACGGGCGGCGGCTCGCCGGTTGCGGGCGCGACTGTCACCCCGGCGCCGTACGCTGGGAGCCCCCGGCCCCGGGGGTGCCCGGCGGATCACGGCCGGGGCCACGACGCCTGGCACGACACCTCGCGGCGTTGCCGAAGCGTCCGAATCGCTCCGCGATGAGGATGCCGCGGCGCCTTGCGATGCGCCGCACCGGACGCCGCGGCCCCTTCCGGCCCTGATCCGCCGGGCACCCCCGACGTGTCGGGCCCTTCGCGTTGCCCCTGGCAGCAGCCGGCTGTCAGCGAACCCCGAGCCACCCCTGATCTGATCCCGGACGGAAACTTCATGAGTCTGCACGGTCTGCTGGATGTCGTCGTTACGGACCCGGCGCTCGCCGAGGCGGTGAAGGCCGCCGGAGACGGGCACCGGGCGCACGTCGACCTGGTGGGCCCGCCCGGTGCGCGGCCGTTCGCCGTGGCCGCGCTGGCCCGGCAGACCGGCCGGACCGTGCTGGCAGTCACCGCGACGGGCCGGGAGGCCGAGGATCTGGCCGCGGCCCTGCGCACCCTGCTGCCGCCGGACACCGTGGCGGAGTACCCGTCCTGGGAGACCTTGCCGCACGAGCGGCTCTCGCCCCGCTCGGACACCGTGGGCCGTCGGCTCGCCGTGCTGCGGCGCCTCGCCCACCCGCGCGAGGACGACCCGGAGACCGGCCGGGTCTCGGTGGTCGTGGCGCCGGTCCGTTCCGTGCTTCAGCCGCAGGTCAAGGGGCTCGGCGAGCTGGAGCCGGTGGCGCTGAGCAGCGGGCAGAGCGCGGATCTGGGCGAGGTGGTGGACGCGCTGGCGGCCGCCGCGTACTCCCGGGTCGAACTGGTCGAGAAGCGCGGCGAGTTCGCCGTACGCGGCGGGATCCTGGATGTCTTCCCGCCGACCGAGGAACACCCCCTCCGGGTGGAGTTCTGGGGCGACGACGTCGAGGAGATCCGCTACTTCAAGATCGCCGACCAGCGGTCCCTGGAGGTCGCGGCGCACGGGCTGTGGGCCCCGCCCTGCCGCGAGCTGCTGCTGACCGACCAGGTCCGCGAGCGGGCCGCGGCCCTGGCCGAGGCCCACCCGGAGCTGGGCGAGCTGCTCGGCAGGATCGCCGAGGGCATCGCGGTAGAGGGCATGGAGTCCCTGGCCCCGGTCCTGGTCGACGACATGGAGCTGCTGCTCGACGTGCTGCCGAAGGACGCGATGGCGCTGGTCTGCGACCCGGAGCGGGTCCGCACCCGGGCGGCCGACCTGGTCGCCACGAGCCAGGAGTTCCTCCAGGCGTCGTGGGCGGCGAGCGCGGGCGGCGGCGAGGCCCCGATCGACGTGGGCGCGGCCTCGTTGTGGGGCATCGCGGACGTCCGGGACCGGGCTCGTGAGCTGAACATGATGTGGTGGTCGATCTCCCCGTTCGCGGCCGACGCCGCCGACCACGACGACGACTCCCTCCAGCTCTCCATGCACGCCCCCGAGGCGTACCGGGGCGACACCGCCCGCGCGCTCGCCGACACCAAGGGCTGGCTGGCCGACGGCTGGCGCACGGTGTACGTGACGGAGGGCCAGGGGCTCGCCGCCCGTACGGTCGAGGTGTTGAGCGGCGAGGGCATCGCGGCCCGCCTCGACGCGGACCTGACCGGGATCACCCCGTCCCTGGTCCATGTCTCCTGCGGAGCCATCGACCAGGGCTTCGTCGACCCGGCCCTGAAGCTCGCCGTGCTCACCGAGACGGACCTGACCGGCCAGCGCACCGCCACGAAGGACCTGGGCCGGATGCCGGCCCGCCGCAGGAAGACGATCGACCCGCTGACGCTGGAGGTCGGCGACTACATCGTCCACGAGCAGCACGGTGTCGGCCGGTACGTGGAGATGGTGCAGCGCACGGTCCAGGGCGCGACCCGCGAGTATCTGCTCGTCGAGTACGCGCCGGCCAAGCGCGGTCAGCCGGGCGACCGCCTCTACATCCCGACCGACCAGCTGGAGCAGGTCACCAAGTACGTCGGCGGCGAGGCCCCGACGCTGCACCGGCTCGGCGGCGCGGACTGGACGAAGACGAAGCAGCGGGCCAAGAAGGCGGTCAAGGAGATCGCCGCCGACCTGATCAAGCTCTACTCCGCCCGGATGGCGGCCCCCGGCCACGCCTTCGGCGCGGACACCCCCTGGCAGCGCGAGCTGGAGGACGCGTTCCCGTACGCGGAGACGCCCGACCAGCTGTCCACGATCGCCGAGGTCAAGGAGGACATGGAGAAGACGGTCCCGATGGACCGGCTGGTCTGCGGCGACGTCGGCTACGGCAAGACGGAGATCGCGGTACGGGCGGCGTTCAAGGCGGTCCAGGACGGCAAGCAGGTGGCGGTCCTCGTCCCCACCACTCTCCTCGTCCAGCAGCACTACGGCACCTTCACCGAGCGCTACTCCCAGTTCCCGGTCAACGTACGGGCGCTGAGCCGCTTCCAGTCGGACACGGAGTCCAAGGCCACCCTCGAAGGCCTGAAGGACGGGTCCGTCGACCTGGTCATCGGCACCCACCGCCTCTTCTCCTCCGAGACGAAGTTCAAGGACCTCGGCCTGGTCGTCGTGGACGAGGAGCAGCGGTTCGGCGTCGAGCACAAGGAGCAGCTGAAGAAGCTCCGCGCCAACGTCGACGTGCTGACGATGTCCGCGACCCCCATCCCCCGTACGCTCGAAATGGCGGTCACCGGCATCCGTGAGATGTCCACGATCACCACCCCGCCGGAGGAACGCCACCCGGTCCTCACCTTCGTCGGCCCGTACGAGGAGAAGCAGATCGGCGCGGCCGTACGGCGTGAACTGCTGCGCGAGGGCCAGGTTTTCTACATCCACAACCGGGTCGAGTCCATCGACCGGGCCGCCGCCCGCCTCCGCGAGATCGTCCCGGAGGCCAGGATCGCCACGGCCCACGGGCAGATGTCCGAACAGGCCCTGGAACAGGTGGTGGTGGACTTCTGGGAGAAGAAGTTCGACGTCCTGGTCTCCACGACGATCGTCGAGTCCGGCATCGACATCTCCAACGCCAACACGCTGATCGTGGAGCGCGGCGACAACTTCGGCCTCTCCCAACTGCACCAGCTGCGCGGCCGGGTGGGCCGGGGCCGCGACCGGGGCTACGCCTACTTCCTGTATCCCCCCGAGAAGCCGCTCACCGAGACCGCCCACGAGCGCCTGGCGACCATCGCCCAGCACACGGAGATGGGTGCGGGCATGTACGTGGCGATGAAGGACCTGGAGATCCGTGGCGCGGGCAACCTGCTGGGCGGCGAGCAGTCCGGTCATATCGCGGGCGTCGGCTTCGACCTGTACGTCCGTATGGTCGGCGAGGCCGTCGCCGACTACCGGGCCCAGATGGAGGGCGGCGTGCAGGAGGAGCCGCCGCTGGAGGTCAAGATCGAGCTCCCGGTCGACGCGCACGTCCCGCACGACTACGCCCCCGGCGAGCGGCTGCGGCTCCAGGCGTACCGCGCGATCGCCTCGGCCTCCTCGGAGGACGACATCCGCGCGGTCCGCGAGGAGTTGACCGACCGCTACGGCCCGCTGCCCGAGCCGGTCGAGAACCTCCTCCTGGTCGCCGGCCTGCGGATGCTGGCCCGCGCCTGCGGCGTCGGCGAGATCGTCCTCCAGGGCTCCAACATCCGCTTCGCCCCGGTGGAGCTCCGCGAGTCCCAGGAGCTGCGCCTGAAGCGCCTGCACCCCAAGGCGGTCATCAAGCCGGCCGCCCACCAGATCCTGGTCCCGCGCCCGACGGCCGGAAAGATCGGCGGCAAGCCGGTCATCGGGCGCGAACTGCTGGCGTGGACGGGGGAGTTCCTGACGACGATTCTGGGGTCGTAGCGCCGGGTGCTGCGTGAACGATCGGGCCCCGCCGGGTTTGCCTGCCCGGCGGGGCCCGACGCGTCCGGCCCGGGGCCGCTACGGCGTCGCGGGCCGCTTGAACGCGACCCACACCGTCTTGCCCACGACGTGGTGGTCGACGCCGAAGTCCGCGGCGAGTTCACCGACGAGGAACAGCCCGCGACCTGAGCAACTGCTCTCGTCCGGGTGCTGAATCTCCGGCCGCCCGTCGCCGCTGTCCCGGACCTCCAGCCGTACGACGTGATCCGTCAGATCGAGCCGGACGGCGAATTCCCGTCCCGGCGGGACGCCGTGGAGCAGAGGGCGTTGGTCGCCAGCTCCGAGGTGCAGAGCTCTATGTCGTCGATCAGGTCCGTGAGCTGCCACTCCCTGAGGACATGGACGACGAAATCGCGTGAGGCACCGACGGATGTGCGCTGTCGGGGGGAAGCGCCGTAACTGCGACTGAGACACGGTGGTTCACCGCCTTGCCCGTGGGTCGTATTGAGCCGACCGTACTGCTATTCGCGAAAGCTGGCAAGGTACTCCTTGGGGTGTTCGACGCAGTCGCTTACCGTGTGCAGCGGCAGGGTCCGTCGTCGGCGAAGGAGGAGGCCATGGGCGAGGGTGAAGTGATCAGCGCGTCCACTCATTACCTGACGCCGGCGGAGGGCGGAGGCGACGTTTGGAGCGCCGAGGCAGCGGCGGCGGGGCGACGGGGCACGCAGAAGATCGTGAGTGCCGGTGAAGCCGCCGCCCCGGAGCGCGTGGCGGGCCTGCTCGCGGTGGAGCGGGGCGGACCGGTCGTCGCGCGGCGGCGGATCATGTACCTCGACGGCGAGCCGTGCGAGTTGATCGACACCTACTACCCCGTGGAGATCGCGTGGGGCACAGGGCTGGCGGCCACGGCGAAGATCCCGGGAGGAGCCGTCCGACTGCTTGCCGAACTCGGTTGTGTCGGCGTTCGGGCGCAGGAGGACGTGGCCGCCCGCATGCCGTCCGAGAGTGAGCGGGCGGACCTGGACCTGAAGGCCGACGAGCCGGTCCTCGAACTGGCCCGGCTCACCCTGGACGCGGATGACCGGCCTATCCAGGTCGATGTGATGGTCATGGCCCCCCGGGGTCAGAAGCTGCGGTACGAGATCAGGATCGGATGACGGTGCACGGACCGGAGACGGAAGAGGCGGACGGCCGCCCCCTGCACGAGCGGATCGCGGCTGATCTGCGGGACGCCATCATGTCCGGGGACCTCGCGCCGGGCGACAGCCTGCCCTCCACCGCGCAGCTGAAGGAGCGGTTCGGCGCGGCGAACGCCACCGTTCAGAAGGCCCTGCAACTCCTCAAGGGCGAGCATCTCGTGGTCGGCCGCGTGGGCGCGTCGGTGACCGTACGCGAACACCGGCAGCGCACGATACGACCTGCCGCGCACATGGCGCCGTCCCCAACAGGGGAGCCCTACCGCTGGCTGACCGAGGCGGCGAACTCCGGCACGCGCGCCCGCAGCACGTTGCTGGAGGTCATGGAGGCCGAACCTCCGGCAGATGTCGTGGACGCGCTGGCGCTCCCACCGGGCGGCACGGCGATCCTCCGTCACCAACTGCTGTCTATCGATGACGAGCCCGCAGAACTCGTGTCCTCCTACTACCCGCTGGACATCGCCGAAGGCACCGCCATCACCGGACGCCGCCGCATCCCTGGAGGTACGCCCACCCTCCTGGCCTCGCTCGGCCACCCGCCCCGAATCAGCGTGGACCGGGTCTCGGCCCGCGTGGCGACGCAGGAGCAGTACCGGTTGCTCCGACTCCCCGGGGACCTGCCGGTCCTGCGGACCCTGCGGGTGGTGTTCAGCGATGGGGGCCGGCCCATCGAGGCCACGGTGATGGTCAAGGCGGGGCATCTGTACGAGGTTCAGTACGAGTTCAGGCCCGATAACGGCTGAGGTCACTCGGCCGGCGGCAGTGCCCCCGCGATCTCCTCGTGCAGCCCCGGCGGCAGCCGGGTGCCCCAGCGGTCCGCCGCCTCGGCCGCCAGCTGTTCGCCGACGCCGTGCGGACCGCCTCCGGGGTCAGGGGCGCGGTCGTCGTGGCGTACCGCTCGACGTCCGCGGCCGGCAGGTCCGCCTCCAGGGCGCGGCTCGGGGTGAGCCAGTGGGCGGTCGAGCCGCGCAGCAGGCGGCACAGCTTGAGCTGGAGTGGGGCGAGCACGGTGTGCAGCAGAGGGGGCGCGGGCATACGAACGGTGCCCGGCGGCCTGCGCCCGGGCAGCTCTTCCGGTCCCGCTGCGGGACCTCGTTCGTCGCTCAGGAAACGCCCATGAGGGCAGCCTGGGGGGACGCCCCGTCAGCCGTCGTGGCCGCTTTCCGGCGCGAAGATCAACGCGGTGAGAGACCGGAACGCCTCCTCCGGGTTCCGGCCCTCCACCGCGTCCGCCAGGTTGCCGCTGAGCAGCAGCGTCGCGAAGCCGTGCGCCAGCGACCACGCGGCCACCCCGGCGAGCCGGTCGTCCCCGCCCCGGCCGCCCGGCGGAAGGTCCGCCACCCCCGCCCGCAGCGCCTCGGTCGCCCGGGCGCGGGCGGCCAGCAGGTCCGGGTCGTCGGCGCGGTGCAGGTCCGGCTGGAACATCACCTGGAAGTGCGCGGGGTGCGTCGCCGCGAACCGTACGTACGCCACGCCCCGCTCCCGGAGGTCCGGCGCCCCGGTCAGCGCGTCGGCGAACAGGGCGTACCCCTCGGCGGCCACGGCGGTCAGCAGGCCCGTGCGGTCCTTGAAGTGGTGCGCCGGCGCGGCGTGCGAGACGCCGGCCCGCCGGGCCAGGTCGCGCAGACTCAGGGCGGCGGGGCCTTCGGCGGCGATGACGTCGAGGGCGGCGTCCAGGATGGCCCGCCGCAGATCGCCGTGGTGGTAGGTGCGCTCGCGCTCGCTGTTCATGGGCGGCACCCTACCCGGCATCTAGTCATTGACAAGTTTGGGTGGGGCGCGCATGCTGGGAATCCAATCTAGTCACTGACTAGATGTGCGATTCCCGTCCGGGAAGTCCAGGAAAGGCGGAGATCATGACCGGAGAACCGGCCCGTGTGCGGCAGATGTGGCACCTCCTGGAGCCCCTGCACGCCGTTCTGTACTACGCCCCCGCGGCCTTCGACGAGGCAGCCGCGCTCGGCTACGACGTCAAGGAGCGCTGGTCGAGCTATTTCGCCTGGCGCGCGGCTCCGCTGGGAGCGGTGGGAGCGGAGGAGGCGGTGCGGACGTTCCACAGCTTCGCTCCGGCGATGGTGGACGCATACGTACCGAACATCTGGGCGACCGCCGCCCCGGACGCCGTGCTCGCGGCCCGGCTGCGGGCGGTCGACCGGGTCTACCGGGCGCTGTTCGGGGACCGGGTGGAGGGTCCGGAGTTCGCGGAGGCCGCCGCGCTGGCCCGTAGCGCGGCGGAGGCGGCCCCGGGCGGTCGGGCGCCTCGCGGCATGGGCCCCGCCAACTCCGCCCTGCCCTGGCCCGACTCTCCGCACCTGGCGCTCTGGCACGCGGCGACCGTCCTGCGCGAACACCGGGGTGACGGGCACATCGCCGCCCTGGCCGAGGCGGGCCTCGACCCGGTCGAGTCGCTGGTCTCCTTCGCGGCGGTCGGCGCGGCGGCCCCCGAGGTGTTCGCGAGCCGGAGGTGGAGTCCGGAGGAGTGGGACGCGGCCCGGCAGCGGCTCCAGGAACGCGGGCTGCTGGCGGCGGACGGCACGGCCACGGACGCGGGGCGCGAGCTGCGCGCGAAGGTGGAGCTGCGCACCGACGAGGAGGCCGCCGCGCCGTGGCGGGCGCTGGGGGAGCCGGGGCGCGAGCGGCTGGTGGAACTGCTGGGGGAGCCGTGGTTGGAGGTCATCGGCTCGGGGCTGCTGCCCGCGGAGAACACCCTCGGCATCGGGAAGGTGTGACCGGGCCGGGGGGCACGGTGCGCTGAGGTGCAGTCATGGAAGCGGCTCCGGCGGGGAAGACGCCCATAGGATTCTCGGCGTTCGGTTTTCTCCCCGTCAGGACGGCCCCACGTGATAGCTCCCCGTACGTACCGCGCGGCCCTGCCCGCCATCGGCGCCCTCGTCGCGATCGCTCTGGCGAGCGGCTGCGGCCCCGACGACCTCAAGGCCGAGAGCGGCGGGACCAACGGTGGCGCGCGGTCCGCCGACGGCTTCGGCGTGAGCCCGCTGGACAACCCGGACGGTACGAAGCCGGGCCTGGCCCCTCTCACCACCGACGAGGACCGGGCCGCCGCCCGGAAGATCATCGAGAAGGTGGCCACCAAGGGGCGCGGCCCGAAGACCGGATACGAGCGGAAGAAGTTCGGCTACGCCTGGAAGGACGGCGTCGACGGCATCCCGCTCGCCCGCAACGGCTGCGACACCCGCAACGATCTGCTCGCCCGGGACGGCAAGGACGTCGAGCACAAGTCGGGCTCCGACTGCGTCGTCATGGCGATGACGCTCCAGGACCCCTACACCGGCGAGAGCATCGACTGGCGCAAGCAACAAGCGACCAAGGTGCAGATCGACCATGTGATGCCGCTGTCCTACGACTGGCAGATGGGCGCCGCCCACTGGAACGAGGCGAAGCGCGAGCGGATCGCCAACGACCCGCTCAACCTCCTCCCGGTGGACGGCCCGGCCAACAACGCCAAGCGGGACTCCGGCCCCGCCTCCTGGCTGCCGCCGTACAAGCCGGTCCGCTGTTCCTACGCGGTGCGGTTCGCCCAGGTCTCGCTGAAGTACGAACTCCCGGTCACGGCAGCCGACAAGCGGGCCATGCTCGCCCGGTGCGGCGGCTGAGCGGCGGCCGCCGCACCGGGGTGCGGGTCTCAGACCTTGCCGCCGCAGATGACGTTGTACGGGCGGCCGAGCGCCATCATCAGCTGCATCGGTTCCGTCGCCGCCGGGCACTCGGTCTTCTTCTCGACGAGCCCGAGGACCTTGAAGTCGGCCGCCCCGGCCGAGGCGCAGGCGATCTCCTTGGCCGTCGCCGACACGCAGTCCCCCTCGACACGGACGGTCCGGTGGAGGTGCCGGGGGCGCTCGTCCCGGTGCACTGCGCGCTCGCGCACGGCTACGCGGTCTACGTCGAGCCCAACGTCTGGGTACGGCACCGGCTGTGACGGCGGCCCCCGGTGTGACGGCGGCCCCGGCCCGTACGCCGCACCGGAGGCGTCCGTCGCGCACCACAACGAGATCTACCGCAACCTCCGCTACCCCGGCCGCCGGGTGCGTGTGCTGCCGGCGGCCGAAGTGGACTTCGGCGGAGGTGTCCCGGCGCCGGCCGGGTGACCGGGGCGGCGGGGCCGAGCGGGCGGCGGACTGAGTCCTACTGCTCCAGGTCGACGATGTCCTTCGCGGCGGGCTTCTCCACCACGACGGGCACGTCGAACTCGGACAGGTTCATCGTCATCGGCTCCTCGCCGCCCCGGGACGCGACGCCCAGGATGAACGGGGCGCCCTCGGCGGAGACGTCGATGGTGAACGTCTCCTTGCCCTCCTTCTCCGTGAGGCGCAGGGCGGGCTTGCCGTCGACCGTCGTGGGGCCCTTCTTGCGGGCGGCGTTGTCGCCCGCCTCGAACTCCTTCAGCAGTCCTTTCAGGTCGCAGAACTCGATGGTGTCCCTGGTGTCCGGTTCGGAGGCCTTCGACTCCATCCAGCGGCCCGCGATCACCTCGACCGCCGCGTCCACGTCCTCCTTCGGCTCGCCCTTCGACTGCTCGCGCAGCAGGGTCTCGTCGAGCTTCGTGTAGACCGTTTCGCCGGTCTTGCGGACCTCCATCGTGCCTGCGCCGCCCATGGTCATCGTTCCGTTGCAGTCGCCACCCAGGCTCGTGGCGAAGTCGGCCTCGATCCGGCCGTCGGAGGTGGCCATGTCGAGCTCGATCCGCAGGGACTTCACCCCGGTCGTCTTCGTCAGGGCCTTGTTCACGACCTCCGGTCCGGAGACTCCGGCGAACGGCCCGGTCTCCTTCGGGGAGTCCGTACCGCAGGCGGCGAGGCCGAACAGGGTCATCGCGCAGACGGTGTTGACGGATATACGGGTGATGAGACGCATGGGTCAGGCTCCGGAAGGAGAGGCGCGAGGCGCCGGTGAGCAGAGGGGGAGAAGCGGCCCTGGCGGGGCGGACCCAAAACAGCAGAGCTTGTGAACCGAGTCAACACGAGAGATCCGTGACGGATCGGGTAACGCTGTTCTCCGGTGTGGTGCGGGTGGTTCGTTATGCTCGCGGGCAAGCAGCGCGGACGGACCAAGAGGAGAGCCAGTGCCGGAGAACGCGACGGAGGTCACCGCGGCCGGGATCGCGCGGCTCGCGGGGGTGGGCCGTGCCGCCGTCAGCAACTGGCGCCGCCGTCACGCCGACTTCCCCCAGCCCGTCGGCGGCACCGCGGCCAGCCCCTCCTTCGCGCTGTCCGACGTGGAGCAATGGCTGCGTGACCAGGGGAAACTCGCCGAGGTACCGCTACGCGAGCGGGTCTGGCAGGAAGTGGCAGGCCACCCCGCAGGGGCCGTACAGGCCCTGATCCACACGGGCTGCGGTCTGCTGCTCGTCCGCGAGCGGCCCACCGCCTGGCTGGAGTTGACCACCGCGTCCGACGCACGGATGGCCGACGCGCTGCCGCCGGCCGTGGACCACGTGCTCACCGCCCGACTCGGCCCCGACGCCCTCTTCGGCGTCTCGGGGCACGGCCGGGCCACACTCCCAGGAGCCGTCGGCCCGCCGGAAACCGCCGGCGCGACCGTGCCCGGGGCGACCGCGCGCGACTCGACCGCTCCCGGATCCGCCGCGCCCGGGTCCGCGGTCGTTCATCCGGCGAACCTGCCCGAGGCTCCGGGAGTTCACAGGGCGCGAGCCGTTCACACCCCCACCGCGCAGGCCCTGCTGCCCTCCGTGCCGCTCCTGCGCGCCGCCGCGCAACTCGCCGCCGGGATCGGGGCCGGTCAGACCTTCGAGTTCCTGCTCGGCCGGTACCTGGACGCCAACCCCCGCCAGTACACGCTGACCCCGCCGCACCTCGCCGAGCTGATGGCGGACCTCGCCGAACCCCCGAGGAACGCGGGGCGCCCGGCCCCCGACCAGCCGCTCCGCAGCGTCCTCGACCCGGCCGCCGGAACCGGCGCCCTGCTCCGGGCCGTCGCCGGCCCCGCGGCGCTGTACGCCCAGGAGGCCGACCCCGGGCTCGCAGCCCTCACCGCACTGCGCCTCGCCCTGGGCGCCGACGGAACGCACGGCTCCCTTCCCTCCCTGGCCGTGCGGACCGGGGACACCCTGCGGGCCGACGCCTTCGCCCGGCTCACGACCGACACAGTGCTCTGCCACCCGCCCTTCAACGACCGCAACTGGGGTCACGACGAGCTGGCTTACGACCCGCGCTGGGAGTACGGCTTCCCCGCCCGCGTCGAGTCCGAACTGACCTGGGTCCAGCACGCCCTGGCCCGGCTGCGGGACGGCGGTACCGCCGTCCTGCTGATGCCTCCGGCCGCCGCGTCCCGGCGCTCCGGCCGCCGTATCCGCGCCGACCTCCTGCGCAGGGGAGCCCTCCGCGCCGTCATCGCCCTCCCGGCCGGCGCCGCACCCCCGTACGGCATTCCGCTCCACCTCTGGGTCCTGCGCAGGCCGACGCCCGGAGTCCGCCCCGGACCCGATCTCCTCCTGGCCGACACCGCCGGGCTCGCGGCGCTCGCCGGGGAAGCGGGCGGCAAGGCGGCGGGCGGCGGACGCGACCGGCTCGACTGGCCCGTCGTGCGCGCTGCCGTGCTCGACGCCTGGCGTGATCGGGCCGACCTCCCCGGCGTCAGCCGCGTCGTGCCCGTGGTCGAACTCCTCGACGACGACGTGGACCTGGCCCCGGCCCGGTATCTGCCCCGCCCCGCGGCCGGGGGAGACGTGTCCGGACTCGGCGAGGTGCGGGAGCGGCTTGCCGAGACCCTCCGGCTGACCGCCCGCCTCACCCCGCCCCCCGCCGCCTCCGCCGCCCCCGCGCACCGCCCCCGGACCACCGTCGGGGAACTCGCCCGCGGAGGGGCGCTCTCGCTGCACACCGGCAACGCGGCCCCGGGCGGACCGGGCCCCGTCCTCACCGAGCACGACGTCCTCACCGGAGCGGGCCCGGCCGGACCGCCGCTCCCGGGTCCAAAGGCCCCGGGAGCGGCTCCCGACGACCCGGTCGTGCTCGAAGCCGGCGACGTCGTGGTGCCCGTGCTCGGCGGTGGGGCCGTCGTCCGGGTGGCCGGGGAGAGGGACGTGGGCGCCGCGCTCGGCCGCAACCTCCAGCTGCTGCGGCCCGATCCGGCCGCCCTCGATCCGTGGTTCCTCGCCGGGTTCCTTCGCGGTACCGCCAACAACCGGCAGGCCAGCAGCTACGCCTCCACCGCGGCCCGGCTGGACGCCCGACGCCTTCAGCTGCCCCGGATGCCGCTCGCCGAACAGCGGAGGTACGGAGAACGGTTCCGCGAACTGGCCGCGTTCGAGGAGGCGCTGCGGGCGGCGGAGCGGCTCGGCGAGCTGCTGGTCCAGGGGATGTACGACGGGCTGACGGACGGCACGGTCACGCCCGGGTGAGGTGAACGACAACGGCTGGACCCATCCCGGGACGGCTGATCGACGGAGGTGTATACGCTCACCCCACACGTCCGACATACGCGTCCCAGGAGCAGCACATGTACGGCTACGGCCCGTCGCCGCAGCAGCCGGCGACATCCCGGCCTTCCTCGGCGACGCTCACCGCGGTGCGCGTGATCCTCGTGGTGGTCACCGTGCTGAGCTGCGGACTGCTGGGCTGGGCGGCGATGCTGCGGCTCGCGATCGTCACCCGCAGGCCGCGCGACTGGATCCTGCTGGTGGTCGTGATGGTCCTCAACGGCGGGCTGTTCGCCTTCATCATGGCCACACCGGACGACCCCGACGACATGTCGGACGCGGCGGTGCTGGTCCAGTTCCTCTGGCTCGTCGGCGTGCTGGCCGGGGTCATCAGCTATTACCTGTACGCGGAGATCCGCCACTACAACTCCCTCGGCACCCCGCCCCCGTACGCGGCCCCCACGACCGTGCCCCCCGCGCCGCTCCCGTACCAGCAGCACCCCGCGCAGCACCAGCACCAGCATCAGCGCCCGCAGCCCAACCCGTACACCGTGCGGACCCCGCCGCCCACTCCCGCACCCGCGCCCCAGCGCCTCGACCAGGTCCGTGCCGAGCTGGACGAGCTGAGCGACTACCTCCGCAAGGAGGGCGAGGGCCGGTGAGCGGGCGGATCATCGCCGGCCGGTACGAACTGGCGACCATCCTCGGCCAGGGCGGCATGGGCCAGGTGTGGACGGCGTACGACCGGCGCCTGGACCGCCGCGTCGCCGTGAAGCTGCTGCACCCCGACCGGGTCGCCGGGCCCACCGGCAGCGACGCGGCCGACGAACTGCACCGCCGGTTCGTCCGCGAGTGCCGGGTCACCGCGCAGGTCGACCACCCCGGCCTGGTCACCGTCCACGACGCGGGCAGCGACGACGACGACCTCTACCTCGTCATGCAGTACGTCGAGGGCGCCGACCTCGCCGACCACCTGACCGAGCAGGACCCGTACCCCTGGCCCTGGGCCGTCGCGGTCGCCGCCCAGCTCTGCGCGGTCCTCAGCGCGGTGCACGCGGTGCCGATCGTCCACCGCGACCTCAAGCCCCGCAACGTCATGGTCCGTCCCGACGGCACCGTCACCGTCCTCGACCTCGGGGTCGCCTCCGTCCTCGACACGGACACCACCCGCCTCACGCACACCGGTTCCCCCATCGGCTCCCCGGCGTACATGGCCCCCGAGCAGGCGATAGGCGGCGCGGTCGGCCCGTACACCGACCTGTACGCCCTCGGCGTCGTCCTGTACGAACTGCTCAGCGGCGACGTGCCGTTCACCGGGTCCACCGCGCTCGGCGTCCTGCACCGCCACCTCTACGAGCCCCCGCTCCCGGTCCGGCAGACCCGCCCCGAGGTCCCCGTCGCGCTGGAGGCCCTCGTGCTGCGGCTGCTCGCCAAGGACCCGGGGGCCCGGCCCGCCACCGCGCAGGAGGTGTACGAGGAGCTTGCCCCGCTGCTGCCCAAGCACGGCACGCCCGCCGGGCCGCTCGACCCGACCCGCCCCTTCCTGCGCCCGCACGCCCCCTGGCCGGACCGGGCCG
>NZ_NEUE01000076.1 GCF_002910905.1 Streptomyces sp. SM11 | reverse complement strand
GCCGGGCGGACGGCACTGATCACCGGGGCGGCGCGCGGTCTCGGCCGGGCCTGTGCGCTGGCCTTCGCCCGTGAGGGGGCGGACCTGGTGCTGCTGGACGTGGCGGGCGAGCTGCCCGGGGTGCCGTATCCGCTCGGTTCGGCCTCGCAGCTCGCACACACCGGGCGGCTCTGCCGCGAGGCGGGGTCCGCCGTGCTGACCCGGCAGGCCGACGTCCGGGACCTGGCGGCGCTGGAGTCGGTGGCGGAGGGGGCCGAGGAGCGCTTCGGGCGGATCGACGTGCTGGTCAACAACGCGGGGATCGCCGCCCCTTCGGGCCGCCCGGCGCACGAGATCACCGAGGCCGAGTGGCAGTTGATGATCGATGTGGATCTGGGCGGTGCGTGGCGGGCGATCCGCGCGGTGGGCGGCCGGATGGCCGCCCAGGGGTCCGGTTCGATCGTCAACATCGCCTCGACGGCGGGGCTGGTGGGCTACCGGCACTTCGCGGGGTACGTCGCGGCCAAGCACGGTCTGGTGGGCCTGACCAAGGCGGTGGCCCTGGACTACGCGCCCCGTAAGGTCCGGGTCAACGCGGTGTGTCCGGGCTCGGTGCGGGACGACGAGGCGATGGAGGGCCGGATGCTGGCGGAGATCGCCCGCTCGCTGGAGGTGCCGGTCGCCGGGCACGAGACGGCCTTCGTCCGGGACCAGCCGATGAACGCGCTGGTGGAGCCGGGGGATGTGGCGGACGCGGCGCTCTGGCTGGCCTCGGACGAGTCCCGGCAGGTGACCGGCAGCGTGATCACCGTGGACGGCGGGTTCACCGCCCGCTGACAGCCGCATCACCCGTTTCCCTTCCGTGGACGAGGAGTTGTGCACGTGCAGCCTGCCCATCACGCCTTGACGGTCCGCCTGCGGCCGGGCCTCACCGACACCGCGCTCGCCGCCGCCCTCACGACGGCGGCGGAGCTGTGGTGGCCCGGGGAG
>NZ_NEUE01000075.1 GCF_002910905.1 Streptomyces sp. SM11 | reverse complement strand
GTCCCGGTGGCGGCGGTGGCGGCTTCGCCGGTCGTCCGGCCGGTCCCGGTGGCGGTGGCGGTGCCGGTCGTCCCGGTGGCGGCGGCGGCTTCGGTGGCCGTCCCGGCTTCGGTGGCCGTCCCGGCGGCCCCGGTGGCCGCGGTGGCACACAGGGTGCGTTCGGCCGTCCCGGCGGTCCGGCGCGTCGTGGCCGCAAGTCGAAGCGGCAGAGGCGCCAGGAGTACGAGTCCATGCAGGCCCCGTCGGTCGGCGGCGTCATGCTGCCCCGCGGCAACGGGCAGGCCGTTCGGCTCTCCCGCGGTGCTTCCCTCACGGACTTCGCGGAGAAGATCAACGCGAACCCGGCGTCGCTCGTCGGCGTGATGATGAACCTCGGCGAGATGGTCACCGCGACGCAGTCCGTCCCCGACGAGACGCTGCGCATGCTCGCGGACGAGATGAACTTCGTCCTCGAGATCGTCAGCCCCGAGGAGGAGGACCGCGAGCTGCTCGAGTCCTTCGACATCGAGTTCGGCGAGGACGAGGGCGGCGAAGAGGCCCTGGTCTCCCGTCCGCCGGTCGTGACCGTCATGGGTCACGTCGACCACGGTAAGACCCGACTGCTGGACGCGATCCGCAAGACGAACGTCGTCGCGGGCGAGGCCGGTGGCATCACGCAGCACATCGGTGCCTACCAGGTCGGCGCGGAGGTCAACGGCGAGGACCGCCGTATCACCTTCATCGACACCCCGGGTCACGAGGCGTTCACCGCCATGCGTGCCCGTGGTGCGAAGTCCACCGACATCGCGATCCTCGTGGTGGCGGCGAACGACGGTGTGATGCCCCAGACGATCGAGGCGCTGAACCACGCCAAGGCGGCCGAGGTGCCGATCGTGGTCGCGGTCAACAAGATCGACGTCGAGGGTGCCGACCCGACCAAGGTGCGCGGTCAGCTCACCGAGTTCGGTCTGGTGGCCGAGGAGTACGGCGGCGACACGATGTTCGTCGACATCTCCGCCAAGCAGGGCCTCAACATCGAGTCCCTTCTGGAGGCCGTCGTCCTCACCGCCGACGCCTCGCTCGACCTGCGGGCCAACCCGGAGCAGGACGCGCAGGGTATTGCGATCGAGTCCCACCTCGACCGCGGCCGCGGTGCCGTCTCGACCGTCCTGGTCCAGCGCGGAACGCTGCGCATCGGTGACACGGTGGTCGTGGGCGACGCGTACGGCCGTGTCCGGGCGATGCTCGACGACAACGGTCAGAACGTCCAGGAAGCGGGTCCGTCGACCCCCGTCCTGGTCCTGGGTCTCACCAACGTCCCGGGTGCCGGCGACAACCTCCTGGTCGTCGACGAGGACCGCACGGCCCGGCAGATCGCCGAGAAGCGTGCCGCCCGTGAGCGCAACGCCAACTTCGCCCGCAAGGGTGTCCGGTTCTCCCTGGAGAACCTGGACGAGGCGCTCAAGGCCGGTCTGGTCCAGGAGCTCAACCTCATCATCAAGGGCGACGCGTCCGGTTCGGTGGAGGCTCTCGAGTCCTCGCTGCTCCAGCTCGACGTCGGTGAAGAGGTCGACATCCGGATCCTGCACCGCGGTGTGGGTGCGGTCACCGAGTCGGACATCAACCTGGCGACCGGCTCCGACGCCATCGTGATCGGCTTCAACGTTCGTGCCGCAGGGCGCGCCGAGCAGATGGCCGACCGCGAAGGTGTGGACGTCCGGTACTACTCGGTCATCTACCAGGCGATCGAAGAGATCGAAGCGGCCCTCAAGGGCATGCTCAAGCCGGAGTACGAAGAGGTCGAGCTCGGCACGGCGGAGATCCGCGAGATCTTCCGCTCGTCCAAGCTGGGCAACATCGCCGGTGTGCTGGTCCGCTCCGGCGAGGTCAAGCGCAACACCAAGGCGCGCCTGCTGCGCGATGGCAAGGTCATCGCGGAGAGCCTCAACATCTCCGGTCTGCGCCGCTTCAAGGACGACGTCACCGAGATCCGCGAAGGCTTCGAGGGCGGTATCAACCTCGGAAACTTCAACGACATCAAGATCGACGACGTCATCGCGACGTACGAGATGCGCGAGAAGCCGCGAGGCTGATCCAGCGGGATCCGCAAGGATCCGGATGGATACGGATGCATGCAGTGCATTCGGAAGGGGTCCGGGAGTTCGCTCCCGGACCCCCTCCACCACGGTCGGGGCCGGTCGACGGGTCGTATTTCCGTCGATCGGCTCTGGCCGTTCCGGTACGGTTCTGATGTCCCCGGCAAGCTCTGGCGGGGCACGAACCCGAACCGGCGGGACATCCGGACACACATGTATGTGGGGACCCTGTCCTTCGATCTGCTCCTCGGCGACGTACGGTCGTTGAAGGAGAAGCGTTCCGTCGTCCGCCCGATCGTCGCCGAGCTCCAGCGCAAGTGCGCGGTGAGCGCGGCCGAGACCGGCGGACAGAATCTCCACCGCAGGGCCGAGATCGGCCTTGCCGTGGTCTCCGGTGACACCGGACACCTCACGGACGTACTGGACCGCTGCGAGCGGCTGGTCGCGGGGCGTCCCGAGGTGGAGCTGCTGTCGGTGAGACGGCGGCTGCACAGTGACGAAGACTGACAGTCGAGCGAAATCAGAAGGAAGAGTGACGGACCGGTGACCGACAACGCGCGGGCCCGCAAGCTGGCCGATCGCATCCAGGTCGTGGTCGCGGAGACCCTGGACCGGCGAATCAAGGATCCGCGGCTGGGATTCGTGACGATCACGGACGCCCGGGTCACCGGAGACCTGCGGGAGGCCACGGTCTTCTACACGGTCTACGGCGACGACGAGGAGCGCGCGGCCTCCGCCGCCGCGCTGGAGAGCGCCAAGGGCGTCCTCCGTACCGAGGTCGGACGGCAGACCGGGGTCCGGTTCACGCCGAGCCTGGCCTTCGTCCCGGACGCCCTCCCGGACAACGCCCGCACCATCGAGGACCTCCTCGACAAGGCGCGGGCCAAGGACGCGGAGGTGCGCCAGGTGTCCACGGGCGCGCAGTACGCCGGCGACGCCGACCCGTACCGCAAGCCCGAGGACGAGGACGAGGACGACGAGACCGGGACCGGGACCGACGGATCCTCCGAGAAGAACGAGGGCCCGGCCTCCGCATGACCGAGCAGACCACCACGCCGGACGGCCTCGTCATCGTCGACAAGCCGTCCGGCTTCACTTCGCACGACGTCGTCGCCAAGATGCGCGGCATCGCCCGAACCCGCCGTGTCGGCCATGCCGGCACCCTGGACCCGATGGCGACCGGAGTCCTCGTGCTCGGCGTCCAGCGGGCCACCAAGCTGCTGGGCCACCTCGCCCTGACCGAGAAGGAGTATCTCGGCACGATCAGGCTCGGCCAGGACACCGTCACCGACGACGCCGAGGGCGAGATCACCTCGTCCACCGACGCCTCCGGCGTGACCCGCGAGGGCATCGACGCCGGGGTGGCCGCGCTGACCGGCCGGATCATGCAGGTCCCGTCCAAGGTCAGCGCCATCAAGATCGACGGCAAGCGGTCCTACGCGCGGGTGCGCGGCGGCGAGGAGTTCGAGATCCCGGCCCGCCCGGTGACCGTCTCCTCCTTCCGCGTCTACGACGTCCGCGAGGCCGTCGCCGAGGACGGCACCCCCGTCGTGGACCTGGTCGTCTCCGTCGTCTGTTCCTCGGGGACGTACATCCGGGCCCTCGCCCGCGACCTCGGCGCCGGGCTCGGCGTCGGCGGCCACCTGACGGCGCTGCGCCGCACCCGGGTCGGCCCGTACGGACTGGACGCGGCCCGGACGCTCGACCAGCACCAGGAGGCGCTGACCGTGATGCCGGTCGCCGAGGCGGCCGCCTCCGCGTTCTCCCGCTGGGACGTGGACGAGAAGCGCGCCAAGCTGCTCCTCAACGGCGTACGGCTGGACATGCCCGCCCATCCGCAGGGGCCGGTCGCGGTCTTCGGACCCGACGGCACGTTCCTCGTGCTCGTCGAGGAGCAGAAGGGCAAGGCCAAGAGCCTCGCCGTCTTCGCCTGAGCACGCATCCCGTGCCACGCATCCCGTGCCATGCACGGCCTGCCACAGGACCTGCCGCGTGGCTGGTCCTGCGTGGAGGTCCCGCGTGGAGGTCCCGCGTGGAGCGGGCACCACCCCCCAACCCGGTGCCCGCTCCACGTTCCCCTCCCCGGCACCATTCCTGCTCCCCGGGGGACACGGTCATTCACCCCATCGGACGGGCGCTCGGAGTGAATACCGGGGGCGCGGGGGGCGCTTTCCCCGTCCGCGCCCGGCGGGAGATCATCGGCGGCCTAACGTCGGACCATGGGCAGTGGGGACCGGTCGAAGCTGGTAAGAATCTGCGATCAGGCCGGCCGGCCGCGAGGGACGGGATTCGTCGCGGACGACCGCGGCACGGTCGTCACCGCCCACCAGGCCGTCACCTCCCCGGGCCCGCTCCTCCTCCACGGCACCGACGGCCGCACCTGCTCCGTCGCCCCCGACGACATCACCGCGCTGCCCGCCCTCGGCCTCGCCCTCCTGCGCACCGGCGGCCCCGACGCCCTCGACGCGGAACCCCTGCCCATCGCCGGGCGCGACCGCGCCGAACCCGGCGGCTACGTGGACATCGCCGCCCACGGACGGCGCGAGGCCCGGGTCCTCGGCACCACCGCCGCCACCTACACCGCACCGGACGGCGTCGGCCACCCGGTGCCCGCCGCCCTGGAGCTGGCCCTCGGCACCGACGGGCGCGACGCCCTGCG
>NZ_NEUE01000074.1 GCF_002910905.1 Streptomyces sp. SM11 | reverse complement strand
GGCGAGCAGGCTGCCGAGCTGCTGCGCACCGACCCCTGGCAGTTGCTGGCCGTGCCGGGTGTGCGGCCGGAACAGGCCGACGGCTTCGCACGGGCCCTGGTGGGCGTCGGCTGCGGTCCGGACGACGGGCGCAGGACGGCGGCCCTGGTCGGCTGGCTGCTGGAACGCGCCGCCCTCCAGGGCCACACGGCGCTGGACGCCCGGGCCGTACGGGCGGCGCTCGCCGAGCGTGCGGTCGGCGATCCGGACGCGGCGGTGCGGGACGCCGTCGAGGAAGGTGTCGCCCTGGTCTTCCAGGAAGGCGACGAGCCGGCGCCGGACGACGGCGCCGTGGCGGCGGACGGCGCAGGGGACGAAGCTGACGGGGCGGGCCTCACGGAGGACGGCGACGCGGCCCGGGAGCCGGTCCAGGTGCTGCTGGGCCTGGACCGCTACGCCCTGGCCGAGGAGAGTCTCGCCGACGGCCTGGCCCGGCTGGTCAACGCCTGCGAGAAGGCCGCCGACTGGGCGGCGGCGGCCACCGCCGCCCCG
>NZ_NEUE01000005.1 GCF_002910905.1 Streptomyces sp. SM11 | reverse complement strand
CCCTGGACACCGGCGCGTCCCTGCTCGCCGCCGCCCCGGACGCCGACGCGGAGGCGCACCGGCGCGGCGAGGAGTTCGTGCGCCGGGCGTGGGACCGGGGCTGGCACCCCGCCGACCTGGTCCGGTTCGTCCGCCGGGAGCTGGACGAGCGGCGGGCGGCGCTGGCCGCGACCCTGATCGCCGCCGAGACCGCCCGGTACGGGGAGCTCCCGCCCCGCTGGCGGCAGCAGCTCGCCGAGCTTCCGCCGCCCGTGCCCCGTAACCGACCCGACCGGTTCGGTTACGCCGCCGACCTGCTGGAGCTGTACCGGCTGCTGCTGCGGCTGCCCGCCATCGAGCCCGTGGGGCCCCCGCCCGGCGCGGCCGCCGACCACCTGCACCGTCCGCCCGCCGCCGACGAGCCCCGCATGCTCACCCGGATCCGGGCGCTGCTGGCGAAGGCGGAGGCGACGGGCTTCCCGGAGGAGGCCGAGGCGCTGACCGCCAAGGCGCAGGAGCTGATGGCCCGGCACAGCATCGACGAGGCCCTCCTCGCCGCCCGGACGCGGAGCCCCGGGACGCCCGGCGCCTGCCGGATCGGGGTGGAGCCCCCGTACGAGAGCGCCAAGGCGATCCTGCTCGACGCCGTCGCCTCCGCGAACCGGTGCCGGGCCGTGTGGAACGACGGCCTCGGCTTCAGCACGGTCGTCGGCTTCGAGCCGGACCTGGAGGCCGTCGAGCTGCTGTTCACCTCCCTGCTCGTCCAGGGGACGGCCGCGATGACCCGGGCGGAGACCGGGCAGCGCGCCGGGGGGCGCAAACGGACCAAGACCTTCCGGCAGGCTTTCCTGATGGGGTACGCCCAGCGGCTCGGCCGCCGGCTCGCCGACGGCGCCGAGCAGGTCACGGCGGCGGCCGAATCCGATACGGATCAGGGCGCCGGGCTGCTTCCCGTCCTCGCCGCCCGGGACGTCGCGGTCACCGAGACCGCCGGGCGGATGTTCCCGAGGACCACGACCACCCGGGTCCGCGGCGTCAGCGACCTGGACGGCTGGACGCACGGCACCGAGGCCGCCGACCGGGCCCGCACGGGCAGCGGCGCACCCCAGGGACCCGACGGCCGAATCATGGCGTAACACCGACCGGCGGCGCCCGGCTTGTCCTGGTTTGCGGTTAGGCTCGGCCCATGAGCTGGCTCCGGGCGCTGAAGGAGACCGCCCGCTCGGGGCTGGAGATCGAGCGGCAGAGGCTGGAACCCCTCATCGCCTTTCGCGGTGCGGCCGGACTCGCCCTCGTCGTCGGGGCCGGCCTCGTGCTGTTCGGGCCGGAGATCGCGGCGAGCTCCGCGTTCGGCGCGTTCCAGGCGGCCATCGCCACCTTCCAGCGCAGCTGGCGGCCCCGCCCCGTCCTCGCCCTGGTCTCCGGCGTGAGCCTCGCCGTCTCGACGTTCGTCGGCTATGTCAGCGGCGCGCACGTCGTGCTCTTCCTGTGCCTGCTCGGCGCCTGGACGTTCCTCGCCGGCCTCGCCTGGGCCGCGGGCCCCACGGGCGGCATCATCGCCTCGTCCAACGTCGCGATCATGCTGGTGACGATCACCCTGCCCACCTCGGTCGTGGACGCCGCCGCCCACGCGGGGATGATCGCCGTCGGCGGCCTGGTGCAGGCGGCGCTCATCGTCCTCTTCCCGGTCCGCAGATGGGGCGCCCAGCGCGACGCGCTCGCCGACGCGCTCGCCGCCGAGGCCGACTACGCCCGGCGGCTGCGGCACGACCCGGTCGCCCCCTTCGACCCGCTGCCCCTGATGACCGCCCGCAGCGCCGCCGCCGTCA
>NZ_NEUE01000073.1 GCF_002910905.1 Streptomyces sp. SM11 | reverse complement strand
GACCCCGGCCCACGGCACCGTCGTACCGCCGGGGGCCGGAGGACCGCCCCCGCAGTACGCCGCGACGAACGGCGCCGGAGTCCCGGCCCCCACGCCGGCACCTGCCGACGGCTCGACGCCCCCGCACGCCCGGCCCGCCGACGGATTCCCGCTCTCGCCCCCACAGCCCCAGGCATCCGCCCAGCCCCCGGCGCCGGCCGCCCACACGCCCCACGCACCGCAGCCGCAGGGGCCCTCCGAGCATCAGGGGCCGCACCCGGCACCGGCACCCCAGCAGCACTCGCAGTGGCTCCAGTACGACCCGTGGGGTGCTCCGGGGCAGCCGCTGACCCGGCCCGGACCCCCCGAGGGCGTCGAGTCCGGCCGCAGGAAGAAGCGCCGGGGCGGGGCGTTCATGGGGGTGCTCCTGCTGACCCTGGTCGCCGGCGGCATCGGAGGCGGAGTCGGCGCGTACATCGAGCGCAACGGCGGGCTGACCACGGTCGAGCTGCCGCAGGCGGGCCGCGACAACGGCGGCCGGGCCCCCGAGAGCATCGCGGGCATCGCCGCCAGCGCCCTGCCCAGCGTGGTCACCCTGCACGTCAGCGGCACGGCCGAGTCCGGCACGGGCACCGGCTTCGTCCTCGACGGCCAGGGCCACATCCTCACCAACAACCACGTCGTCGCCCCGGCCGGGTCCAGCGGCGACATCACCGTGACGTTCAGCAGCGGCGAGACGGCGTCCGCGGAGCTCGTCGGCAAGGACAGCGGCTACGACCTGGCGGTCGTCCGGGTCCGCGGCGTCTCCGGACTCAAGCCCCTGCCCCTGGGCAACTCCGACAACGTCCAGGTCGGCGACCCGGTAGTGGCCATCGGCGCCCCCTTCGACCTGTCCAACACGGTGACCTCGGGCATCATCAGCGCCAAGCAGCGGCCGATCACCGCCGGCGGCGAGAAGGGCGACGGCAGCGACATCAGCTACGTCGACGCCCTCCAGACCGACGCCCCGATCAACCCGGGCAACTCCGGCGGACCACTGGTCGACGCCCAGGCCCACGTCATCGGCATCAACAGCGCCATCCGTGCGGCAGACAGCGCCCGGGGCCCCGAGGCGGGCGGCCAGTCCGGCTCCATCGGCCTCGGTTTCGCGATACCGATCAACCAGGGCAAGCGCGTCGCCGAGGAGCTGATCAGCACCGGCAAGGCCACCCACCCGGTCATCGGCGTGACGCTGGACATGAAGTACACCGGCGACGGGGCCAAGGTCGGCACGAAGGGCGCCGACGGCACTCCCGCCGTCGCGAAGGACGGGCCCGCGGCCAAGGCGGGCATCAGGTCCGGCGACGTCATCACCCAGGTCGAGGGCCAGCGCGTGCACAGCGGCGAGGAGCTGATCGTGAAGATCCGGGCCCACCGGCCCGGCGACGACCTCGACCTCAAGCTGACCCGCGGCGGCAAGGAACAGACCGTGACCCTGACGCTCGGCTCGGCGAGCGGCGGCTAGGGGGTGTCCCCCAGGGCCTGGTCACCATGACCGTCCGCCCGGCGGCCACCGCGAGGTACCGCCCGGACACCTTCGACAGGTACCTTTGAGCGGTCCGGGCAGCGGGGATCCCCGGGCCGCGATCGCACGGAGAACACGCGGAGAACACGAGGAGCAGCAAGGTGTTCAATGACATAGGCGCACTGGAGCTGTTGACGCTCGGAGTGCTGGCCGTGCTGGTCTTCGGCCCCGACAAGCTGCCCAAGCTGATCCAGGACGTCACGCGGACCGTCCGTAAGATCCGCGAGTTCTCGGACAGCGCCAAGGAAGACATCCGCTCCGAGCTGGGCCCGCAGTTCAAGGACTTCGAGTTCGAGGACCTCAACCCCAAGACGTTCGTCCGCAAGCAGCTCATGGACGGCAACGACGACCTGGGGCTGAAGGAGATCCGCGAGAGCTTCGACCTGCGCAAGGAGATGGCCGACGTCACCGACGTGGTCAACGGGCGTACCCCGGCCGCGTCCGATACCGCCAACAGCGCGGCGAACGGCTCGGCGGGCGCTTCGGCGGACGGTTCCACCACCAGCCTCACCAAGACCGGCGACACCGTTCCTGACCTGCTGAAGAAGACTCCGCCGCAGAAGCAGCCCGAGCGCCCCCCGTTCGACGCGGACGCCACCTGACCCCGGTCAATCCCGACTCGTCCGGACGGTATGGCTATTCTCCATCTGTCCGGTTGCGAGGACGCCCACGCCCGCGGGGGGCGGGCCGCTCCGGATCATGACTGATCGAGGAGGCGGCCGCGCAGATGGAGACGACGAGTCGGATTGATACGGACGGTGTACCGGGCACGGCCACGGCGGAGGAGGTGCCGGCGGCCCGGCGTACCGTCGACGGCTACCTGGCAGCGACCTTCCCCTGGTACGGGCTGGACGAGGCCTTCACCGGCCCGCGCTGGCTGATGCAGGTCGGCACCGCCGCGGACGGCACGGTGCAGCACGGGGCGGTCGGGCACGGTGACGAGCCCTCCGTGAAGACGGACGGCTCCGCCGACAAGGAGCGGTTCGCTGCGGTGATCACCGTGGCCGCGAGCCCGGTGAGACGCAGCGGTGACGGTACGGGCGTGCTGGACGCCACCACGGTGTCCTCGGCGGCCTGGCTCGCGGGCTCCGGACTGCTGGCGTACACCTGGCCGCCGCAGATGGACCACTCCCTGCGCGACGACTGGCTGGACCAGCAGACCGAGACGGCGTTCGCCCTCGCCGACGACCTCGGCAGCGCACCCTGGTCGACGCTCTCCCTACCGGTGGACGGGGTGCCGGTGGAGTTCCACTACCGCGAGTCCGAGTTCGGCTGGGTGCTCGCCGGATCCGCCCACGAGGGCGTGCACATCGGGGCGTACGGGCGAGGGATGAGCGCGTACGGTCTCGGCTTCGCGGCCATCGAGGACATCGAGACGTACGCGTAGCGACGTCACGTACGCATGGCAACGTCACTTACGCGTAGCAAGGTCGCGCACGCGCGGCGACGTCGACAGGGCGGGCCGGATGACCACCGGCCCGCCCTGTCCGCCGTGACCGGCGTCAGAACTTGTTGCGCGGGGTGATCCCCAGCGACATGCCCGACAGGCCGCGTTGACGGCCGCCCAGCTTCTCCGCGATCGAGCGCAGCGCGCTGCCGGCCGGGGAGTCGGGGTCGGACAGGACGACCGGCTTCCCCTCGTCGCCGCCCTCGCGCAGCCGCAGGTCGATCGGGATCGAGCCGAGCACCGGCACCTCGGCGCCGACCGTGCGCGTCAGCCCCTCGGCGACCCGCGCGCCGCCACCCGAGCCGAACACGTCGACCATCTCGTCGCAGTGCGGGCACGGCATGCCCGACATGTTCTCGACCACGCCGACGATCTTCTGGTGGGTCTGCATGGCGATCGAGCCGGCCCGCTCGGCCACCTCGGCCGCCGCCTGCTGCGGGGTCGTGACGACCAGGATCTCCGCGTTCGGCACGAGCTGCGCCACCGAGATCGCGATGTCGCCGGTGCCCGGCGGCAGGTCGAGCAGCAGGACGTCCAGATCGCCCCAGTACACATCGGCGAGGAACTGCTGGAGCGCCCGGTGCAGCATCGGACCGCGCCAGACCACGGGCGCGTTGCCCGGGGTGAACATGCCGATGGAGATGACCTTCACGCCGTGTGCGGACGGCGGCATGATCATGTTCTCGACCTGGGTGGGCTTGCCGTCCGCGCCGAGCATCCGCGGCACGCTGTGCCCGTAGATGTCCGCGTCCACGACACCGACCTTCAGCCCGTCGGCCGCCATCGCCGCGGCGAGGTTCACCGTCACCGAGGACTTGCCGACGCCGCCCTTGCCGGAGGCGACCGCGTACACCCGGGTCAGCGAGCCGGGCTGGGCGAAGGGCACCTCCCGCTCGGCGGTGCCGCCGCGCAGCGAGTTCGCCAGGTCCTTGCGCTGTTCGTCGCTCATGACGTCGAGGGTCACCTCGACCCGCGAGACGCCCTCGACCCCGGCGACCGCCTCGGTCACGTTCCGGGTGATCGTCTCGCGCATCGGACAGCCGGAGACCGTGAGATACACCGTGACAGCGACTACACCGTCAGGATCGATCTCGACCGATTTCACCATGCCCAGCTCGGTGATCGGGCGGTGGATCTCCGGGTCGTTCACTGTCGACAGTGCCTCAAGCACCGCGTCTTCCGTAGCCATACGGACGATGTTACGGCGCTGGGGCCTACGAGCGGGTAGCCCGTCAGCGGTCGCCTTCGTCACTCTCGGATGTGAGGAGGATCCGCCGGTCCTCCATGTCCCTCACCACGTCCTGGAGTTCCGAGCGGATCCAGTCGCGCGTGGCCACCTCGCCGAGGCCCATCCGCAGCGCCGCGATCTCCCGGCTGAGGTACTCGGTGTCGGCGATGGAACGCTCGTTCTGCTTGCGGTCCTGCTCGTGGGTGACCCGGTCCCGGTCGTCCTGCCGGTTCTGGGCGAGCAGGATCAGCGGGGCCGCGTACGAGGCCTGGAGCGAGAGCATCAGGGTCAGGAAGATGAACGGGTACTCGTCCCACCGCAGGTCCTTGGGCGCGAGGATGTTCCACGCCAACCAGACGATGATGATCAGCGTCATCCAGACGATGAACCGCCCGGTCCCCAGAAAGCGCGCGATCCGCTCGGAGAGCCGGCCGAAGGCCTCCGGGTCGTACTCCGGCAGCAGCCTGCGCCGCGGCGACTTCGGCTGGTCGAGCCGGGCCCGCGGCGGGCGCATCAGGCCGGAGGCGCCCGTCGACGCGGCCTTCGTCCGCTCCTCACCGGCCATGACGGATCCCCTCCTCGCCATGGAAGTCGGTCTCGCGCCAGTCCGCGGGCAGCAGGTGGTCCAGGACGTCGTCCACGGTCACCGCCCCCAGCAGCGAACCGCTCTCGTCCACGACGGGCGCCGAGACCAGGTTGTACGCGGCCAGATAGCTGGTAACCGTCGGCAGCGGGGTGTCCGGGGGCAGCGGCACCAGGTCGCTGTCGACGATCGAGCTGACCAGGGTGAACGGCGGGTCGCGCAGCAACCGCTGGAAGTGCACGGTGCCCAGGTACTTGCCGGTCGGCGTCTCGTCGGGGGAGCGGCAGACGTACACCTGTGCGGCGAGGGCCGGCGACAGGTCCGCCTGCCGGACCCGGGCCAGCGCGTCGGCCACCGTGGCGTCCGGGCGCAGCACGATCGGCTCGGTCGTCATCAGACCGCCCGCCGTGCGCTCCTCGTACGCCATCAGGCGGCGCACATCGGCGGCGTCGTCCGGACGCATCAGGGTCAGCAGCCGCTCCTTGTCCTCCTCGGGCAGCTCCGAGAGCAGGTCGGCCGCGTCGTCCGGGTCCATCGCCTCCAGGACGTCGGCGGCCCGCTCCTCCTTGAGCTTGCCGAGGATCTCCACCTGGTCGTCCTCGGGCAGCTCCTCCAGGACGTCGGCGAGCCGGTCGTCGTCCAGTGCGGCGGCCACCTCGACCCGCCGCTTGGGGGAGAGGTGGTGCAGGGCGTTGGCCACATCGGCGGGCCGCAGCCGTTCGAACGTGGCGACCAGGCTCTCGGCGCCCTGCCCGTGCTCGTCCAGCGAGAAGCCGCTGACCGCCGACCACTCCACCGTCAGCGTCTCGCCCTTGCGGCGCAGCGCCCCGCCGCGCCCCTTGCGGACGAAGTACTTGTCGATCTCCCAGTCCCGGCGGGCGGGCAGCTGCTGGATCGCCACGTCCAGGACGGTGACCTCCTCGTCGGTCTCCACCAGCGTGACGCGGCGGTCGAGGAACTCGCCGAGGACGAGCCGTTCGGTGGGCCGCTGCTCGAAACGGCGCATGTTGACCACACCCGTGGTGATGACCTGGCCGGACTCGACGCCCGTCACCCGGGTCATCGGCAGGAAGATCCGCCGCCGGCTGACCACCTCGACGACCAGCCCCAGAATGCGCGGCGGTCGTCCGCCGACCCGCAACATCGCCACCAGGTCGCGGACCCGGCCGACCTGGTCCCCGTTCGGATCGAACACGGGAACCCCGGAGAGGTGCGAGACGAAGACCCTGGGGGCTCCTGCCGCCATGCTCCGCCTCCTTCTCCGTGACCAGCGCGTTTCACCGTACGGGGACAGTGGTACGCGGGATCAGGCTAGCCCGTACCGCCGTACCGCGCCCCGGCGGACCCGCCCGTACGGCTGGCTGCCGGACGGCTCCCGGCTCCCGGGTACGCTGCCGTCTGCCACCCCCGATCGCAGTTGAGAGGCAGTGCGCCCGTGACCTCTTTCGCCCCGGCCGTGCGGAACCATCGCCGGACCGCCCTCGCTCTCGTGCTGTGCGGAGGGCTCACCGTGGCCCTGGCCGCCTGCGGCTCGGAGGAGGACCCGGACAAGGGGACCAACGGCGTCGCCGAACTCTCCGCCGCCGAGATCGACACCAGGGCCAGAGCGGCGGCCGCCGCCGCGACCGCGGTACGGCTGTCGGGCACGCTCGTCAGCAAGGGCGGCACCTACCGGCTGGACATGAAGCTCAACGCGAAGGGCGGCATGGGCTCGGTCACCTCGAAGAAGCAGAGCTTCGCGCTGCTGCGGGTCGAGGACGAACTCTTCCTCAAGGCGCCCGCCGAGTTCTGGACCCATGAGGGGAGCGGCGGCGGCGAGGGCGAGTCCGCCGACGCGGCGGCCGCGGACAAGCTGGGCGGCAAGTACGTGAAGGTCCCCGAGGACGACCCCAGCTACCGCCAGCTGCGTGGCTTCACCGACAAGGAGGTCCTGCTCGACGGGGTGCTCGCGCTGCACGGAAAGATCAACAAGGGCGGCCGTGACACGGTCGCGGGGCAGCGCACCATCCAGATCCTCGGTGGCAAGGGCGAGGGCGGGGCGTTCGACGTCTCCCTGGAGGGCCGGCCGTATCCGGTACGGGTGGCCCGGGGCGGCGGCGGGGGCACGGTCACGCTGGCCGACTGGGGGAAGGCGTTCCCTCTGGAGGCCCCGCAGGAGGACGACACCGTCGACTACGGCGGCCAGCTCCCCAAGTCGTCCTCCGGCTGAGCCGCCCCAGGCCCGTTCCCCGGGCGGCTCAGCGCTTCCCGCGCCGCTTCAGCAGCAGCCGGGGGAGCGCCGCCGGGGCCGGCTGCCGGGTCGTGGCACCGGTCGGCAGCGGGACGGCCGCCAGCGAGGTGTCCGGCAGTGCGGTGCTCACGGTGTCGGGCGTCAGCCGCACCACCGTGCATTCCCTCGCCCAGCGCTCCGTAATCGACGCGGCGTCCGGCGCGTTCAGCCGCTTGCCCTTCAGCTCGGCGACCGCCGCCTCCCACTCCTCGGAGTGCGGGGACAGGAAGCGTGACGCCGCGGTCCAGGCGACGATCCGGCCACCCTTGTCCTTGCTCCGTACGGTCACCTCGGTGCGGCCGCCGTCGGTCAGGCCCTCGGGCAGCGGCTGCTCGCCGGGGCCGCCGCCGACCAGGTGCACCGCGCCCTCGTGCCAGATGTGCCACACGGCACGGGCCGGCCCGGTGCCCCGCACCCAGACCAGCCCGGACTTCTTCGTGGCCTCCTCGACCAGGGCCCTCTCCAGCAGGTCGGCGGCGGCGTCGGGCGCGGCGGCATCAGTCATGGGCGCGAGCTTAGACCCCCCGGCGCCGGTGGGTCCTGGACGGACCGGTGGTGCTCAGAGCCAGCCGTTGCGCTTGAGGATGCGGTGGATGGTGAAACAGACCACCCCGATGACGCCCAGCACGATCGGGTAGCCGTACTTCCACTCCAGCTCGGGCATGTGGTCGAAGTTCATGCCGTAGACACCGCAGATCATCGTCGGCACGGCGATGATCGCCGCCCAGGAGGTGATCTTGCGCATGTCCTCGTTCTGCGTGACGGTCGCCTGCGCCAGGTTCGCCTGGAGGATCGAGTTCAGCAGTTCGTCGAAGCCGAGGACCTCCTCCTGGACCCGGGCGAGGTGGTCGGCGACGTCGCGGAAGTACTTCTGGATGTCGGGGTCGATCAGCCGCATCGGGCGCTCGCTCAACAGCTGCATGGGCCGCAGCAGCGGCGAGACGGCCCGCTTGAACTCCAGCACCTCACGCTTGAGCTGGTAGATCCGGCCGGCGTCCGAACCGCGCGGGCTGCCCTTGGCCGGAGTGGAGAAGACATCGATCTCCACCTCGTCGATGTCGTCCTGCACTGCCTCGGCCACCGCGATGTACCCGTCCACCACATGGTCGGCGATGGCGTGCAGCACGGCGGAGGGGCCCTTGGCGAGCAGCTCCGGGTCGTCCTGGAGGCGGTGACGCAGGGCGCGCAGGGAGCCCTGGCCGCCGTGCCGGACGGTGATGACGAAGTCCCGGCCGGTGAAGCACATCACCTCGCCGGTCTCCACCACCTCGCTGGTCGCGGTCAGTTCGGCGTGCTCCACGTAGTGGATCGTCTTGAAGACGGTGAACAGCGTGTCGTCGTACCGCTCCAGCTTGGGCCGCTGGTGGGCGTGGACGGCGTCCTCGACGGCCAGTGGGTGCAGCCCGAACTCCCGGGCGATACCGGCGAACTCGGCCTCGGTCGGCTCGTGCAGGCCGATCCACGCGAAGCCGCCCTCCTCCCGCACCTGGAGCATCGCCTCGTGCGGCGTCGGGGGTGCGGGCGTCACCAGCCGGCGGCCGTCACGGTAGACGGCGCAGTCGACGACGGCGCTGGAGGCGGACGGGTCGCGGGTGGTGTCGTACGCGCTGTACGGGGCGCTGTTCTTACGGAGGGACGGGCGCAGGGACGGGCGCACGGCAGCGCGCAGGTCACGGATCATCGACATGGCTGGCTCCTTCACGGAGGGCCGTCGGCGAGGGCGTGGAACAGCCCGGAATGGGGACGTGCGCTCACGTCCGCAAAGCGGGCGGCACCGCGCGGGCGCGATGACGGCGTTCGCTACAGACAGGCAAAAACGAAGGGCTCTTCCGTCGCGCGAACTGCTGTCGGGGAGTCATCCGGATACGACGGCGATGTCGGCACCGGGCGACCGACGAGGCGTCGGATCAACGGGAAATGCGAGGCGCGGAAGAGCGGTTGGTACTGCACGGTCGACTTGGATCCATGGCAGTCCCCACCTCCTCCGGCCGGTCCCCCGTGGGGGACGACGTGTCGTCGGGACGAAGAAGAGCGACGCTTCTGCGTGCTGTCCCGACCGGCGGCCAGGCTATCAGCCGCTCAAGGCCCAATCCCGTACTTTGCCCGTTCCCTACGCGATCTATGCTCGCGGGATGGCAGAAATTCTCGCTCTGGTCGAGGCCCGGCTCATCTCAGCCCTTGGGGAACCGGACGCCCGCGCCGATGTCACGTTCCTCGGCACGGATCGCATCGAGGTGCTCCGCTTCCTCGACGGCGACGTGGTGCGCTACGCGACGCTCGGCATGTCCGGGCAGCCGATGGCCGACCCCACCTCCCCGCTCGCCGACCCGGTGAAGGGCCCCCGCGCCGAACTGATCCTCTCCGTACGGGGCGGACTCGCCGACACCGACCAGGTGTTGCGCCCGCTCGCCGTGCTGGCCGCGTCCCCACAGGTCGAGGGGTTGATCGTGGCCGCCGGAGCCTCGCTGGACCTGGGCGAGCCGCTGTGGACCGGCGCGCCGTTCACCTCGGTGCTGGTCGCGGAGTCCGGCGGTCTCGTGGAGGACCTGAAACTGGACGAGCCGATGGACCCGGTGCGCTTTCTGCCGCTGCTGCCGATGACCCGCAACGAGGCCGCCTGGAAGCGGGTGCGCGGGGCGCAGGAGCTCCAGGAGCGGTGGCTGACGCACGGTACGGACCTGCGCGACCCGCTGCGCACGTCCGTCACCCTGGACTGAGGCCGGAGCGACGGCCGCCCGCAGGACAGCGGCGGGCATCCACCCGGAAGGCTCCGGACGGGTGATCGTCCTTGACGCGAGGACCGGCGGGGAGGACGGTTGGTCCTTATGAGGGGCGAACCCAGTTGCCCGAAGTGCGGTGGCCGGGTCAGGGCGCCCGGTCTCTTCTCCGACGCCTGGCAGTGTTCCGTGCACGGCCAGGTCCATCCGATGCAGCCGGTCATCCCGCCGAGCGTCGAAGGGCTCGGCGTCGTGGTGCACCGCGCGCAGGTCCCCGTTTGGATGCCCTGGCCGCTTCCCGTGGGCTGGCTGTTCACCGGTGTCGCCAGCGTGGGCGACGACCGCAGCGGCGGACGTGCGAGCGCCGTGGCCTGCTCCGGGCCCGGTCCGCTGGGCGGGCTGGGTGAGCTGCTGCTCGTCGCCGAGGAGCTCGGCGTCGGACTCGGCGCCCGGTACGCCGGAATCGAGGGCCCGGACCCCGGCCTCCAGCTGAACGTCGACTCCGCCCCCGACGCCAAGGTCCACGCCGCCGGCCGCCCCACCCCGCTCTGGCACGTCAGGAACGCCCCGGGGGACCGCGCCGTCTTCGCGGGCGAGGCGCGGGGGCTGTGGCTCTGGGCGATCCTGTGGCCCGAGCAGTCGGGGCTCCTGATGTACGACGAGCTGGTACTGACCGACCTGCGGGACGCCGGGGGAGAGGTGGACCTCGTCCCCTGCGGCGCGCTCACCCCCCGCCTGCTCACCGCCCCCGAGGCGCCGCCCCGGCAGGCGACGGGCGAGCGGTAGGGATCGCGGGGAGGCGCCGGCGCGTTCCGCGGGCCCCGCTCCCGCCCTCCGGAGCGCGGCCGGACGCCCGGCGCGCGGCGGTTATCCTGGAGCGGTCCCCCGTCCGCCCGCGAGCCCCGGAGCCAAGCGTCGTGCGCATCGATCTGCACACCCACTCCACCGCGTCGGACGGCACGGACACCCCTGCCGAGCTGGTCGCGAACGCCGCCGCCGCAGGCCTGGACGTCGTCGCGCTCACCGACCACGACACCGTGGGCGGCCACAAGCAGGCCATCGACGCGCTGCCCGAGGGGCTCACCCTCGTCACCGGCGCCGAACTCTCCTGCCGCGTCGACGGCGTGGGCATGCACCTGCTGGCGTACCTCTTCGACCCCGCCGACGCCGAGCTGGAGCGCGCGCGCGAACTCGTGCGCGACGACAGGGTGCCGCGCGCCCAGGAGATGGTCCGCAAGCTGCGCGCCCTCGATGTCCCCATCACCTGGGAGCAGGTCGCCCGCATCGCCGGGGACGGCTCGGTCGGCCGTCCGCACGTCGCCGCCGCCCTGGTCGAACTCGGCGTCGTGCCTACCGTCTCCGACGCCTTCACGCCCGACTGGCTGGGCACCGGCGGCCGGGCGTACGCCGAGAAGCACGAGTTCGACCCCTTTGAAGCCGTCCGCCTGGTGAAGGCCGCGGGCGGGGTCACCGTCTTCGCCCACCCGGCCGCCGTGAAACGCGGCGCGGTGGTCCCCGAGTCCACGCTCGCCGCGCTCGCCGCCGCCGGGCTCGACGGCGTCGAGGTCGACCACATGGACCACGACGAGCCCGCCCGGGCCCGGCTGCGAGGCCTCGCCCGCGAACTGGGGCTGCTCATGACCGGCTCCAGCGACTACCACGGCAGCCGGAAGTCCGTCGAGCTCGGCGCGTGCACCACCGACCCCGAGATCTACGGTGAGATCACCCGGCGCGCCACGGGAGCCTTCCCGGTGCCGGGCGCCGGCGGAGCCGGCCGCCGCTAGGGGGTGTCCGACACTTCCACGCGGGCGGGCGACGCCCGCTGATCCACGCGGAAGTGTCAGGCCCCCCCAGCGCCTCACTTCTTCGCCGCACCACGTTCTCACTCCCCGCGCGCCCCTGTGCGTACCGCCGTGTGCCCAGCACCCCGACGGCCGCTGTCCGGGCCCCGCGCACCCTCCGTACCGCCCGCTCTTCTCTCGCAAGGCTCACTGTGTTCGACGTCGCTGTCTTCGGATCCCTTTTTCTCACCCTATTTGTGATCATGGACCCGCCCGGGATCACGCCGATCTTCCTCGCCCTCACCGCGGGCCGCCCCGCCAAGGTGCAGCGCAAGATGGCGCTCCAGGCGGTCACGGTCGCGTTCGGCGTGATCGCCGTCTTCGGTCTGCTCGGTCAGCAGATCCTCGACTATCTGCATGTCTCCGTGCCCGCGCTGATGATCGCGGGCGGGCTCCTGCTGCTGCTCATCGCGCTCGACCTGCTGACCGGCAAGACGGACGAGCCGACGCAGACCAAGGACGTCAACGTGGCGCTCGTACCGCTGGGCATGCCGCTGCTGGCCGGGCCCGGCGCGATCGTCTCGGTCATCCTCGCGGTCCAGCACGCCGACGGTCTCGGCGGCCAGCTCTCGGTGTGGTCCGCGATCGTCGCCATGCACGTGGTGCTCTGGCTGGCCATGCGCTACTCGCTGGTCATCATCCGTGTGATCAAGGACGGCGGCGTGGTGCTGGTGACCCGGCTCGCCGGCATGATGCTCTCCGCCATCGCCGTCCAGCAGATCATCAACGGCGTCACCCAGGTCATCCAGAACTCCTGAACCTCCCCCACGCACCACAGCGCCCCCGCACGGACGTTCCGTGCGGGGGCGCTTCGTCTTTAGCGGCGCAATGCGATGAGGCGCGGGGCCTCGTCAGGCGTCATGAACCCATGAGCGTTACGAAGCCGAGCTGTCGGCCGGCCGGATGTAGATGCGCTGGCCCACGGCTGCGGCCTGCCGCACGATCCGGTTGACGGAGGCGGCGTCCACGACGGTGCTGTCCACGGCGGTACCGTCGACATCGTCGAGTCGCATGATCTCGAAGCGCACAGGGCTTCCCTTCGTCTGATCCTCCTGCTGGAGAACTACTGGCGCCGGTGGGGCCTCCCACCGGCAAGACTGGGAACGCGAGGCTTCCCTCGCGTTCCACATGGGTGACAACGGCTTGCCCCCTACAAACATTCCCTACGCTAAGGAAATTTTTTGGATGTCTAAGTATCCGTCGGTAGCCACACCACCACAGACCATGAGGTCCGCATGAGCGAGGCGGACTCACGGACCATCGGCGGAGCCGGCCTCGCCGCCCGCCTGGACCGCACCAACGAGCTGCTCCAGCGCATGCTCATCGAGGTCTCCAAGACCCCGTCGACGCACGCCATCTTCGTCGACGCCGGCTATGTGTACGCCGCGGCCGGACTGCTCGTCACCGGCACCGAGGACCGGCGCTCCTTCGACCTCGACGCCGAAGGGCTGATCGAGGCCTTCATCGACAAGGCCCGCACGATCTTCGCGGACAGCAGGCTGCTGCGCGTCTACTGGTACGACGGGGCCCGGCGCCGCATCCACACCACCGAGCAGCAGGCCATCGCCGAACTCCCCGACGTCAAGGTACGGCTCGGCAACCTCAACGCCAACAACCAGCAGAAGGGGGTCGACTCGCTCATCCGCACCGACCTCGAATCCCTCGCCCGGCACCGCGCCATCAGCGACGCGGCGCTCGTCGGCGGCGACGAGGACCTGGTCTCGGCGGTCGAGGCGGCCCAGGGCTACGGGGCGCGCGTGCACCTCTGGGGCATCGAGGCCGCCGAAGGGCGCAACCAGGCCGAACCGCTGCTGTGGGAGGTCGACAGCCAGCGCACCTTCGAGCTCGACTTCTGCTCCCCCTACGTCACCCGGCGGCCCGTCACCACGTACGAGGACGACACCCCGGCCCCCTCCCGGGAGGACGTCCGCTTCGTCGGTGCACAGATCGCGGCCGCCTGGCTCGCCGCCCGGGGCCGGGATTCCCTCGCCGACCTGCTGCCAGGACACCCCTACCTGCCGGGCTCCGTCGACCAGGACCTGCTGGTGGAGGCGGAACGGCTGCTCCAGCACTCGCTGCGCGGTCACGCGCATCTGCGGCGGGCGCTCCGCGACGGCTTCTGGCAGCACCTGCAGTCGCAGTACTGAGGGGAGGCGGAGCCGGCGGGCCGCCGGGGGTGCGTCAGGCGGCCCGCAGGCCGTCCCAGAACGCGGCCACCGCCCTCGCGGTCTCCTGCGGGCGGGCGGTGTTGGGGGAGTGTTCGGCGCCGGCGATCGTGGTGCGGCGGGCACCGAGACGCCGCGCCATGGAGTCGAACAGCTCCACCGGCCAGACGTCGTCGCGCTCCCCGGACAGGACGTGGACGGGCAGCCCGGTGGCGGCCAGCTCGTCCACCCGGTCCGGTTCGGCGGCCAGCTGAGCCCCGGTGGCGATCAGCTGGGCCGGGTGGTGGGCGAGCCAGCGGCGGCGCAGGTCCGCACCGTCGCCGGTGTCCGCGTCCTGCGGGGGGTCCAGTGCCCGCATCGCCTGCCACACCTCGTCCATGGACAGCACGGCCAGCGCGTCGCTCAGCATCTTCACCTTGTCCCGCTGGGCCGCGACGACCTCGGCGGGGCCCGAGGACATCAGCGTCAGCGAGCGGAACGGGGTGGCGTCCAGCAGGACGGCGGCACGGGCGATCTGGCCGCCGAGCGAGTGCCCGAGCAGGTGCAGCTCTCCGTCGCAGCCCCCCAGAACCGCCGCCTGGGCCAGTACGTCACGGGCCAACTCGCCCTGGATGTAACTTTCCTGACGGTCCGTTCCGTTGGATTCGTACTGTCCGCGGCCGTCCACGGCGACCGCCCGGTAGCCCGCTTCGCACAGCGGTTCCAGCAGGGCGATGAAGTCCTCCTTGCTGCCGGTGTATCCGGGCAGCAGCAGGGCGGTGGCCCGTGCCGGGGTACGCGGTACGGCGTCCAGGACGGCGAAGTCGCCGCGCTCGGTGCCAAGGACACGGGCGCGGGCACAGGGCGGCGGGGTGAAGGTGGGCGGGCGGCTCATACGGCGAGGCTAACCCCACGGCCGCTGTCGTGACGTCACCGGGCGGCGCCGGCGGCACCGGGCGGCTCCCGACGCCACCGGGCAGCGAAGCGGCCCCGGCCCCCGCGAGTGCGGGGGCCGGGGCCGTCGGTGCTGCGGTGTCGCCGGGAGCGTCAGCTCTCGGTCGCCGACGCCTTGCCCGCCGGGCGGGTGGCGCGGCGGCGGCGCGGCTTCGTCTCGGCGGCGGCCTCACTCACCACGGTCTCGGCCTCGGAGACCACGGCGGCCTCCTGGCCCGCGGTCGAGGTGACGCTGCGGGTGGCGCGGCGGCGGCGCGGCTTGGCCTCCGCCTCGGCGGCCGGGGCCTCGACGACGGGCTGCTCGGTCGCGGCAGCCTTCGAAGCGGCCTTCTCCGCGGTCTCCGTCTTCGCCCGGGACTTCGTCGTCCTGGTCGCCCGGGCCTTCGGCTCGGCCGACGTGGACGCGGCCTTCGGCTCGGCCTTCGCCTTCGTCGTGGCGCGGGCCGGACGTCGGCGCGTCTTCGTCTCGGGCTCCGGCTCGGCGGCCGGGGCGATCTGGAAGTCGACCTCGTCGGCCGGCTTCACGATCCGGGTGCGGCGGCGCGGCTTGACGGCCTTCGGCTCGGCGGCCGGCTCCGCGACGCCCGCGGCGACGGCCACGGTCTGGAACTCGGCCGGAGCCGCGGCGACGGGTGAAGCCGTCTCCTCGGTCGTCGGCTTCACCGCGGCACGGCTGCGACGACGGCGCGGTTTGGTCTCCGCCACGGCCTCCGCGACCGGCTCGGCCACGGGTGCGGCCTCGGCCACCGGGGCGGGAACCACCGGGGCCTCGGCGACCGCCACGGCCGCCTCGGTGACGGCCTCGGGGGCGCTGACCCGGGTACGGCGGCGACGGCGCGGCGTACGCGGCACGTCGGACGCCTCGTCACCTGCCGGAGTGACCGGTGTGACCGGGGCGGTCTCCGCGGCGGGTGCGGGCACCGTCGCGGCGCCCTCCTCCGCGACGGACCCGCCACGGGTGCGGCGGCGCTGACGCGGCGTACGGGTGCGCGGCTCGCGCTCCTCACGGGCCGGGGCCGGGGCGGCGGCCTTGCGGCCGCGGCCCCCGGTCTCGCCGAGGTCCTCGACCTCCTCCGCGCGCAGACCGGCACGGGTCCGCTCGGCGCGCGGCAGCACACCCTTGGTGCCCGCCGGGATGCCGAGCTCCTCGTAGAGGTGCGGCGAGGTGGAGTACGTCTCCGGCGGGTCCGGGAACTTCAGGTCCAGGGCCTTGTTGATCAGCTGCCAGCGCGGGATGTCGTCCCAGTCGACCAGCGTGATCGCGATGCCCTTGGCGCCCGCGCGGCCGGTGCGGCCGATGCGGTGGAGGTAGGTCTTCTCGTCCTCCGGCGACTGGTAGTTGACGACGTGGGTCACACCCTCGACATCGATACCGCGCGCGGCGACGTCGGTGCAGACCAGGACGTCGACCTTGCCGTTGCGGAAGGCGCGCAGCGCCTGCTCGCGGGCGCCCTGGCCGAGGTCGCCGTGGACGGCGCCGGAGGCGAAGCCGCGCTTCTCCAGCTGCTCGGCGATGTCGGCGGCCGTGCGCTTGGTCCGGCAGAAGATCATGGCGAGCCCGCGGCCGTCGGCCTGGAGGATGCGGGAGAGCATCTCCGGCTTGTCCATGTTGTGCGCGCGGTAGACGTGCTGGACCGTGTTCTTGACGGTCGTGCCCTCGTCGTCGGGCGACGTGGCGTTGATGTGCGTCGGCTGCGACATGTAGCGGCGCGCGAGGCTGATGACGGCACCGGGCATGGTGGCCGAGAACAGCATCGTCTGACGCTTGGGCGGCAGCATCGTGATGATGCGCTCGACGTCGGGCAGGAAGCCCAGGTCCAGCATCTCGTCGGCCTCGTCGAGGACGAGTCCGCGGATGTGGGAGAGGTCGAGCTTGCGCTGGCCCGCCAGGTCCAGGAGACGGCCCGGGGTGCCGACGATCACGTCGACGCCCTTCTTGAGTGCCTCGACCTGGGGCTCGTACGCCCGGCCGCCGTAGATCGCGAGAACGCGGACGTTACGGACCTTGCCGGCCGTGAGCAGGTCGTTGGTGACCTGCTGGCACAGCTCGCGGGTGGGGACGACGACGAGCGCCTGCGGCGCGTCGGTCAGCTGCTCGGGCGTGGCGCGGCCCGCCTCGACGTCGGCGGGGACGGTCACGCGCTCCAGGAGCGGAAGACCGAAGCCGAGCGTCTTGCCGGTGCCGGTCTTGGCCTGGCCGATGACGTCGGAGCCGGAGAGGGCTACGGGGAGCGTCAGCTCCTGGATGGGGAAGGGGGACATGATGCCGACTGCCTCAAGGGCTTCGGCCGTCTCGGAAAGAATGCCGAGGTCGCGGAACGTAGTCAGGGTGCTGCCTCTTCTGTGAGACGCGGTCCGAGGCGAACGCTGGGGGTCGTACCGTGCCGGGGTTGGTCATCCGGCCGTGGATGGGCCGGGTGGCGCGGGACCACTGCCGTCGCTCGAGCGCTCGTGCCGCTGAGGGGGCCCCTCAGCGGCGGTCGTACGTGTCGCACGCACCGCGTGGAGGGCTGTCGGGTCGGAGCCGATCGGGCCACCGACCGGGCATCCTCATTCAAAGTCGCGCCTTTGGCACAGCACAGTGCTCAGTAGACGCATTACCACTGTACCCCGGATTCGCGCATGTGTGTTGGACGAATTCGTCGGAACGGTATGAGGCCCCGGGCTGACCAGGCCCTTCCGCCCTGTGCGGAGCGGGCTATCGTTCCGTTCATGGAGACGCCTGACCACGCCACTGAGACCCCCGCCGAAGCTTCCGGAGCCACTGGGATCGCCGCCCAGGACTGGGCCACCGCGGCCGCCGACCCGCAGTACCGCGCCGCGGTCGTGGACCTGCTCGGCGCCCTCGCCTACGGAGAGCTGGCGGCCTTCGAGCGGCTGGCCGAGGACGCGAAGCTCGCGCCGACACTCGGGGACAAGGCGGAGCTGGCGAAGATGGCCGCCGCCGAGTTCCACCACTTCGAGCAGCTGAACCGGCGGCTCACCGCCGTGGACGAGGACCCGACCGCCGCGATGGAGCCGTTCGCCAAGGCGCTCGACGACTTCCACCGCCAGACGGCGCCGTCCGACTGGCTGGAGGGCCTGGTCAAGGCGTACGTCGGCGACTCGATCGCGAGCGACTTCTACCGCGAGGTCGCGGCCCGGCTGGACACCGACACCCGGTCCCTGGTCCTGTCCGTGCTCGACGACACGGGCCACGGGAACTTCGCCGTGGGAAAGGTGCGCGCCGCGATCGAGGCCGACCCGCGGCTCGGCGGGCGGCTCGCGCTGTGGGCGCGCCGGCTGATGGGCGAGGCGCTGTCGCAGGCCCAGCGGGTGGTCGCCGACCGCGACGCCCTCTCGACGATGCTGGTGGGCGGCGTCGCGGACGGCTTCGACCTGGCCGAGGTGGGCCGGATGTTCTCCCGGATCACCGAGGCCCACACCAAGCGGATGGCCGCCCTGGGGCTGGCCGCGTAACACCTCGCCGCCGCGTGCCGCCGCGCTACTGGGCGGCCGCCGACCGGGCGAGACGGCGGCCGCGTGGGCGGATCAGGAGCGACAGCGTCACCGCCCCGACGGACACGGCTCCGATCAGCGTCGCCAGGACATGGCCGGGGCCCAGCGCGGCATGCGTCAGATACGCGCCGAACAGGGTGGCCGGCGCACCGGTGAGATAAACCGCACGGCCGGACGGCAGGCGGTCGGCCAGGGACCAGACCGCCGCCCAGGACAGGGCGAGTCCGAGCACGGCGGCGCCGAAGGATTCCCAGATCACAGAGGATCACCTCGCGGGAGTGTGCGGGGCGGGCAAATCGGTCGTAGGCGGTACTACCCCTCGCCTGTGGAGAGCAACCCTCCAGCGGCCCGTTCCGACCCGTTCGGGACCCGGCGGCGACCTCGTACGGGGCTTACCCGGCGCCGACCTCGTACGGGCCGACCCGGCGGCGCACCCGCGAGGGGCCCCGCCCCGCGCACGACGCAGGAGCGGCCCCGCGGGGAAAACCCCGCCGAGCCGCTCCTGTGATCAACGCGTCCGGTGGACTACAGCGTCCCGAACCCCACCCGCCGGGTGGTCGGCTCACCGATCTCCACATACGCGATCCGGTCGGCCGGTACCAGGACCTTGCGGCCCTTCTCGTCCGTGAGGCTGAGCAGCTCCGCCTTGCCGCCCAGTGCCGCGGCGACCGCGCTCTCGACGTCCTCGGCGGAAAGCCCGCTCTCCAGAACGATCTCGCGGGGCGTGTGCTGCACCCCGATCTTGACCTCCACGGCTATGTCCCTCCGACGGTCAGTCCTTGCGCGGCGAACCGCGCCGTACGCAGCCACATTAGCCCGGCGGGAGCGGCGGTCAGGCCCGACCGGCAACGCCCGCAGCGAACACGGCGTCATACGTCCCGTCACGGAGGGCTCAGTGCTGCTCGACGCCGTGCAGCGGGAAGCCCGCGATGCCCCGCCAGGCCAGCGAGGTGAGGAGCGACACAGCGGTGTCGCGGGGGATGGCGGACCGGCTGGAGAGCCAGTAGCGCGCCACCACCTGGGAGACGCCGCCCAGCCCCACCGCCAGCAGCATGGACTCGTCCTTGGACAGGCCCGTGTCCCCGGCGATCACGTCGGAGATGGCCTCGGCGCACTGGAGGGACACCCGGTCGACCCGCTCGCGTACGGCGGGCTCGTTGGTCAGGTCGGATTCGAAGACCAGCCGGAAGGCGCCGCCCTCGTCCTCCACGTACGCGAAGTAGGCGTCCATGGTCGCCTCGACGCGCAGCTTGTTGTCCGTCGTCGAGGCCAGCGCCGTGCGTACGGCCTGGAGCAGCGACTCGCAGTGCTGGTCGAGAAGGGCCAGGTAGAGCTCCAGCTTTCCGGGGAAGTGCTGGTAGAGCACCGGCTTGCTGACTCCGGCCCGCTCGGCGATGTCGTCCATCGCGGCGGAGTGGTAGCCCTGTGCGACGAAGACCTCCTGTGCGGCGCCCAGCAGCTGATTGCGTCGGGCGCGGCGGGGCAGCCGTGTGCCCCGCGGGCGCGCCGCCTCTGTCTGCTCGATGGCTGTCACGCCGCCTCCCAAATATGTGTTCCAGCACAGCCGATCCGTGCACGCTGCGCCGTACCGCCATCGTACTTTTGGGTAACCCTGGTGTGCGCGGCGCGGACGCAGAATTTCACGGACCGGACGGCTGTGGAAGCCACAGTTCTTCCTGGTCGCGAGCAAACCGGGGCGTATTACCGGTAATCGTCCTCGTCCAAGGGAATCATCCTGCGCTGTTCCGCCACATCGGCCTCATTGGCGGTGGCCGGGTCGACGTTCTCCGCCCGTTCGTCGTGCTCGGGCCGGACGTCCGCCCGCTGCTCGGCGACATCCGCCTCGGATGCTTCGGGCCCCGTCTCCTCCGGTTCGGCGTCCTCGAAGGTGTCCGGGTCGCTCGGGTCGACCGTCATGTGCAGCTCCCTTCCTTCCCCTGAAGCGTAGGAGCTACCCGTCCACCCCGCGATGCGGCCTGTGATGGCGAACACATGAATGAGCGCGTGATCGTCTCGTAACATTGCCGCATGTCTTCGACCGAGCTGCCGGGTGTCCGGGCCGCCGCTGCCGCGGTGGCCTCCACGGTCAGTGCCGTCCGGGTCGCCGACGGCGAACGGCTGCGCTCCGTGTCGTTGCCGGGGATCGGCCTGAACGTCCGCTGCCGGCCGGGCGACCGGACCGGGCTGCCCTCCGCGCTGTACGTGCACGGGCTCGGCGGATCGTCGCAGAACTGGTCCGCGCTGATGCCGCTGCTGTCCGACCTGGTCGACGGCGAGGCCGTCGACCTGCCCGGATTCGGAGATTCGCCGCCGCCGGACGACGGCAATTACTCGGTGACCGGCCACGCCCGTGCGGTGATCCGGCTGCTGGACGCGGAGGAGCGGGGGCCCGTTCACCTGTTCGGCAATTCCCTGGGCGGCGCGGTCGCCACCCGGGTCGCCGCCGTCCGCCCCGACCTGGTGCGCACCCTCACCCTGATCTCGCCCGCCCTGCCGGAGTGGCGGGTGCAGCGACCCGCCGTCCCGACCGGTCTCCTGGCGGTGCCGGGAGTCGCTTCCCTGTTCGCCCGGCTCACGAAGGACTGGACGGCGGAGCGCCGGACGCGTGGAGTCATGGCACTCTGTTACGGCGATCCGGCGCGGATCTCCGACGAAGCCTTCCGTCACGCGGTGGCCGAGATGGAGCGACGGCTGGAGCTGCCGTACTTCTGGGACGCGATGACGCGTTCGGCCCGGGGCATCGTCGATGCGTACACCCTGGGCGGCCAGCACGGACTGTGGCGTCAGGCCGAGCGGGTGCTCGCACCGACCCAGCTCGTGTACGGCGGACGGGACCAGCTCGTCTCGTACCGGATGGCGCGCAAGGCGTCCGCGGCCTTCCGCGGCGCCCGGCTGCTGACCCTGCCCGACGCGGGGCACGTGGCGATGATGGAGTACCCGGAGGCGGTCGCCCAGGCGTTCCGGGAACTGCTGGACGATAGCGGCGGGAGCTGATCCGGGGCGTGGGACGACACAGTCGAAAGAGCCCCGGGGCGATCCGCCCGGACGCGGCGGCGGAACCGGGCGGCGAGCGCGCCGCGGCGAGGCCGGCGTCCGGCGGCGGCCGACGCAGGCGGACCGCGCCCCCGCCGACCGGTGAAGGGCGGGGACCGTTCTCCCCCGACGCCCCGCAGGCGCGCGGCGGCCACCCCGAACAGCGTGAGCAGGGCGGCGGCTGGGGGGCCGGACCGGTGCCCCGCCACGACCAGGGACACGACGCCCCCGCACCTCACGGCGCCCCCCATCCGCTCCCGCCCCACCAGTACCCCGGTCCGGGCGACCGCCCCGCCGGCGCCCGGCCGTATCCCGACGGCCCTGCCGGGCCCCAGGACTCCGCCGCCCGGCAGCAGGCCGTGGCCCGTCAGGTGTCCGCCCAGCGTGCGGCCCAGCGCGCCGCGGACGGCCGGGCGGCCCAGCGGCCGACGCTCGACGGCCCTCCGGTGCCGGGCCCGCGCCGGGAGTTCGTGGACGCCTTCGACGGCGAGGCCCCACTGCACGCGCCTGCCACGTCGCCGGCGGCCGGGACCCCGGACGGCGCGGACGAGACCGAGGCCGGTGACCCGGACGAACGCCCCGGGACCCGGGCGTCCAAGGGGCGGACGTTCACCGGTATCGCCGCCGCCGCGGTGACCACCGTGCTCGCGGTCGTGGTGGCCGGACAGGTGGCCGAGGACTCCGGTGACCGTGCGGCCGCCGCGCGCGCCGCCGATGTGGAGCGGCAGGGCCCGGGCGAGGACGCCTCCCGGTCCGATGCCCGCCCGACCCCGAAGCAGCCCTCGGCCGAGCCCGAGGTCAAGCCCCTCTCGTACGCGGACAGGATGGCGCAGCCGTATCCGCTCGCCGCGGATCTGAGGGCGAGCGGATCGTTCGAGGCGGTGCCCGGTCTGGCGAAGGCCCCCGGAAAGGGGCAGAAGCACCGCTACCGGGTCGATGTCGAGAAGGGCCTCGGCCTCGACGCCGGCCTTTTCGCCGAGGCCGTGCAGAAGACCCTCAACGACGACCGGAGCTGGGCGCACAACGGCGCGATGACCTTCGAGCGCATCTCGTCGGGGACCCCTGACTTCGTGATCACCCTCGCCAGCCCCGGGACCACCGGCGACTGGTGTGCCAAATCCGGTCTGGACACCACGATCGACAATGTCTCCTGCGATTCCGCAGCGACGGACCGCATCATGATCAACGCGTATCGCTGGGCGCAGGGCGCCGCCACCTTCGGCCCGGAGAAACTGCTGGCCTACCGTCAGATGCTGATCAATCACGAGGTCGGCCACCGGCTGCGCTACAACCATGTGAACTGCCGCACCCCCGGCGCCCTGGCTCCGGTCATGCAGCAGCAGACCAAGACCCTTGAGATCGACGGCATCAAGTGCAAGCCCAACCCCTGGGTGCATCCCGCCGGTTGATCCCCGGCACGCCCCGGCCCGCGAGGGGCTGGCCCGGGCCTGACTCTCCGTAACGGCCGACCGCTGTATCGCGACGGAACGCGACCGGGGCGGGAAAGTTACGACGGTTCACCCCTTTCGGTGGTGCGACGGACAACCGTCCGTCGCACCACCGGCGTATCCGCTTACGGTCGTCCCGCTGTGAGTCGCCGTTTCAACGGCGGCCGCCCACAAGGGAGATCGGGGGTGTGCTCGTGCGGATCGGACTGCTCACCGACGGTGGCTATCCGTATGCGACCGGTGAGTCCAGACTCTGGTGTGACCGGCTGGTGCGCGGGCTGCCGCAGCACGAGTTCGACCTGTTCGCCCTGAGCCGCTCCGCCCACCAGGAGGACCAGGGCTGGGTACGGCTGCCGCACCAGGTCAGCCGGGTGCGCACCGCGCCGCTGTGGACCCCCGAGGACGGCACCCTGCGCGGCAGCGGTGAACGCGGCCTGCTGGCCCGGCTGGTGACCGGCGGCGAACAGTCCTACGGGCGGCGCGACCGCCGGCGCTTCACCGACCGCCTCGCCGCCCTCGCCACCGCGGTCTGCACCCCCGACGAGGCCGGAACGGTGGCGGGCGCGGGCCCCGGCACCGAGCTCTTCGCCGAAGGGCTCTACGGCCTCGCCGAGCTCGCCCGCGAACGCGGCGGACTCCACCTCGCCCTGCGTTCCGAGACCACCGTACGGATCCTGGAAGCCGCCTCCCGCGCCCGCGGCACCGGCCGCACCGTGCGGAGCGCCACCGTCCCCGACCACCTCGCCTTCGCCGCCGAGCTGGAACGCGCGCTGCGCCCGCTCTCGCTGGACTGGTACGACCAGGAGAGCCTCGGCGCGGTCGACCTCTGCCACGCGGCCTCCGGCGGGGCGGCCGCCCTCCCGGGACTCCTGGCCAAACGCTTCTTCGGGGTGCCGCTGCTCGTCACCGAGCACGGCGTCCCGCTGCGCGCGCACTTCCTGGCCGCCTCCGACACCCCCACCCCGTACGGGGCCCCCGTGCGCGCCCTCCTCGCCGGATTCCACGGCCGCCTCGCCACCGAGGTCTACCGGCAGGCCGCGCTCGTCACCCCCGGCAACACGCACGTGCGCCGCTGGCAGCAGCGGTGCGGAGCCGACCCAGCCAAGCAGCGCACGGTCTACCCGGGCATGGCCGCCGAGCGGTTCGGCCCGGTCGGCGAGGACGGCGACGCCGGCGGCCCCGACACGCTGGTCTGGGTCGGCCGGATCGAGCCCGCCAAGGATCTGATCGCCCTCCTCCACGCCTTCGCCGAGATCCGCCGCGCGGAGCCCGACGCCCGGCTGCGCATCTTCGGCGCCCCGGCCCCGGGCGAGGAGGGAGCCGCCCATCTCGCCCACTGCCGGGCCCTGGCCGCCCAGCTCTTCCCGGACGAGGCCCCCGGCGCCCACGCCGAGGGCGTCAGCCCGGTCACCTTCGAGGAGATCGGCGGCCCCGAGGTCCCCGACCTCGCCGAGGCCTACGGCGCGGGCGGCGTGATCGTGCTGTCCAGCGTCGTCGAGGGCTTCCCGGTCAGCCTTGTCGAAGCCATGTTCTGCGGCCGGGCCACCGTCTCCACCGACGTGGGCGCGGTCGTCGAAGTCATCGGCGGCACCGGCCTGGTGGTGCCCCCGCGCAACCCCAAGGCGCTCGCCGACGCCTGCGTCGCGCTGCTGCGCGACCCCGAGCGCCGGGCGCGCCTGGGAGCTGCCGCGCGGGCCCGCGCGCTCGAACTCTTCACCGTCGAACAGAACCTCGCGGCATTTCGCGGCATTTACCTGGAGCTGATCTCGCACACCCCGGTACGCCGGGAGGCCGACACGGTGGACGCCCACGGCGACCCCCTGCCGTTCGCCACCCCGCCGGAAGCCCGCCTCCTCGGCCACTGGACCCAGCCCGGGGCCCACCTTCGCCCACCGCCGGACCCGGAGTCACCCGCCGCCGTGCCGGGCCGGGCCGCCGCGCCCGGGACCCGGCTGCAGGACCGACCTGGCGAACCCGAGCCACAGCACACGCGGGAGCCCGAGCCCGAGGGCGTCTGCGCGGCCGTGGCAGGACCGGCGGGGGACGGCGATGCGTAACCGATCGACCTCCGACCGGCGGGGCGCGGCGGTGCATGACCACCCGACCCCGATCCTCCACGACCACGGAGACCACCCGATGACCCGTCCGGACGACCCGGCGACCCACGCTGCCGCCCCGGAACGCCCCGCACTCGCCTCGGGACGCCCTGCGGAGATCCCGCCCCGCACCACGGCGCGCCGGGCCCCGGCCGGCACCGCCCGGCGGGGCCCGGCCGACCCGGTGAGATCCCTCATGCACCACCACCGCGACCTGTGTGAACGAGCCGTGGATCCCTTGGAGATCGCCGCCGGTCTGGAGGCGCACGGCCTTACCGACCGCACCGCCGCCCGCTACCGCCACCGGGACGTCTTCGCCCTCGCCGAGGAGCTGTACGCCCGCATGCCGCCCCGTACGCGAGAGCCCGCCGGCGGCCCGCCCGGCCCAGGTCCCGACACCGAGGCGCGCGCGGCCTGGACGCTTCTCGCCCTGCTCCCCGGGGCCGCCTGCCTGGCGACCGCCGGGGTGCTCCGGGTCACCGAAGGCGTGCTCGGCGACGGGGCACGGGCCCTGGTCACCGTCGTCGGCGCGGTCCTGGCCTGCCTGGCGCTCCGGGCGTGCCTGGGCCGCGGGCCCCTGCGCGCCCCCGAAGGAGCGGGTCGCGCCGGGATGTACGGCTGCTGGCTGCTGAGTTACGCGGTGTACGGCGAGGAGCTGCTCGCCCAGGTCATGACCGGCGGCCCGGACGGTCCGTGGGGCGGCACCCCCGCCCCGCTGCTCGGCCTCGCCGCCGCCATCGCCCCGGCCGCCTGGTGCGCTCACCTCTTCACCGTCCAGGCCCACCGCAAACTGTCCGGCAGCCACGTCCTGGAGGAGTTCGGCGCGGGCGTGCGCCCCCTGCTGCTGGCGGCCGTCACTCTTTTCCTCGGCGCGCTCCTGCCCCTGCTGTACCTGGCCGACCTCGGCCTGGGTGGGGGCGGCATGTCCGTCGCGGTGGTAGCCCTCGGGGTTCTGTTCTTCGTGGCCCGGCTGCTCGCCGCCCACGGGCTGCCCGAGCCGGGCACCGTGGCGCTGGCCGCCGCCTGCGCTGTAGAGGCCGGGGCCCCGGCCCTCGTCCTCGCCGCCCGGCTCCCCGGACTGGAACCCCTCGCCCGACCGGTGGACGCCCTTGTCTCGGCAGGCGGGACGGGAGCCGTGTCCGCCCTCGCCTGCGGCGGGGCCGTACTCGGGCTGCTGTCGCACGCGGCCCTGGCGCTCTCCCGGGCCTCCGCCCACACCCGGACCTGAGCCGGTCCCACCGACGTACCACCGCACGACCCGCCGACGTACCACCCCTGAAAGCGCTCCACCGACCCACCGCCTCACCTCTGAAAGCGCATCACCGCACCACCGACCCACTCCCGCGGAGCCGACGCCGCGGGCTGTCCGGCACCGCACGAACCGACCGAGGAGAAACCCGCCATGACCCCCCAATCCCCCGCACCGGCAGCCCGCCGTCGGCACCGAGGCGGTGCGCGATGAGGGTGCTGCTGCTCGGAGCCAACGGATTCCTCGGCCGCTTCGTCGCCGACCGTCTGCTGGCCGACCCCGCCGTCCACCTCACGGCCCTCGGGCGCGGCGACGACGCCGACGTCCGGTTCGACCTCGCGGGCGGCAGCCCCGGGGCGCTCACCCGCTTCCTGGACGCCGTCCACCCCGGCGTCGTCGTCAACTGCGCGGGCGCCACGCGCGGCGGCGCCCGGGACCTCACCCGCCACAACACCGTCGCCGTCGCCACCGTCTGCGAGGCGCTGCGCCGCAGCGGCTGCGGGGCCCGGCTCGTCCAGGTCGGCTGCGCATCGGAGTACGGGCCCTCGCAGCCCGGGTCCTCCACCGCGGAGGACGCGGTCCCGCGCCCCGGCGGCCCGTACGGCGTCAGCAAGCTCGCCGCCACCGAACTGGTCCTCGGCTCCGGCCTCGATGCCGTCGTCCTGCGGGTCTTCTCGCCCGTCGGCCCCGGCACCCCCGCCGGTTCGCCGCTCGGCCGGCTGGCCGAGGCGATGCGCCGGGCCATGCAGTCCGGCGACGGCGAGCTGAAGCTCAGCGGTCTCGGCGTGCAGCGGGACTTCGTCGACGTACGGGATGTGGCGCGGGCCGTCCACGCCGCCTCGCTCTCCGCCGCCCAGGGCGTCGTCAACATCGGCACCGGGCGGGCCGTCCGCCTCCGTGACGCCGCCGCCGTCCTGGCGAGGGTCGCCGGGTACGTGGGCGCACTCCACGAGCTGGACACGCCCCCCGCGCGACTGCCCATCGGCGCCCCGCGCACCTCCGCCGAGTCCGTCATGGAACACCTCTCCGCCACCCCGTCCCCCTATCCGGACGGCTGCGGGGCCTGGCAGCAGGCCGACGTCCGCACCGCGCGGGACCGGCTGGGCTGGCGGCCGAGGATCAATCTGGAGGAGTCCCTCGCGGACATCTGGATGGAGGCGGCGTGCCGTATCTGACCGCACCGGCCGACGCCCGCCGGACCGCGGGCGGCGAACAGCTCGGGTTCGGCGTCCCGGGCTACGCCCACCCGCTGCTGGCCCCCGCCGAATGGGCCGAGCTGGCCCGCCCCGGTACCCCGCTGCACTGGGCCGTGCTCAACATCGCCGAGGGCCCCGGCTCCCGGCCCGACCCGCACTGCCTGGAGGCGGCGGGCCGGCTGCGCAACGCCCGCGAGCGCGCCCTGCACGGTCAGGCCCCGGACGACACCGTCCGGGCCTCCGGTGGCAGGCTGCTCGGCCACCTCGACCTGGCCCACGGCGAGCGGCCGTTCGACGAGCTGATCGCGGACGCCCGGTCCTTCATCGACTGGTACCGCGTCGGCGGCTTCTACCTCGCCCGCTGTCCCGCCGAGCGGGCCGGACTGCCCGCCGTCCGCCGTCTCACCGGCACGCTCCACGCCCTGCTGGCGGAGAGCGACAGCGAGGACGGCGGGGGCCGCCTGGTGCTGGGCCACGGCACCCACCCGTATCCCGGCTATGCGGAGGTGGCCGACCAGCTGGTCACCTTCCAGGGCCCCTGGACCGACTACCGCTGGTCCCAGGTGGCCCAATGGACGGCCGACTATCCACCGGGCCGGTTCGCCCACTTCGTCCACGGGGTACCGCGCACCCACCTGGAGGAGGCCATGCGCGTCGCCCGCTGGCAGGGAGCGGGGACGATCTTCTTCACGGACCGGGACGACCGAAGCGGACAAACCGATCCATTCGCGGCGCTGCCCAGGTACTGGGACGAAATCGTCTCGCGGATCGGACCCGGTATCTCGGAATGAGGAGGGGCGTGGCAGTGTTACGGGGAGAACAACCGTACGTAGTCGACCGTAAGAAGCCGGTCTACGTAGAATCCGACCACCTGCATTGTTGAGGTTCCTGTGTCGCTGCCACCCCTGGTCGAGCCAGCTGCTGAGCTCACCGTCGACGAGGTCCGCAGGTACTCCCGCCACCTGATCATCCCGGATGTCGGGATGGACGGACAGAAGCGCCTGAAGAACGCCAAGGTGCTGTGTGTCGGCGCCGGCGGCCTCGGCTCGCCGGCCCTGATGTACCTGGCCGCGGCCGGTGTCGGCACGCTCGGCATCGTGGAGTTCGACGAGGTCGACGAGTCGAACCTGCAGCGCCAGATCATCCACAGTCAGGCCGACATCGGCCGCTCCAAGGCCGAGTCCGCCAAGGACTCGGTGCTGGGGATCAACCCGTACGTCAACGTGGTCCTTCACGAAGAGCGGCTCGAAGCCGAGAACGTGATGGAGATCTTCGCGCAGTACGACCTGATCGTGGACGGCACGGACAACTTCGCCACCCGCTATCTCGTCAACGACGCCGCGGTGCTGCTGAACAAGCCGTACGTCTGGGGCTCGATCTACCGCTTCGACGGCCAGGCCTCCGTGTTCTGGTCCGAGCACGGGCCCTGCTACCGCTGCCTCTACCCGGAGCCCCCGCCGCCGGGCATGGTCCCCTCCTGCGCCGAGGGCGGCGTGCTGGGCGTGCTCTGCGCGTCCGTGGGCTCCATCCAGGTCACCGAGGCCATCAAGCTGCTCGCCGGTGTCGGCGACCCGCTGGTCGGCCGGCTGATGATCTACGACGCCCTGGAGATGCAGTACCGCCAGGTGAAGGTCCGCAAGGACCCCGACTGCGCGGTCTGCGGCGAGAACCCCACCGTCACCGAGCTCATCGACTACGAGGCCTTCTGCGGCGTCGTGTCCGAGGAGGCGCAGGAGGCGGCGCTCGGCGCGACGATCACTCCCAAGCAGCTCAAGGAGTGGATCGACGGCGACGAGAAGATCGAGATCATCGACGTCCGCGAGCCGAACGAGTACGAGATCGTCTCGATCCCCGGCGCGAAGCTGATCCCGAAGAACGAGTTCCTCATGGGCACCGCCCTCCAGGACCTCCCGCAGGACAAGCGCATCGTCCTGCACTGCAAGACGGGAGTCCGCAGCGCCGAGGTCCTCGCGGTCCTCAAGTCGGCGGGCTTCGCCGACGCCGTGCACGTGGGCGGCGGCGTGATCGGCTGGGTCCACCAGATCGAGCCCGAGAAGCCGGTGTACTAGAAGCACCCCGCACGGCTCGGTACTTCTGTACGGGAAAGGGGCCCGGTCCGCAGCGCGCGCGGACCGGGCCCCTTCCGTATGCCCGGGCCCGGGAAGAGCCGCTAACCGCAGGTCGTGCCGTCCGCCGGGACCTTTCCGTCCAGGAAGTAGTCGTCGATCGTCGAGGTCACACAGTCGTTGCCGCCGTAGGCCCCGTGCCCCTCGCCCTTGTTGGTCAGCATGATGCCGACGCCCTTGCCCAGCTCGTCCGCCATCCGCCGCGCCCCCTCGTACGGGGTCGCGGGGTCGCCGGTCGTCCCGACGACCAGGATCGGCCCCGCGCCCGGCGCGCTGGTCTCCGGCGTCTCGTGCTCCCCCTCGACCGGCCACCGGGCGCACCAGCCGGCCGTGTCCCAGGCCAGGAACGGGCCGAAGACCGGCGACAGTTTCCGGAACTCCGGCAGCAGCGCACGGGCCTCGTCCACGGTGGGACGTGACGTCGAGTCGGCGCACGAGATCGCCCGCTGGGAGTGGTTCTGGGTGTCGTACCGCCCCTGCTCGTCACGTCCGTTGTACGCGTCGGCGAGCCGGAGCAGACCATTGCCCGTGCCGTTGTTCTCCGCCTCGTCGAGCGCGGCCGTCAGGGTGGGCCAGCCCGACTCGGAGTACAGCGGGGTGACGATGCCGGTGATGGCGAGCGACTCGCTCAGCTCACGCCCCGAGTCGGTCGGCAGTGGGCTCCGGTCCATGCGGGCCAGCAGCCGGGCGATGCGCTCGGAGCCCGCCTTCGGGTCCTGGCCGCGGTCCTTGAGGTAGTTCTCCAGGGCGCGCTGGAAGCCCGTGGTCTGGTTGCGTGCGTGCCCGATGCCGTCGGCCGTCGGGTCGACGACCGCGTCCAGCACGATGCGCCCCACCTTGTGCGGGAAGAGATGCGCGTACGTCCCGCCCAGCTCCGTGCCGTAGGAGAAGCCGAAGTAGGACAGCTTCTCGTCCCCCAGGACCTGGCGGATCAGGTCCAGGTCGCGGGCGGCGTTCACCGTGCCGACGTGCGGCAGGACCGTGCCCGAGCGGCGTTCGCAGCCGGCGCCGAAGTCCGCGGCGTCCTCGATGAACGCGGCCTCCTCCGCCGCCGTGTCCGGAGTCAGGTCGACGCTCCGGTGGGCCTGCTCCTGCTGCTTGTCGGTGCGGCAGCGCACCCCGGAGCTGGCCGCGACCCCGCGCGGATCGAAACTCACCAGGTCGTAGCGGGTATTGAGCTTCGCGTACGAGTCGGCCGAGCGCGGCAGTATCCCGACGCCGGATCCGCCGGGCCCGCCGAAGTTGAACAGCAGCGAGCCGAGCCGCCGCCCCTTGTCGTGGGCCTCCTTGCGGACCAGCGCGATGGAGAGCGTCTCGCCGGACGGCTCCGCGTAGTCCAGCGGTACGTCCACGCTCGCGCAACGCCAGGCGGAACCGGGGGCGTCGCCGCCGCGCGGGGCCGTGCAGCGCTTCCAGTCGGGGCGCTGGGAGGTGAGGGCGGAGAGCAGTTCCGGCGTCCTGGGGGAGTCCTTCAGGCCGGTCGGCGCGGGGGAGGCGTCGCCGGGGCGGCCGTCGGCCGGCCCGTCCGCCTCCGGCTCCGACCTCAACAGGCCGCAGCCGGCGAGCAGTCCCGCCGCGAGCAGGGCCGCTCCCGTCCTTACGGCGGCCCGATGGGCACGACGGTGCGCACGCATGATCCGGCTTCCCTCCCCTGCGGGGGTGTCTCGTCGATCATGGCCGGGTCCGCGGCGCCTGGCACTTTCCCAAGGTCTCGGCTCCGCTCGAACAGGGGAGGCCCCATTCCTCGCGGAGTCGCCGAAACACCCGAATCGCTCCGCGACGAGGACATTCCGGCGCCTTGCGATGCACCGCACCGGACGCCGCGGCCTGTCCGACCCCGATCGACCAGACACCCCCTTGGGCCCGAAGCCGGTGGCGGCGCGTCGGGCGGCTGTGGTGTGCGGCCATGTTAACCGCCCTGCGCAGCAGGGGAGCCGGTGCCGGGTCACCCGCAGACGGTGCCGGACTTCGGCACCGTACCGTTCAACAGATATCCGTCGACCGCTCGTTGCACACACGCGTCCTTGCTGTTGTACGCCCCGTGCCCCTCGCCCTTGTAGGTGAGCTCGACGCCGACGCCCCTGCCCAGCTCCTCCACCATCGCCTTCGCGCCCGCGTACGGGGTCGCCGGGTCACCGGTGTTGCCGATGACCAGGATCGGGGCGGCGCCCGGGGCGCTGACGTCCGGGGTCTGCCAGGCGCCCGCGACCGGCCAGCCGGTACAGCCCATCAGTCCCCAGCCCAGATAGTCCCCGAACAGCGGGGACGCCTCGCGGAACGCGGGCAGCGCCGCCTTCGTCTGCTCCAGGGAGAATCGCTGCTTGCTGTCGGCGCAGTTGATGGCGATGTTGGCGGCGTTGGAGTTGTCGTACTGCCCGTCCTCCGAGCGGCCGTTGAGCGAGTCGGCCAGCGCGAGCAGCAGCCCGCCGTTCCCGCCGCCCGCCTCGTCCAGGCCCTGCTCCAGCAGCGGCCAGGTCTCCTGGGAGTAGAGCGCGGACGCGATACCGGTGGTGGCCAGCGTCTGCGTCAGCGGCCGGTCACCGAGCCCGTCGACGGGCTCTTCCTCCAGCTCGGCCAGCAGATCGGCGATGAACTGCTCGACCTCCTGCCGGGTGGTCCCGGGCAGCGCGCAGTCGTCGCGCTCGGCGCAGTCCTTCGTGAAGTTGTCCAGGGCGAGCTGAAACCCCTCGGCCTGGCCGATGGAGGACTGCTCGGCGTCCTTCGTGGGGTCGACCACCGCGTCGAAGACGGCCCGCCCGACCTTGTCCGGGAAGAGGTGGGCGTACACCCCGCCCAGCTCGGTGCCGTACGAGATGCCGAAGTAGTGCAGCTTGTCGTCGCCCAGCACCGTGCGCATCAGGTCCATGTCGCGGGCGGCGTTCGTCGTGCCCACGAAGGGGAGTTCGGGGCCGGAGTTCTCCTCGCAGTCCGCGATGAAGTCCTGCTGCCCCTGGACGAACTCCTTCTCCTCGGCCGCGTCGTCCGGGGTGGAGTCCTCCTGGTAGAAGGCATCGAGCTCGGCGTCGTCCGCGCACTGGACGCCCTCGCTGCGGCCGACCCCGCGTGGGTCGAAGCTCACCAGGTCGTACCGGGTGCGGAGGGTGTCGTACTCGGTGCCGAACGCGGGCAGCGTCGCGACCCCGGAAGCGCCGGGCCCGCCGAAGTTGAACACCAGCGAGCCGATCCGCCGCTTCTGCTCCCTGGCCTTCGCCCGCACCAGCGCCAGCTCGATCGTGCGGCCGTCCGGCTCCGCGTAGTCGAGCGGTACGTCCATGAAGGAGCACTCCCACACCACACCGCCGGGCAGCGGCGACGGTGACTCGCCGCCGCCCTGGGCCGTGTTCGGGGGCGGACACGGGGACCATGCGAGCTGCTGCGACGCCAGGTCGTCGGCGGTGGAGGTCGGCGAGGCGGTCGAGGCCCCGGTGGGTGTGGAGGACCCGTCCCCGTCGCCGTCGTCCGAACAGGCGGTCAGCGGCAGCAGCACGGTGGCGGTGGCGGCGAGGGCGGCGGCACGCAGGGCGGGGGAAGTCCTCATGACCCCATCGTGCGGCGGGGCGCCGGGGAGCGCGGCCGGGCGCGGTCCATGCGGGTGGCGGCGGCCGCTACCGCCGCCGGGCGCACGCTCGGATCACAGCTCGCCCTTGCGGGTCAGCTGGTTGAAGGCGAGCCACCCCGGCAGCACCGGCAGCCACAGCGTCATCACGCGGTACAGCAGTACCGCAGGCGCCGCGACCTCCGGCGGCAGGCCGACCGCGATCAGGCCCAGCGTCAGCGCGCCCTCGACCGCGCCCATCCCGCCCGGAGTCGGGGCCGCCGAGCCGATCGCGTTCCCGGCGAGGAAGACCACCGCGATGCTCGCGTAGCTCAGCTGGGGGACGCCCGGGCCGCTGAACGCCCGGATCGAGGCGTCCAGGCAGAGCACGAACAGGCCGGTCAGGAGCAGCATGCCGCCGATGCCGGTGAGCAGCTTCTGCGGCCGCTGGACCACGTCCAGCATGCGCGGCACGACCCCCGCGAACAGCGAGCGCACCCGCGTCACCACGAACTTCCGCAGGAACGGGATCGCCGTCACCACCAGCACCAGCACCGCGACCGTGAGTAGACCCGCGATCACCGTCCGGGACGGGGTCAGCGAGTCCGGGGTCTTCTCCGTACCGGTGAGATAGCCGAACAGTGCCAGCAGCAGGATGTGGGCGCCGAGCCCGAAGAGCTGGGAGGCGCCGACGCTCGCCACCGCGAGTCCGGGGCGCACCCCGGCGCGCTGGAGGAAGCGGGTGTTCAGGGCCACGCCCCCGATGGCGGCCGGCGCGACGATCTTCACGAACGAGCCGGCCACCTGAGCCTGCACGGTCTTCAGGAACGGCACCCGCTCCGGCACGAAGCCCAGTAGGCTCATGGCCGCCGCCACGTAGCTCAGCGCCGAGAAGCCGAGGGCCGCCGCCACCCAGCCCCACTCCGCCTGCTCCGCGACCGTCCCGAAGTTGGCCTGGGTGACCTGGGAGATCAGGAAGTACGCGGCGATGGCCCCGGCGATGAAGCTGAACAGGGTGCGCGGCTTGATGCGCTCCAGACGGACCGGTTCGACCGGGGCCTGCGGGCGGATCAGCAGCACCTGACGGCGGATCTGGGCGAGCAGATCCTCCTCGCGGGCCTCCTCCAGCGCATCGTCGATGGCGCGCTTCTCGGCCTGCTTCTCGGTGCGCAGCGACTTGCGCTCCGCCTTGGGGTCGGCCTTCCCGCCCGTCGCGGGGTCCGCCGTGAGGCCGGCCTTCGCCTGCTTGGCCGCCTGCGAGGCCTCCACGACCGCCTCCCGCTCGCGCTGCGAACGCTCACGGGCGATCCGGCGCAGCGTCGCCCGGGTGGAGCGGCTCAGTGCGATCGGCTGGAGCAGCGGCAGACAGTCCGCCACCACGTCCGGGCCGAGCACGGCCAGCGCCCCGGCGACCGACCGCTCGGCCCCCACCCGCAGCCCCAGCGTGGTCAGCAACTGGGCCACGTCCATCCGCAGCACCAGATCACCGGCGGCGATCTCCCCGCCGCGCAGATCCGTCACGAACGCCCTGCCGGAACGATCCACCAGAAGGGCGTCACCGGTGAGCCTGCGGTGCGCGATCCGCCGCGACTGGAGCGCCTTCACCTGCTGCCAGGCGCTGCGCACCAGGTCGTCGGTGATCTCCTCGTCCTCCATCGAGTCCAGCGACCGGCCACCGATGTGCTCGTAGACGAGCATCACCGCGTCGGGACCCAGCTCCGAGGTGGCGATCAGCTTGGGCGCGTTCGCCCCGGCGGCGATGGCCGCGTACGCGAGCAGCGCCTCCTGCTCCAGCGCCTGGCGCAACGACTGGATGGAGCGTCGCTGGGTGATCCCGCGCAGGGTGAGCCGCCGCCAGGCCCGGTAGAAGAACCCCTGGGCCTGCTGCTCCCGGTCGACGACGGTGACGTCGAGCGGTGGCCCGTCCTCCAGGGTGACCAGATAGCGCCGCCCCCGGTCGTTGTGGTCGGCGTTGTCCGGGAAGTCCTCGGCGCGCATCGCCGCGACCGGGCGGAAGCCCACGTGCCGCAGACCCGCCATCAGGTGCTGGCCGGTGGGGCGGACGTTCGGCGAGCCGACCGCGTACAGCGTCCCGTACGCCACCGTCCAGCCGATCAGCACGGTGAGGATGATCGAGAACGGGGTGGTGTACCCGCCGACGAGCATCGCGAACGCGTCGAGCAGCAGCACCACCCACAGGACCACACGCCAGCGCGGCCGCCGCGCCATCCCGACCGCCGTCATGTACGCGATGACCGGTGCGAGATAGCCGTGCACCGGGTCGGTCAGCCCGCCGGCCGTCTGCGGCTGGGTCAGCGCGTCCTGGATGGTGCCGGGAGCGGTCCGCGACACCCAGAGGTCGGTGGCGAGCGTCACCCCGTGGGCGAGCACGGCGGCGAGCACACCGTCCGCGATGCGCAGCCCGTCGCGTTTGATGAGGCGTTCGATGGCGAAGGCGACCGGCACCAGCAGCACGGCGATGCTGGACACCAGACCGGCGATCTTGATCAGCAGATCGGGCGCCTGCTCGGTGCCCTTGGAGATGTCGTCCTCAAGACCGGTGGTGGTGCCGTGGGCGAACGCGGCGACTGAGAGCAGGACCGCGATCGCGAGCACCCCGATGAGCAGCCGCATCAGGTCGGAGGGGCGGTGCACCCGGGCGGGGAGCAGCGGCTCGTCCCCGGAGACGCGGTCGCTCGGAGCGGCGTCGGCGGAGGCCAGGGTCGAACCGGCCAGATGCCCGGTGGTGGACGCCGTGGGACCGTCGGCGCGGGGTGCACCCGAGGAGGCGCGGGGTGCTCCCGAGGTCTCGGGACCGCCCTGCGGGCGCTCCCCGGCATCGGAGGCGTCCGCCGCCCTCGGTGGCTGCACGCCCTGCTCCTTCGTCGCCTCTGGTTCGTCTTCGTGTTCTGGTATCACCGGTCACCGCCCGCATGATGGTGGCACGGCCCGCAGACGGAGGAGGGCATCAGGGTGCGTTGCACGGGCGCGGGAAGCGCAACATACGCTCCTTTGCACCTGCGTGCACGCTGTGTGTCCGGACGGTCACCGCTTCTGCCGGGCTGTCGGTGGCGTACGGCAGGATGGGGCGGATGAGCCAGGACCAGACGGACGGGGGCGGCTCCGGCACCGCCCCGGCCGGCGCCGAACTGCCGGACTACGCGGAGCGTGTTCTCGACGTGGCCGATCTGATCCCGCCCGGCCGGGTGATGACGTACGGCGACATCGCGGAGTGGCTGGGCGATGGAGGACCCCGCCAGGTCGGCCGGGTCATGGCACTGTACGGATCGGCCGTGCCGTGGTGGCGCGTGGTCCGCGCCGACGGGACGCTGCTCCCCGCCCACGAGCTGCGGGCGCTGGACCACTACCGCGCCGAGGGCACCCCGCTGCGCGAGACGTCGCGCCGGGTGGAGGGGCACATCCCGCGGATCGACATGCGGCGCGCCCGCTGGGACGGAAGCGGTGATCCGGGCGGCCAAGGCGGTCCAGGCGGTCGGGTCGTTCCGGGCGGTCCGGACCGCCCGGGCGAGGAAACTCACACCTGACAGCTTCCGCCACCGGCCTCCGGCAGCGGCGGCCCGACGCGGCAGCGCACGTGACGAGGGACGCAGCGCAGTCGCCGCCTCCCGCGCCGTCGCTGGCGTAGCGTCGTCATCGCGCGGCACGCTCCGCCCCCTTCCTCTTCCGCTGTCGCACCGACCCTGTTCCTCATCACCAGTACACCCACGCACATCCACCAGGACCGGCGATCCACGTGAGTTCCTCCTCCACCCGGCACAGTCCGCACCGTGAGTCACGGCCGCGGACCACGGGTGCGTACCGTCTGGTGCGCACTCCGCCGGGTTCGGTGGATCCTCCTCTCCTGGACGCAGGCCAGCGCGCGGTGGTTGACCACCCCGGCGGCCCGCTGCTGGTCCTCGCCGGGCCCGGCACCGGCAAGACCACCACCCTCGTCGAATCCGTCGCCGCGCGGGTGAACCGGGGCGCCGACCCGGCCCGCATCCTCGTCCTCACCTTCAGCCGCAAGGCCGCCGTCGAGCTGCGGGACCGGATGGCAGACCGCCTCGGGGCGGCCCGGGGCCCGCAGGCGACCACGTTCCACTCGTACTGCTACGCCCTGGTCCGGGCCCACCAGGACGCCGACCTGTTCGCCGATCCGCTGCGCCTGCTGTCCGGGCCCGAGCAGGACGTCACCGTCCGCGAACTGCTCGCGGGCCAGCTCGACCTGGAGAAGGAGGGCCTGGCCCACGTCCGCTGGCCGGACGAGCTGCGGTCCTGCCTGACCACGCGCGGCTTCGCCGACGAGGTGCGCGCGGTGCTGGCCCGCAGCCGCGAGCTCGGTCTCGGCCCGGACGCACTGGCCGCCTTCGCCCGCCGCACCGGCCGCCCGGACTGGAGCGCGGCGGCCCAGTTCCTCGCCGAGTACCTCGACATCCTCGACGCCCAGGGCGTCCTGGACTACGCGGAGCTGGTGCACCGAGCGGTTCTGCTCGCCGAGCGCCCCGAGGTCGCGGAGCGGCTCGCGGGGAATTACGACGCGGTGTACGTCGATGAGTACCAGGACACCGACCCCGCCCAGGTGCGCCTGCTGCACGCGCTGGCGGGCAACCGCGGGCGCGCGCCGGAGCACACCCGGGAGCACGGGGCGGACGCGGGGACCGGGCGGACGCTGATCGCCTTCGGCGACCCCGATCAGTCGATCTACACGTTCCGGGGCGCCGACGTGAACGGCATCCTCGACTTCCCGGACACCTTCCGCCGGGCGGACGGGGGCCCCGCGCCCGTGGGCGTGCTCACCACCTCCCGCCGCTCCGGGGCCGGACTGCTGGCCGCGACCCGGCTGCTCACCCGCCGGATGCCGCTGACCCGGCTGCCCGGCGACACGGTCCGCGCCCACCGCGAGCTGCACGCCGTGCGGGACGGCGGCCGCGTCGAGACGTACACCTACCCGACCGCGTCATCGGAGCTGGAGAACATCGCGGACCTGCTGCGCCGCGCCCACCTGGAGGACGGGGTGCCGTGGCAGGAGATGGCCGTGCTGGTACGGGCCGGAGGCCGCTCGCTGCCCGCCGTCCGCCGCGCGCTCACTTCCGCCGGCGTACCCCTGGAGGTCGACGGCGACGATCTGCCGCTGCGCCACGAACCGGCCGTCGCCCCGCTGCTGACGGCGCTGCGGACGGTGGCCGCGGCAGCGCTGCACACCGCGCGGGCCGACGAGACGGACCAAGGGGGCCCGGCGGGCGGCGGCATCTCTTCGGGCCCGGCGGGCGACGGCACCTCTCCGGCCCCGGCGGATGACGGCACCTCTCCGGACCAGGAGCAGGGCACGCCCCCCTCCTGGCTCGACACCGAGACCGCCCTCACCCTCCTCACCTCCCCGCTCGGCTCCATGGACGCCGCCGACCTGCGCCGACTCGGCCGGGCCCTGCGCGACGAGGAACGCGCCGCCGGGATCCGGGTCCCCGCACCCTCCGACGCACTGCTGGCCCGCGCCCTGGCCGAGCCCGAGCGGCTCGTCACGCACGACCCGGCGTACGCCCACGGAGCGCAGCGCCTCGGCGCGCTCCTGCGCAAGGCCCGCGAGCTCCTCGAAGGCGGCGGCACCGCCGAGGAGGCCCTGTGGACCCTGTGGAACGGCACCCCCTGGCCCGGCCGCCTGGAGCGGGCCGCGCTGCGCGGCGGGGCGGGCGGGCGCAACGCCGACCGTGATCTCGACGCGGTGTGCGCCCTGTTCGACACGGCCGCCCGCGCCGAGGAGCGCACCGGCGGGCGCGGTGCCCTCAACTTCCTCGAAGAGGTCGACGCCCAGGACATCGCCGCCGACACCCTCTCCCGGCGGACCGCCCGCCCCGACGCCGTACGCCTGATGACCGCTCACCGCTCCAAGGGCCTGGAGTGGCGGCTCGTCGTCGTCGCCGGGGCCCAGGAGGGTCTCTTTCCCGACCTGCGCCGCCGGGGCTCCCTCCTGGAGGCGGACCGGATCGGCCGCGACGGGCTCGCCGAACCCCTCACGCCCGGGGCGCTCCTCGCCGAGGAGCGCCGGCTGTTCTACGTCGCGGCCACCCGCGCCCGCGAGCGCCTGATCGTCACCGCCGTGAAGGCCCCCGCCGACGACGGCGACCAGCCCTCCCGCTTCCTGACCGAGCTGGGCGTCGAACCCCGCGATGTCACCGGCCGCCCGCGCCGCCCTCTCGCCGTCGCCGCGCTCGTCGCCGAGCTGCGCGCCACCACGGTCGACCCGGCCGTCTCCGACGTCCTGCGGGAGGCCGCCGCCCACCGCCTCGCCCGGCTCGCCGCGCTCACCGACGACGAGGGGCAGCCACTGGTGCCCGCGGCCCACCCGTACCGCTGGTGGGGCCTGGAGGAGCCGACCCGCTCCGCCGTCCCACTGCGCGACCGCGACCAGCCCGTCACCCTCTCCGGCAGCGCGCTGGACCAGCTCGCCAACACCTGCGCCCTCCAGTGGTTCCTGGGCCGCGAAGTGAAGGCCGACGCCCCGGCCACCGCCGCCCAGGGGTTCGGCAACGTCGTCCACGTGCTCGCCGACGAGGTCGCCTCCAGCCGTACGCCCGCCGATCTCGACGTCCTCATGGAGCGCCTGGACTCCGTCTGGAACGGCCTCGCCTTCGACGCCCCCTGGAAGTCCGAACAGGAGAAGGACCACGCCCGCGCCGCCCTGGAACGCTTCCTGCACTGGCACGTCCTGGACCGGGGCGGCCGGGAGCACACCGCGAGCGAGCACGACTTCGACGTGACGCTGGAGGCGGGGGAGTACGCCGTCCGCATCCGGGGCTCCATGGACCGGGTCGAACAGGACGCCGATGGCCGGGCCTACGTCGTCGACTTCAAGACCGGCAAGGGCGCGCCCACCAAGGACGAGGTCGCCGCCCACCCCCAGCTCGCGGTCTACCAGCTCGCCGTCCGCGAGGGCGCGGTCGACGACCTCTTCGACGGCCGGCGGCCCGAACCCGGCGGCGCCGAACTGGTCCAGCTCCGTCAGCCCGCCCCCAAGAAGGAGGGCGGCGACGCCTTCCCCAAGGTCCAGGCCCAGGAGCCACTGGCGGGGGAGTGGGTCTCCGACCTGCTCGCCACCGCCGCCGGAAAGGTCCTGGACGAACGCTTCACGCCCACCACCGGAACCCACTGCGCCCACTGCACCTTCCGTGCCGCGTGCAGCGCGCAGCCGGAGGGGCGCCAGGTGGTGGAGTAGCGCCAGGTGGTGGAGCAGGGCCTTTCGTGGGCATCGGCGTGGGCTGTCGGTGGGCCCGGTTACCGTTGACCGGGTGTCCTCACGCATCACCGATCCCGAGCAGCTCAAGGAGCTCCTCGGGATCCCGTTCACCCCGGAGCAGACGGCCTGCATCACCGCGCCGCCCGTCCCGCAGGTGATCGTGGCCGGAGCCGGGTCGGGCAAGACCACGGTGATGGCCGCCCGCGTGGTCTGGCTGGTGGGCACCGGACAGGTCGCGCCCGAGCAGGTCCTCGGCCTCACCTTCACCAACAAGGCGGCGGGCGAGCTGGCCGAGCGCGTCCGCAAGGCGCTGATCGCGGCCGGGGTCACCGACCCCGACGTCATCGACCCGGACAACCCCCCGGGCGAACCCACCATCTCCACCTACCACGCCTTCGCCGGCCGCCTCCTCACCGAGCACGGCCTGCGCATCGGCCTGGAGCCGACCACCCGCCTCCTCGCCGACGCCACCCGCTACCAGCTCGCGGCCAAGGTGCTGCGCGAGGCCCCGGGCCCGTACCCGGCGCTCACCCGGTCCTTCCCCACCCTGGTCAGCGATCTCCTGGCGCTCGACGGGGAGCTGTCCGAACACCTCGTACGCCCCGGCGCGCTGGACACGTACGACACCGAACTGCTGCACGCCCTGGAGAACGCAAGGCTCAGCAACGCCGACCTGCGCAGGATCCCCGAGACCGCCGAGGCCCGCCGCTCGCTCCTCGGCCTCACCGAGCGCTACCGGGCCGCCAAGCGGAGCCGGGACCTGCTGGACTTCGGCGACCAGATCGCCCTCTCCGCCGAGCTGGCGCTGACCCGGCCGGAGGTGGGGGAGATCCTGCGCGACGAGTTCCGGGTCGTGCTCCTCGACGAGTACCAGGACACCTCGGTCGCCCAGAGACTGCTGCTCTCCGCGCTGTTCGGCAGCGGTACGGAAGCGGGGACGGCCGCACCCACCGGCCACGCGGTGACTGCCGTGGGCGACCCCTGCCAGGCGATCTACGGCTGGCGCGGCGCGTCCGTCGCCAACCTCGACGACTTCCCCGAGCACTTCCCGCACGCCGACGGCACCCCTGCCACCCGCTACAGCCTCAGCGAGAACCGCCGCAGCGGCGGCCGCCTCCTCCAGCTCGCCAACGGCCTCGCCGAACCGCTGCGCGCGATGCACGAGGGCGTCGAGGCGCTGCGCCCCGCCCCGGGCGCCGAGCGGGACGGCACCGTCCGCTGCGCCCTGCTGAACACGCACAGCGAGGAGATCGACTGGCTCGCCGACACCCTCGCCCACCTCGTGCGCACCGGCACTCCGCCCGGCGAGATCGCCGTCCTGTGCCGCACCGCCGGGGACTTCCCCCAGATCCAGGCGGCGCTGGTAGCCCGGGACATCCCGGTCGAGGTCGTCGGCCTCGCCGGACTGCTGCACCTGCCCGAGGTGGCCGACCTGGTCGCCGTCTGCGAGGTTCTCCAGGACCCGGGGGCCAATGCCTCCCTGGTCCGCCTCCTCACCGGACCGCGCTGGCGCATCGGCCCCCGTGACCTGGCGCTGCTGGGCCGCCGCGCCCGTCTCCTCGTACACCGGGCCGGCCACACCGACGACGCCGAAGCGGACCAGCGGCTCGCGGAGGCGGTCGAGGGCACGGACCCGGCCGAGGTGATATCGCTCGCGGACGCGCTGGACACCTTCCTGGTCGCGGGGGACGCGGCCGACGACGGGCTGCCGTTCTCCGCCGAGGCCCGCGTCCGCTTCGCGCGCCTCGCCCGGGAGCTGCGCGACCTGCGCCGCTCGCTCGCGGACCCCCTGATGGACGTCCTGCACCGGGTCCTGGCCACCACCGGCCTTGAGGTCGAGCTGTCGGCATCGCCGCAGGCACTGGCCGCCCGCCGCCGCGAGACCCTCGCCAACTTCCTCGACACCGCGGCCCGTTTCGCCTCCCTCGACGGTGAGGCGTCGCTGCTCGCCTTCCTCGGCTTCCTGCGCACCGCCGCGCAGTACGAGAAGGGCCTCGACAACGCGCTGCCCGGCGGTGAGAACACCGTGAAGGTCCTCACCGCCCACAAGTCCAAGGGCCTGGAGTGGGACGTCGTCGCCGTGCCCGGACTGGTCACCGGCCAGTTCCCCAGCGGCCAGTCCCGGGAGGCGTGGACCGCCCAGGCCAAGGTGCTCCCGCACGCCCTGCGCGGCGACGCGGCGACGCTCCCGGCCGTCGAAAGCTTCGATGCCAAGGGGCTGAAGGCGTTCAAGGAGGAGATGAAGGAGCACCAGCACACGGAGGAACTGCGCCTCGGCTATGTCACCTTCACCCGCCCCCGCTCCCTGCTCCTCGGCTCCGGCCACTGGTGGGGCCCGTCCCAGAAGAGGACGCGCGGCCCGTCCGCCTTCCTCGACGCGCTGTACGAGCACTGCGCCGCGGGCCACGGCGAGATCGAGGCCTGGGCGGACGAGCCCGCAGAGGACGAGGAGAACCCGGCCCTCGCGGCGCCCGGCACCGACCTGGCCTGGCCGCTCCCGCTCGACGCCGACGCCCTCGCCCGCCGCCGCGCAGCCCGGGACACGGTCCTGGCCCACCTGGAGCGCATGGCCCACACCGGTGAGCTTCCGCACGGGAACGAGACACCGGCGTACGACCCCGAGCCCGATGACGTACCGATCGGCGAAGCACCGATCGACGAGGACTGGGAGTGGGACGAGCTGCCCACCGAGCGTCCCCCGGGCGCACCGGACGCGGCACCGCACCCGCCCCCGCACATCCCGGCCGCACGTCACCCGCAGGAGGACCCGGCGGAGCGGCTCACCCCCGAGGAGGCCCGCACCCTCGCCTCCTGGGACCGTGACCTGGACTCCCTGGCCGGGGAGCTGCGCCGCGCCCGCGCCACCGTGCGCGAGGTCCTCGTGCCCGCGTCGCTCTCCGCCACCCAGCTGCTGCGGCTGGCCGAGGACCCCGACGCCTTCGCCCGGGAGCTGGCCCGGCCCATGCCCCGCCCGCCGGGGCCCGCCGCCCGCCGTGGCACCCGGTTCCACGCCTGGGTGGAGTCGCGGTACGAGGAACTTCCGCTGCCCATGCTCGGTCCCGACGAACTGCCCGGGGGCGACGAGAGCGAGGTGGAGATCGCCGACGAGCGGGACCTCGCCGAGCTCAAGGAGGCGTTCGAGCGCACGGCGTACGCCCGGCGCACGCCGTACCGGGTGGAGACCCCCTTCCAGATCACCCTCGCGGGCCGGGTGATCCGGGGGCGTATCGACGCCGTCTACCGCACGGATGACACCTACGAGATCGTCGACTGGAAGACCAGCCGCCACCGCACCGCCGACCCGCTCCAGCTCGCCGTCTACCGGCTGGCCTGGGCCGAGCTGCACGACCTGCCGCTCGACGCCGTCACCGCCACCTTCCTCTACGTACGCAGCGGGGAGACCGTCCATCCACGGGGGCTGCCCGGCCGGGCAGAACTGGAGCGGATCCTGCTGGACGAGCCCGCCCCCGAGGGCGGATAGGCTCAAGAACATGAGCGAGACCCCGGACAGCGCCGTCCGTACGTACACCGAACAGCACCGCGCAGCCTTCCTCGACGACCTCGCGGAGTGGCTGCGCATCCCGTCCGTATCCGCGCAGCCGCAGCACGACGGGGACGTACGGCGCAGCGCCGATTGGCTGAGCGCGAAGCTCAGGGAGACCGGCTTCCCGGTCGCCGAGATCTGGGAGACCCCCGGTGCCCCGGCGGTCTTCGCCGAGTGGCCCAGCGAGGACCCGGACGCCCCGACGGTCCTGGTCTACGGCCACCACGACGTGCAGCCCGCCGCCCGCGAGGACGGCTGGGCGACCGACCCGTTCGAGCCGGTGATCCGGGACGGCCGGATGTACGGACGCGGCGCCGCCGACGACAAGGGCCAGGTGTTCTTCCACACCCTCGGGGTCCGCGCCCACCTCGCCGCGACCGGCCGCACCACCCCGGCCGTGAACCTCAAGCTGCTGATCGAGGGCGAGGAGGAGTCCGGCTCGCCGAACTTCCGCGCCCTGGCCGAGCAGCGGGCGGACCGGCTCGCCGCCGACGCGGTGATCGTCTCCGACACCGGCATGTGGGACGAGGACACCCCGACCGTCTGCACCGGCATGCGCGGCCTCGCGGAGTGCGAGATCGAGCTGTCGGGACCCGCCCAGGACATCCACTCCGGATCGTTCGGCGGAGCCGTCCCCAACCCCGCCACCGAGATCTCCCGCCTGGTCGCCGCCCTCCACGACGAGGACGGCAGGGTCGCGGTCCCCGGCTTCTACGACGGGGTCACCGACCTCACCGACACCGAGCGGGCGCTCTTCGCCGAGCTGCCCTTCGACGAGGCCACCTGGCTGCGCACCGCGAAGTCCGGGGCCGCGTCCGGCGAGTCCGGGTACTCCACGCTGGAGCGCGTCTGGGCCCGCCCCACCGCCGAGGTCAACGGCATCGGCGGCGGCTACCAGGGCGCCGGCAGCAAGACGATCATCCCCTCCTCCGCCCTGGTGAAGATCAGCTTCCGGCTGGTCGACGGCCAGGACCCCGAACACGTACAGCGGGCGGTCCGCGCCTGGGCCGAGGCCCGTGTCCCGGCGGGCGTCCGCCACCGGATCGCCTTCCAGCCCGCCACCCGCCCCTGCCTGACCCCGCTGGACCACCCCGCCCTGCGGGCCGTGGCCCGTGCGATGGGCCGGGCCTTCGGGAAGAAGATCCTCTTCACCCGCGAAGGAGGCTCGGGCCCCGCCGCCGACCTCAGGGACGTACTCGGTGCCCCCGTCCTCTTCCTCGGCATCTCCGTACCCTCCGACGGCTGGCACGCCCCCGACGAGAAGGTCGAACTGGACCTCCTCCTCAAGGGCGTGGAGACGACCGCCCACCTGTGGGGCGAACTGGCCACGGCACTGAGCTGAATACCCGGAACTCCGCTGAATCCTCTGCACACCTCCACGTACCTGTGCACACCCGATCCACCCAGGGGGAGTAGGAAGCACCTGTGAGCACCTTCGACAACGCCACCGCAGACCGCCCGATCGGCCTCACCGCGCCGAGCGGCATCGACCGCGCGGCACACCACCGCCTCGACGAGGCGTGGCTGGCCGTGGCGTGGAGCCACCCGACGACCCGCGTCTTCGTCGTATCCGGCGGGCAGGTGCTGATCGACGACACCCCCGACGGGGGCACCGGGATCGTCATGACCCAGGCCTTCGAGGCCCCGGTCACCGAGACCCACCGGTACTTCCTCGGCACCGACGAGGACGGTGTCAGCTACTTCGCGCTCCAGAAGGACACGCTGCCCGGCCGCATGGACCAGTCGGCCCGGCCCGCCGGACTCCGCGAAGCAGGTCTGCTCCTCGGCCCCCGCGACGCGGGCCTGATGGTGCACGCCGTCGCCCTGGAGAACTGGCAGCGCCTGCACCGCTTCTGCTCCCGCTGCGGCGAGCGCACCGTCATCGCGGCGGCCGGTCACATCCGCCGCTGCCAGGCCTGCGGGGCCGAGCACTACCCGCGCACCGATCCGGCGGTCATCATGCTGGTCACCGACGACCAGGACCGGGCCCTGCTGGGCCGCCAGGTGCACTGGCCGGAGGGCCGCTTCTCCACGCTCGCCGGGTTCGTCGAGCCGGGGGAGTCGATCGAGCAGTCCGTGGCGCGCGAGGTGTACGAGGAGGCCGGCATCACCGTCGGAGAGGTCGAGTACATCGCCAGCCAGCCGTGGCCGTTCCCCTCCAGCCTCATGCTCGGCTTCATGGCGCGGGCGACTTCCTTCGACGTCACCGTCGACGGCGAGGAGATCGAGGAGGCCCGCTGGTTCTCCCGCGAGGACCTCACCGCCGCCTTCGAGTCCGGCGAGGTCATGCCCCCGTTCGGCATCTCGATCGCGGCCCGGCTGATCGAGCTCTGGTACGGCAAGCCGCTCCCGAGGCCCGGCGGCGCGAAGCGGACCGGCTGAGCACCACCTCCGGACACGGGAATGCCCCCGGCGATGCCGGGGGCATTCCCGTGTCCGCGACGGGCGGTCGTTCCAGCAGCCGGATCAGGCGGCGAGCGCCTGCTTCACCTGGGCGAGCGACGGGTTCGTCATGACCGACTCGGTGCCCGAGGGGGCCACGATCAGCAGCGTCGGGACCGTCTGGTTTCCGCCATTCGCCTTCTCGACGAACGCGGCCGACTCCGGGTCGTGCTCGATGTTGACCTCGTTGTACGCGATGCCCTCGCGGTCCATCTGGCTCTTCAGCCGACGGCAGTAGCCGCACCAGGTGGTGCTGTACATCGTCACAGTGCCCGCCATGTCGCTGGCGCTCCTTCGTCTCGTCCGTACCGCTGCGCGGCCGGCAGCGTCACTTGCGGTCCGGCCGCTGTCCGCACCCGTCCCGCACGGTTAAGGAACGTACGGGACGCCGCCGCCATTCCCACACCACACCCCCCGGGACGGGCCCCGCACCGCCACGTTCCGGTACGACGAATAGCTCACCCCTGTGGACAACCGCCGCATCCGCCCCCTGGGACCTGGCAGCATGGCGGGGTGACAGCAGCAACGCACTCCACCCTCTTCCCACAGGTTCCCGAGACCCCGGACGCCGTGCTCGACGGGCTCGACCCCGAGCAGCGCGAGGTGGCTCTCGCCCTGCACGGACCGGTGTGCGTGCTGGCCGGAGCCGGTACGGGCAAGACCCGTGCGATCACCCACCGCATCGCGTACGGGGTGCGCGCGGGCATCCTCCAGCCGGCCACCGTGCTCGCCGTCACCTTCACCAACCGGGCCGCCGGAGAGATGCGCGGCCGTCTCAGGCAGCTCGGCGCGACCGGCGTCCAGGCGCGGACCTTCCACTCCGCCGCCCTCCGACAGCTCCAGTACTTCTGGCCGAAAGCAGTCGGTGGCGAGCTGCCCCGGCTGCTGGAGCGGAAGGTCCAGCTGGTCGCCGAGGCCGCCGCCCGCTGCCAGCTCCGGCTCGACCGCAACGAGCTGCGCGACGTCACCAGCGAGATCGAGTGGGCCAAGGTCACCCAGACCGTCCCCGCCGACTACCCGGCGGCGGTCGCCAAGACCCGGCGGGACGCCCCCCGCGATCCGGCGGTCCTCTCCCAGATCTACTCGATGTACGAGCAGCTCAAGCGTGAACGCTCGGTGATCGACTTCGAGGACGTGCTGCTGCTCACCGTCGGCATCCTCCAGGACCGTGGCGACATCGCCGAGCACGTGCGCGGCCAGTACCAGCACTTCGTCGTCGACGAGTACCAGGACGTGAGCCCGCTCCAGCAGCGGCTGCTCGACCTCTGGGTCGGTGACCGGGACGATCTCTGCGTCGTCGGCGACGCCAGCCAGACGATCTACTCGTTCACCGGGGCCACCCCCGACCACCTGCTGAACTTCCGCACCCGCCACCCCGGGGCGACCGTGGTCAAGCTGGTGCGGGACTACCGCTCGACGCCCCAGGTCGTGCACCTCGCCAACGGCCTGTTGAGCCAGGCCCACGGCAAGGCGGCCGACCACCGGCTGGAGCTGGTCTCCCAGCGCGACAAGGGCCCCGAGCCCGTCTACACGGAGTATCCCGACGAGCCCACCGAGGCCGAGGGCACCGCCCGGCGCATCCGCGACCTCATCGCCGCGGGCGTGCCGGCCGGCGAGATCGCCGTGCTCTACCGCGTCAACTCCCAGTCCGAGGTCTATGAGCAGGCACTCGCGGACGCCGGGGTGCCCTACCAGCTGCGCGGTGCCGAGCGGTTCTTCGAGCGGGCCGAGGTCCGCGAGGCGGGCACCGCCCTGCGCGGCGCGGCCCGCGCCGGGCGCAACGACTCCCTGCTCGACGAGGCGGAGGGGCTGCCGTCCCAGGTGCGGGCGGTGCTCTCCACCAAGGGCTGGACCAGCCGTCCGCCCGCCGGATCGGGGGCCGTGCGCGACCGCTGGGAGTCGCTGGCCGCGCTGGTGCGCCTGGCGGAGGACTTCGAGACGGCGAAACCCGGGGCGACCCTGACCGACCTGGTCCGTGAGCTGGACGAGCGGGCGGCCGCCCAGCACGCCCCGACGGTCCAGGGGGTGACCCTGGCCTCGCTGCACTCGGCGAAGGGCCTGGAGTGGGACGCCGTGTTCCTGGCCGGCCTGACCGAGGGCATGATGCCGATCGCCTACGCCAAGACCGACGAGCAGGTCGAGGAGGAGCGGCGCCTGATGTACGTCGGGATCACCCGCGCCCGCGTCCACCTCTCGCTCTCCTGGGCGCTGTCCCGGTCACCGGGCGGCCGGGCGAGCCGGCGGCCGACCCGCTTCCTGAACGGGCTCCGGCCGGGCTCGACGGCCTCGGGCGCACGGAGCGGGGCCGGCGGCGGCGGAGGAATCGACCGGGGCACCGGCCGGGCCGCCGTCGAGCGGACCCCGGCCGTCGAGCGCAAACCCAGGAGCCCGGTGCGCTGCCGGGTCTGCGGACGGACGCTCACCGACGCGGGCGAGATGAAACTGATGCGCTGCGAGGAGTGCCCCTCGGACATGGACGAGGGGCTGTACGGGCGGCTGCTCGACTGGCGGGCCGGGCAGGCGGCCCTGCTGGGGCAGCCGGACTTCTGCGTGTTCACCGAGAAGACCCTCATGGCGATCGCCGAGGCCGTGCCGTCCACCGAGGGCGAGCTGGTCGTCATCGCCGGCGTCGGCAACCGGAAGCTGAGCCGCTTCGGCACCGACGTTCTGGCCATCTGCGCAGGTGAAGCGGTTGATGGCGAGCCCGAGGAGAGCATCGACGAGACCTGAGAAAAACTCGTCCAGAAAATAGTTTGCGCCCGCCCCAGTCGTCACCATAGGTTCTTAACCACGGGAACAGCGACTTCTCTGAAGCCCTGATTCCGTGCTGTACTTATCCGAATACGCAGGACCGGTCCCGGCCGGTCCCCCTGAGACGCCGAGAGGAGGCGATTGAAGTGATCAGCATCATCGAAACCCAGAAAATGACCGATCTCTCGGTCGTCTCCGCCTGCTCGCTCGGCCTCACCCGCTCCTCGGCTGCTTCGCTTCGCGCCACCGGTCTGTCCGGCATCTCTGCCGCCCGTCCGCTGTCCCCGGCGAGCCTCCCCGTGATGCGGGAGCGCAATGAGCGACCGATCGAGGCACCGGCAGCAGCAGTAGCGAAGGCAGCACAGGCTCACGCCTATGCCTTTGCGGCAGCCGGTGCCGGAGCCAAGAAGCAGACGCAGCAGCACCACACGATGTGGGCCTTCCGTGGGCCTGAACCCTGGAGTGATCCAGCCTGATCCAGCATCAGGCCGGCGCCTTCAGGGCCGCGGAACCCCACTCGGGATCCGCGGCCCTTTTGTTTTGTCCGAACGGACGAGACGGAACGAAGGAGCCTCGGGACAAGCAGGACCTGGTACCAGCAGCCGCCAACCGGCCAACAGGCCGGCACGACCAGACGAGGACACCACCCACCGTGCACATCGAAACGCACGCCCCGTCAGTACCGCTTTCCGACTCGATCTCGCCGCCCGGCTCCACGGAGGACTCCACCTTGACCCCGCTCACCACGCTCACCGCGCTCGACGACGCCATCGAGAACCTCGGCGTGCCCGTCCCCTGCCGCTCCTACGACCCGGAGGTCTTCTTCGCCGAGTCGCCGGCCGACGTGGAGTACGCCAAGTCCCTCTGCCGCACCTGCCCGCTCGTCGAGGCCTGCCTCGCCGGGGCGAAGGACCGCCGCGAGCCGTGGGGTGTCTGGGGCGGCGAGCTCTTCGTCCAGGGCGTCGTCGTGGCCCGCAAGCGTCCGCGTGGCCGTCCGCGCAAGAACCCGGTCGCAGCGTGACCGCGACCTGTGGGGTCCCCACCCCCACACGCAGACTGCGCCTCGGAACGATCGACCGCCCCCAGACCCATGACCCCCGGAATCAGGCACCAATGATCACCCCCACGAAGGAGCCCGTCGGCTCCGCCACCCCCGACGTCACCATCATCGGCGCGAACGACTCGCGTCAGAACAGGACCCGCGAAATGCAACTCATCCCAGAAGCCCTGGCTCGTGCGCATATGCACGACCGCCTGCGGGAGGCCCAGAGGGACCGCCAGTCGGTCCGCCTGATCGCCGCCCGCCGGATGCAGCGCCGGGCGGAGCGCGCCTCGCTGCGCGCCCGCCGCGCGCTGGCCATGGCGGTCATGCACTGACCGTGCAGCCATCACCCCACCGCGGGGCCGTCCGTATCCGGGCGGCCCCGCGGTGCGTTGTGCCGTCGACCGTCCGTTCGCGGGGATATCGTCGGGAGGTGGACGAGGAGACGCATCCCCCCGAACGACCCGCTGCGGAAAGCGTGGTGTGCGCCCGCTGCGGCACCGCCGCCGAAGGCGACACGGCCCCTGCGACCTGGCTCTGCGCCGTGGAGGACGGACGCCGGCTCCACTTCTGTGAGGGCTGCGCGCGCCTCCACATCCGCGCGATCGAGAGCCGCCTCGACTCACTCTGGTGGTGACCGCCCACCCGCCCCCCCCGACCCCGCCTCCGGCCCCCGGCCCGGCCTACGCCTCCACGGTCTCGCCCTCCGGCTCCGGCTCGCTCTCCTTCTCGGCGTACTCCGTCGCCTCCGCATCCGTGTCCTCCGCGAGGAACCCCGGCAGCCACGCTTCGAGCTCGTCACGCAGCCGGACCGTCGCGCCGAGCTGGCACAGCACCCCGATCGTGCTGAGCGTCACCCGGTGTATCAGGACGTAGGACGGGGGAAGGTTCAGCTGCCTGCCGAGCTGATGGGCGGGGGAGCGCGGATCGGCTATCCGGGCCGCCTGTTCACGGATCCAGCCCCGGCCGAAGGTGAACTCCTCCACCTGTGTGGGCTCGATGATCGGGAGCAGGTAGTCGAGCACCTCATCCGGATCCAGGTCGATCGACTCCTTCACGAAGCCCTCTGCCCGCAGCAGCCCGTACACCCCCGCCGCGTCGCCCTCCAGCGTCAGCCGCAAGGAATCGCCGATGGTCCGCGGCAGTCCGCCCGGAAGCCGGTCGACCGTGCCGAAGTCCAGCACCCCCAGCCGCCACGAGTCGACCGGGCCACCTTCCTCCTCCGCGTGTTCCGGGTGCTCCGCGTCGTCCGCCGCCGGGGGCAGCAGCCGGAAGTTGCCCGGATGCGGGTCGGCGTGCAGCAGCCCGGTGCGTGCCGGACCGGAGAAGAGGAAGCGGGCCAGCAGCTGCCCCGCACGGTCCCGCTGTTCCGCCGTACCCTCCGCGATGATCTCGGACAGCGGGATCCCGTCGATCCACTCGGTCACCAGCACCTGGTCGGACTGGTGCACCACCTGAGGGATCACCACATCCGGGTCGTCCGTGAACTCCGCCGCGTGCTCCCGCTGCGCCTGTGCCTCCAGCTCGTAGTCCAGCTCCTCCGACGCCCGGTCGCGCAGCTCCTTGATCAGCGGCTTGACGTCCACCCCCGGGACCAGCGGGCCGAGCAGTCGGGCGAAACGGCTGAGCTGGGCGAGGTCGGAGAGCAACGCCTCGCCCGCGCCGGGATACTGCACCTTCACGGCGACCTCGCGGCCGTCGTGCCACACCGCCCGGTGCACCTGCCCGATCGAGGCGGCGGCCGCCGGTGTGTCCTCGAACTCCAGGAAATGCTCCCGCCAGTCCTCCCCGATCCGCTCGGCGAGAACCTCGTGGACCGTGCGCGCGGGCAGCGGCGGCGCGGCCTCCTGAAGCTTGGTCAGCGCGGCCCGGTAGGGACCGGCGACTTCCTCGGGCAGAGCCGACTCGAAGACGGAGAGGGCCTGGCCCAGCTTCATGGCCCCGCCCTTCAGCTCGCCCAGGGTCTTGAACAGCTGGTCCGCCGTGCGCTGCTGCACCTCACGGGCGACCAGCTCGGCCGACTTTCCGCCGATCCGCTTGCCCAGCCCCCAGGTGGCACGGCCGGCGAAGCCGAGCGGAAGCGCGGCCAGCTTGGCCGTACGCGTAACCGCCTTCCGGGGAAGATCAGACATGTGCCCCTCCAGTTCCCAGACTGCCGTGCCGCTCGGGTCTCCGGTGTCACCCCGGCGACGGCGGTCACCCCGCCATTGTGTCCTGTGCCGGAACACCACCGGAGGCCCGTTCCCTCCCGGCACCTCCGGCCGTCCCGCAGGAACATTCCGGGTGTGGGCCGATCGGCTCGGAACGCCAGTCCAACAGCGGTAGGGCGGCCTCCCAGCGAGTTCCGGTACTCGCCGGGAGGTCCCCGTCCAGAAACGCGAGGGCGTGTGCCGCGGCGAGACCGGCGACCGCCGTCGCGAGCGCCAGATCGCAGGCGGGCGCCGCTTCCCGTCGCCCGGAACGCCACTGCGCCAGCATCCGGGGCCACTGCGGATCCCGGTCCGCACGGTGCAGTTCCAGGCAGCCGGCGCAGCCGGTGCCCCCGGGCAGGACAAGAGGGCCGACCAATCCCGTGGCCTCGATCACCCCCGCGTAGAGATGAGGAGTGCCCGAAGCGATCCAGGGGCCGGCCGTGTCCACGACGGGTGCGTACACCGCGAGACCGTCCCGGGGAGCGACGACGACCAGGGACAGACCGGGCTGTCCGGCGCTCCCCGCCAGGTCGGCCCCCGCCCTGGCTCCGGCGGTTGCCGGGCCCCCTCCCGGACGCTCCGGCCCCGTTCCGTTCGTCCCCGTGCGGCCCGCTCCTGCCCCGTCCGCCCCCGTTCGCCTGGGAGCGGGCCCCGGTGCTGACCGGCGGACGAGCTGGCGGGCCGCCACGTCGCGCCGTTCCCCCACGGACGCCGGCGGGAGGCCCCCGGGCGCCACGTCCCAGGGCTCGGCCCGGCCCCCGTCGAGCACTTCCACCTGCCCCACCCCCGCACCGGACAGCACCGAGGCGATGGACGCTCCGACCCGGCCCGCTCCCCGCACCTGGACCCGCATCGCCCGCCGGGCCGCCATTTGGCGCAGGCTGCCGCCCGGGTCGGGGCGGACGACCGACAGCGAGGCCACATCGGGACGTTGGCGGTCCATCACTTCGACGCGCCTGCGCAGGGCATCCGCTCCCGGGCCGGCCGACCTCGGGTCGTCCAGGAGTCCTGCCTCCGCCAACCGTCCCAACAGGAGGTTCACATGACGTTCCGGCAGGTCCAACGCGCGTGCCTCCTCGTGCAGGAGCGGCAGGCCACGTGTGCCGTCGAGCAGTTCCAGAAAGCTCCCTGTGGCGATGTCCACCGGTCCGAGCGTCACGGCATGTGCGGGTGTCACACCGAATTGCACGGTGTTCCGTCCGCGCCAGGCGCGACGCAGTGCGGGCTTCAGCATCGGATACATGACCTCTCCCCCCGAGTGGTGTCGCGGGCACGGGTGCGCTCGCGGACCAGGTGATCCGCGGAGCCTTTTCCGCAGGACCTCCGCCAGAATGCGGGGCCGCGTCGAACCGTGAGCGGAGTTGTCCACAGGCGCGGGGTGCTAGTCGTTCAAGCCCTTAATCGTTCAAATGGTGCAAGCTGCGGAGTGGACCGCCGCGGAACCGTTCGCGGGGCGGGACTTCCCCCATGGGCAGCGGGTAACGTCGTGGCGTGCCCGCCGACCCGTCGTCCGGCTTCGCCGGGGAGACCCCCGCGCGCAGCGCCGGAAGCCATCAGCGCAGCGCGGCAGCCCATCCGCCCCGCGCTTCGGCGACGAGCGCGGTCGAGGTCCGCAGGAGCACCCGGCGCAGGAGAACAGTCTCCGCGTACCGGGAGGGCGGCCGCACGATCGTGCTCATCCCCGCCCGGATGTCGGAGGCGGAGGAGCGGCGCTGGGTGGGCGTGATGCTGGACAAGCTCGCGGCCCAGGAGAGCAAGCGGGTCCTGGGCGACACCGAGCTCGCGGAGCGAGCCGTGCGGCTGTCCGCCCAGTATTTCGACGGCCGCGCCCGGCCTGTCTCGGTGCGCTGGGTGACCAACCAGAACACCCGCTGGGGCTCGTGCACCCCGGCCGAGGGCAGCATCAGGCTCTCGCACCGGCTCCAGGGCATGCCGGAGTACGTCGTCGACTACGTACTCCTCCACGAGCTGGCGCATCTGCTCGTTCCCGGACACGGTCCGGGGTTCTGGCGGCTGCTGGAGGCGTACCCGCGCACCGAGCGCGCCCGCGGGTATCTGGAGGGTGTGGTGGCGGCCGATCAGCTGCCCCACCTGCCCGCCGCCCGCGAGGAGTGACCGGGGCCGGTCACGTTCGCCGATTCTGTACCGGGTGTGTACCGGCTTGGTCCGATGTCCTTGTTTGCGGTTAGCCTGACGCGACGCATTTACCTTCGGGATGGGGGACGGTCGTTACGCATGGCCAGGGAATTCCAACGCGGCCACAAGGCCAAGATCAGTGATCTCACGCCAGGGACAGATCTGTACGTAGGCGTGCAGATCGCAGCCCCGGGGCTGACTTTCGACATCAGCTGCTTCGGCCTCGATGCCAACGAGCAGCTCTCCGACGACCGGTACTTCATCTTCTTCAACCAGCCGAAATCGCCCGAGGAGTCCATCCAGCTCCTCGGTGCGCAGTCCGGTGACACCGAGTCCTTCCGCGTCACGCTCGACCGCATTCCGGCAGCCATCCAGAAGCTCTCCTTCACCGCGACGCTCGACGGTTCCGGGCAGATGTCCCAGATCGGTCCGGGGTACATCCGGATCGTCGCGGGCGGTGAGGAAGTGGTGAGGTACGCCTTCACCGGGTCGGAGTTCACCACCGAGCGCGCGGTGATGCTCGGCGACTTCTACCTGAAGGACGTCTGGCGCTTCGCCGCCGTCGGGCAGGGCTTCGACGGCGGTCTCGACGCGCTCCTGAAGAACTTC
>NZ_NEUE01000072.1 GCF_002910905.1 Streptomyces sp. SM11 | reverse complement strand
CCGGGACGCCCCCGCCTCACCCCAGGCGTGAGAGCGCGGCGGCGACCGCCTCCAGGTCCGGGCCCGAGGCGAGTCCCGCGTGGTACAGGCGCAGTTGGTCCGCGCCGAGCGAGGCGGCGTGGGCCGCGTCGCGCTCCAGGGTGCGGGGGCTTCCGCCCATCCCGGTGACGATCCCGAAGTTGGCTGCGCGCACACCGCCCCGGCCGGTGAACGGCCCGAGGACCGCTTCCCTGACGCCGTCCGGCCCGGTGCAGGGCAGCACCACGCCGTCGGCCACGGCGAGGATGTGGTCGACCTCGACGCCGACGTTGGCCCCCGTGCGGTACGGGACGGGGTCGGCGTGCAGCAGCACCTGGAAGCCGGGCGGGGCCGCGGCCCCGGCGGCGGCGACGGCCGCTTCTGGAACGCGCGGGCGACCCGGCCGCGCCATCGCAGAGTGGCATCCGCGCGTTCGGGCCCGAGCAGCTTCTCGATGCCGTCCCGGCCCGACTCCGGGGAGCCGGGCCGGACCAGGCCGGCTCCAGGGCGCGGCGGACCGCGGCGGACAGTTCGCCGGGGTCGGCGCCCGCCTCCCTGTACCCCTCGCGGCATTCAGTACAGAAGCACAGCGACATCAGGTACTGCGCCGCCTCACCGAGGCCCACGCCGGCGACCTTGTCGTGGGCGTGCGGATGGGCGAAGCCGTACCAGCCGCAGGACTCCAGTTCCGTCCCGCGCGTTCCGGGCCGGGCGGCGGCCTCCGCCGCGAGGTCCACGAGGTACGCGCGCACGGCGGGGCGGGCGATGCAGGGGGCCCAGGGATAGCGGTCCCCGTAGGCGTTGACCACCGAGGTGTCCGGGTGTTCCGCGCCGAGTCGCGAGCTGTGCGCCGGCTCCCGCGACGACGGGGACGCGCCCGGCCGTCTCCTCGACGGCGGCGGCGACCGCGAGGCGGAACTCCTCGGGGGTCAGCGCGTGGAACTCGCCCGTGCCGCAGCAGGCGAAGACCGCGGCGGCTCCGGTGTCGATCCCGGCCCGCACGTGGGCCCGGAAGACGTCGAGGTCGACAGCGTCGTCCGGCCCGAACGCGGTCACGGGGAAGAAGAGCGGCCCGGCGACTTCGCTGAGCCGGGCGGCAAGGGGGCTGAGGCCACGGGCGCTCCCTGAGCAGATTCAGGCGTGCACAAATCTGATCGATGTCCATATTTCTGAACACGCAACGCTAAGGCAGCCCCCATGGGGAGTCAAGGCGGACGTGCCCCCTTGACGCACCCGCCCCCTCTCTAACTTGTCCACGCATGTGAATCCTAGCCAGGATTACACACAGCACGCCTTGCGCATCGCCCCGAGGAGATCTCCGTATGCCCGCTCCCCCGCACCGTCCTGCTCACCGGCGCCGCGGGCGGCCTCGGCACCCTGATGCGGGGACTGCTGCCCGCGTACGGCTACGACCTGCGACTGCTCGACCTGGTCCCGATCGAGGGCGAACCGGAGGCCGTCGTCGCCGACCTGAACGACCGGGAGGCACTGCGCGAGGCCGTGCGCGGGGTGGACGCGGTCATCCACCTCGCGGGCATCTCGCTGGAGTCCACGCACTGACCCGCGCCGAGCCACACCGAGCCGCCCGGAAGGGGCCGCGGGGGCCGGGCGGCGGAAATCCGGGCTACGCGGGTGCGGCCCGGCGGGCAGGATACGAGCATGCCGAGACCTTCCGGATTCCAGTACGAACAGCACGGCGACCAGAGCGTCACCATCACCCACCACGGCCGCCCCGCGGGCACCCTGCGCGGCGGCCGTGCGGAGAAGTTCCTGGCCGAGGTGGCGTCGGGCGACACCCAATTGGTGATGGCGCGCTGGACCGGCGCGTACAAGCACGGCAATGAGCGCACCGCCCGCAACCACCCGCGCAACCGCCGCTGAGGGCACTTCGGCCGCCGCGGTCCGGGCGGCCGAAAAACGTCTGGCTGAAGGCCCCGAAGGTAAGGGAACGGCAAAGCCGGGTCGTTCGTTACCCCGATCATGACCGCTATGACCCCCGGCTCGAACATCCCTCTCTCCGCCGCCCGCGTGGCGGTGGACGTCGCCGCCCCGGTGCGGCTCGACGTCTCGGGCCTGCTGCTCACCGCCGACGGCAAGGTGCGCTCCGACGACGACTTCATCTTCTACAACCAGCCCTCGGGCCCCGGTGTGACCTACCGCTCCGGCGGCGGCTCCGCACCCGACGCGATCGTGGTGGACACCGCGGCCGTCCCGCCGGGCATCGAGAAGATCGTCGTCACCGCGAGCCCGGACGCCGCCGGCCAGACCTTCCAGGGCATCGAGCCCACCGCCACCGTGCGCAACGCGGACGACGGCAGTGCGCTCGCCACCTTCACCCCGCCGCAGCTGGGCGCGGAAACGGCGCTCGTGGTCATCGAGGTCTACCGGCGCAACGGGGTCTGGAAGGCCCGCGCCGTCGGCCAGGGTTACGCCAACGGGCTGGCCGGGATCGCCACGGACTTCGGCGTCTCGGTCGAGGAGCCCGCGGCCCCGGCCACCCCGGTGCCGGCCACCCCCGCCCCGGTGGCACCGCCGGTCGCCGCCCCCGTCGACCCGCGGATCGCCCCGCCCGTGCCTGCCGCCCCGCCCGCTCCCCCGGCGGCCCCCGCCGCGCCCGCGGGCGCCGGGAAGATCAACCTGGACAAGGGCCGGGTCAACCTCCAGAAGAACCAGACCGTGTCCCTCGTCAAGGGCGGCGCCCCGCTGCTCTCCCGGGTCCGGATGGGCCTGGGCTGGGAACCCGCGTTCCGCGGCAAGGACATCGACCTGGACGCGTCGGTGATCGCCTACGGACCCAACCGCAACCACCTGGACAGCTGCTACTTCGGCAAGCTGACCATCCTGAACGGGGCGATCAAGCACTCCGGCGACAACCTCACCGGTGAGGGCGCGGGCGACGACGAGACGATCGTCGTGGACCTGGGCCGGATCCCCGCCGAGGCGACGGGCCTGGTCTTCACGGTGAACTCGTTCACCGGCCAGAAGTTCAACGAGGTCGCCAAGGCCTACTGCCGGCTGATCGACGACGCGTCCGGCGAGGAGCTGGTCCGCTTCGACCTCACCGGCGCAGAGCCGCAGACCGGCGTGATGATGGCCAAGCTCATCAAGCAGTTCACCGGCGAGTGGGAGATGACCGCGATGGGCGAGTTCGTGAAGTCGCGCACCGTGCGGGGCATGGTGAAGCCCGCCGCCAAGTCCCTGTAGCCGCCGGTGGGCCCCGTCCGGAGGGCCGGAGCGTAGCCGCCCGTGGGCCCCGCCCGGAGGGCCGGAGCCCGGGAGGGGGAGAGGGCCGAGACGGAGTCCGGGGCACCTGAAGTGATTCAGGCGCCCCGGATCCGGAGAAGACGGACGCTGCTCGTGCTCGTCTCGCGTCTCAGAGCTTGGTCAACTTGGAGTACGGGCTCAGGATCCTTCCCTGACGCCCCGAGAAGTCGATGAGGACCGCGTCGTTGTCGCCCTCGACAGCAAGAATCCTGCCGAGCCCGAACTGGTCGTGCGACACCCTGTCGCCCACATCGAAGCATTCGACCGGTGGGGCCTCCTGAGCCGGACGGTTGAAGGGACTGGAAGGCAGGTGACGCCGGGCTGACTGTTTCATTAAGTCGAGTATGCGCCCTGCGAAGGCCCGACGCCATGCCCGTCGGTGCCCGGGGCCCCAGAAGTGCCGGATTCGTAATCAGCGCTCACCACGGCCAGTCAGCGCTTCCTCCCGCCTCCAGCAGCGGAACCATGCGGAACGCCGCGTCGGAAAGACCCCCGAACGTGTGGCGATTCCCATCGCCGGACGGGGCGTGGCCGAGCCGGTATCCGGCCAGATTCCAGGTGTAGACGGGCACCGTGTCCGGAACGCTCCGGGTCGCGTCGCCACGGCGTGTGTACGCGGCCTGCTCGTCGGTGACGACGAGCACACCCAGCCGTGGCCCCGGCAGTGCCGCGCACCGGGCGACGTGAGCTCGCCGGCAGCCCACGTGACGGGATCAGCCCCCGGACACGTCCGGGCTTGCACGACGGCGATACGGGCGTACAAGCACACGTCGAATTCCAGGCGCTTCCAACCGTTGGCCATGGCCAGGTCGCGAGCAAGGACGATCTCGTCACGAGTCCGGGCGGGGCTTCGGGACGAACGAATCGTGAAGCCGAGCCGGGCCGGCCACCTGGCGGCGGGAGGCCTTCCGCCGATCAGCTCGTCCGGCCTCAGCGCCCGACCTTGATCGGACGTTGGTTCGTTCCTCGTGCAGGAGCAGCTACCCAGCTGCCGACTTGTACCCGTACATGGACAGAAACCCGTCCCGACCCAGCTCGTCATACTCCGTCAGAGCTCTGAAGACACCGTCTCGACTGATCGCGCCCTTGCGCATGCTGGAAGCGCAAGGCCCGCCACTTACAGCCCATCAGCCACTTGCCATCGCCATCGCCAACCAACTACTCACCGGCGGGAATTGATGCCGGAGGCCCCCAGTCATGATCGACTGGAGGTCTTCGCGCAGATGGGCGCAGACGGTTTCGAACCGCCGACATCTACTTCGCAAGGGGCAGCGCTCCCCACCTGAGCACCGCCCGGGGCCGGTCCTCTCAACCTCCCGCGCGCGAGCGGGCCTTGAACGCCGCCTTGCGGGCGTCCTTGGCGGCCTTCCTGTCGCTGTGCAGCCGGCCCATGGCCTCCAGCACATCGGCGGTGGCCGGGTGGTCGACGCGCCAGACCTCGTCGAAGAAGCCGCTGTGCTGGGCGGAGAGCCCCTCGATGAGGCCCTGGAGCTCGTCCAGCTCGCCGTCCGCGTCCAGTTGGGCGGCGATGGTGTCGATGGCCAGCCAGAAGATCATGTCATCCGGCGGGGCGGGCACATCGGCCGCGCCGCGCTCCGCGAGCCAGACGCGGGCCAGACCGCCGAGTTCCGGGTCGCCGAGCACCGCGCGTACGGCGGGCTCCGCCTCGGGGCCGGCCACGGCGAGAGCCTGCTGGCAGTGGAGGCGGCGCAGCGGCGCACCCTCGTCCGTGCCGCGCGCGGCGGCCAGCAGCTCGGCGGCCGCCGACACCGCGCCCTCGGCGCCGTACCCCGCGAGCCAGAGTTTGACCTCGGCACGGGCGGCGGACTCCGGGTAGTGGGCGATGCCGTCGAGGAGGACGTCGGCGCCCTTGCCCGCGAGGTCGCCGACGGCGGGGGCGTCCACCCCGGCCTCCAGCATCCGGGCCCGGATGCCGTACAGGCCGAGGGGGGTGAGCTTGACCATGCCGTACCGGGTGACGTCCTCGTCGTCGGCCCCGGCGGCGGAGGCGTCCGCGGTTTCGCCCTCCTCGACCAGCAACGCCTCGTCGACCGGCCGGTATTCGACGATCCCCATGGGTTCGAGGAGCCGGAACTGGTCGTCGAGGCGCATCATCGCCTCCGACACCTGCTCCAGGATGTCGTCGGTGGGCTCGCCCATGTCGTCGGGGACGATCATCGACGCGGCGAGGGCGGGCAGCGGGACCGGCCCTTCCCCCGCGCCGTTGTCCGCGAGCGTGAGCAGGTAGAGGTTGCCCAGGACGCCGTCGAGGAACTCGGCCTCGGCCTCCGGGTCCCAGTCCAGGGCGTCGAAGTCGATCGAGCCGTCCTCGCCGACGAGGTCCGCGAAGTCGTCCAGGACGGGCGCGGTGGCGTCGGCGTGCACGGCGTCCAGGCCGTCGAGCCAGATGGCCAGGACGTCCTGCGGGGAGCCGCCGGTGAGCAGCGCCAGGTTCTCGCCCGCGGTGACGGTGCCCTCGGCCCCGCCGTCCGCACCCTCGCCGTCCGTACCCCCGTCACCCTCGCCCTCCGGGCCCCGGCCGTCCTCCTCGGGGTCGGTGACGTCGAGGAGGCCGGTGTCCACGGCGAGCCGCCAGGCCTCGCTGGCGTACGCGGCGCCGTCCTCGTCGGCCGGGAGGGCGAGGTGCTCGGCGGCCGCGGGCAGCTGCGCCTCGACGAGTTCGCCGCCCGCGCCGACCCGGGTGTCGGGTCCGGCCCAGCGGGCGAGCCTGACGGCGCGGACGAACAGCGGAGCGGCGAGCGCGTCCCGTGCCAGTTCGGCCTCGGAGTTCAGCCGCACCGGCGGCAGGGAAGGGCGCTCTGCGGACATCGGGGGTTCTCCTCGGTGCGTGCTCGGGGGCATACGGAGTGCGTACGCGGTTCAGCCGCCCAAGCCTAGACGCAATGCGCCGCATGCCGCCCGCCGCTTCACCACATGCGGCCCGCCGCGCCGCTATCCGCCCGCACCCGGCTCCATGCTGAGCGCGGGGGTGTACCGGTTCACGCCGCCCCCGGTCATGCCCGGGTACTTCTGGACGCGTTCCCAGAGCGGGGACGGGGACCCGACGCCGTCTCCGGGCTCGGCGAGCGCCGCGATGTGGTGTTCGGCGCTCTCCCACTCGGCGTAGTTGAGGACCCGGGTGCCGTCGGTGCCGACATGGAAGTGCGCGGCGATGCCGCCCTCGGGCATGTCGACGTCGTTGCCGAGCGCCTCGAACACGGCGTCCACCCAGTCGCGTTGCCGGGCCGGATCGGGCCCGTCGAACTCGACGTCGACGATGACGACGCAGCCGGGCCGGCTGGTGTCGCCCGCGGCCCGGAGCCCGGAGCGGTAGAACTCGTACGTGTGCAGTGCGATGCGTTCGATGCCGGGGACGGCTGCGTCGATCTCGGCGTTGCGGGCGTCACGGTTCTCCCGTACGAAGTCCTGGTAGGCCTGTTCGCCGGTCCACTGGGAGTAGTGGAGCAGGGTCGCGCCGTCCTCCCCCGTGCAGACGCTGTAGGAGAGCAGCCCGGGGTGCGGCCATTCCCGGCTCCCCCAGGCCTTCCGGATGGCGTCGACGGCCTCTCGCTGCCGTTCCGGTGTACCGACGTCCCAGGTGCTGGCCTTGGCGAACGCGGCATCGCTGCGGGCCGGGTCGGGGCGGTCGGTGAAGTGCGTGGTCATGGCGGTGTTTCCCCTCTCACGCGCGCCGGTCGGTGCGTCGTGGTCACCACCGTTGCACCTCAAGTCCGGTTGAGGTAAAGGGCCCTCCCGTCGACGCCCCGGCCACCCGGTTCGCCCACGGCGTGAGCGGGCGCGGGTGCGGCCGGAGGGAGCCGGGGAAGGCTGGGGAACATGACTCTCTCCGTGGCACACCTGAGCGACCCTCACCTCACCACGGGCCCCGGGGCGGCGGCCCCGGCGGCGGGGTTGCGGGCAGCCCTGCGCCGGGTGCTCGCCCTGGACCCGCTCCCGGCCTGTGCCGTGATCACCGGTGATCTCACCGAGCGCGGGGAGCCGGGCGAGTACGCGGCGCTGCGCGAGGAGGTCGACACGTTCCCGCTGCCGCTGCATCTGGTGACGGGGAATCACGATGCGCCGCAGGCGCTCGTGGGCGTGTTCGGCGGGACGCGTTTCCTGGGCGGGGGGACGCTGACGTCGTACGTGGTGGAGCACCCGGCCCTCACGGCCGTGGTCCTGGACTCGCGGGTGGCCGGTGCGCCCGGCGGGCGACTGGGCTCCGGGCAACTGTCCCGGCTGGACCGGGTCCTCGCCCGGCGCCCCGGCGTTCCTGCCCTCGTCTGCCTGCACCACCCTCCGGTTCCGGTCGGCATTCCGTTCCTGGACGCGATGGGTCTGGCGGACGGGCCCGCGCTGGCCGAGGTGGTCGCCGCGCACCCTCGGGTCGTCCGGGTGCTGGCGGGCCATGCGCACCGCCCGGTCACGGCTTCGTTCGCGGGCAGCACGGTGGCCGTCGCGCCGAGTACGTACCGGCAGAGCGGACTGGTGCTGCGGGAGGGTGTGCCCGGCTACCCCGACGAGCCGGCGGCCTTTCTGCTGCACGTGCTGCCCGGGGCTCCGCCGGGCGCGGCCTGGGTCACCCACACCGTGCCGGTGGGCGACGGCTGATGGTCCGGGCCGGCCCCGCCCGGGTGGTCACTCGGGCAGCTCCGCCCGCCAGGCCGTGATGTTCAGCTCGTCCATGTACCGGAGGTCGTGGCCCTCCAGTGGGTAGACCCGCGCCCCGGCGTCGGGGGCGGCGGCCAGCTCCAGGGCGTCGGCCATGACGAGCTCGCCGCCCTCCTGGGTGGAGACCCAGGCGAGCATCGACCGCACGGTGGCGCCCGGCTTCAGGGCGATCGCCTCGGGGCCCTGGTCGCGGCCGAACTGCGAGCCGGCCGGGTTGACCTTCACAGGGAGGCGCTCGCCGTCCTCGCCGAGCGCCTGGACCGAGGGGTAGCCGTCGACCCGGTAGGGCTTCGAGCCGCAGTTGGTCAGGGTCAGGACGACCGCACGGCTCATCATCACGGCCAGCACCTCCCCCATGGTCACCACGGCCCCGGATGCGGGGCACTTCCCGGGCGGGGCGGAGGTCGGTCCGGGCTGCGCGGGCGCGTCCGCTCCCGGCGCGGGGGTCGCGGGCAGTGTTTCGGCGCGGACGATGCCGGAGTGGGGCGCGGAGGCGGACGGGGCGGGGTCCGGTTCTTCGCCCTCGCCGGCCGGGACGAGGAAGCCGGAGCAGCCGGTCAGCGCCGTCAGCGTGGCCACCGACAGGACGACCGAGGCCCGCCCCCGTAGCCGTACGCACACACCCATGTCCCCCGCCCCTCGCCGCGCGGACCGTCGCCGCGACCTGCCGTCCGCACATTCGATCATGTCAGAAGCGGCCGCCGCTCCGCCGGACTCTTCAGCATCCCTTGCCGGTCACCCCAAGAAGATCTAAGTGGACCTGCATGGTTCCGGGAACCGACACTTCGGGCATGACCGCCACCGCACCGCGCCCCTTCGGCCGCACGCTCTGCGCCATGATCACGCCCTTCACCGCCTCCGGGGCCCTGGACCCGGACGCCGCCCGCGCGCACGCCGCACGCCTGGTGGCGGAGGGCTGCGACGGGATCGTCCTCAGCGGCACCACGGGCGAGTCCCCCACCACGACGGACACCGAGAAGTCCGCTCTGCTGCGGGCCGTCCGGGCGGAGGTCGGCGACGGGGTACCGCTGCTCTCCGGTGTCGGGGGCCCGGACACCGCGCACACCCTGCGCCTGGCGCGGGAGGCCGAGGAGGCGGGCGCGGACGGGCTGCTGGTGGTGAGCCCGTACTACAGCCGCCCGCCACAGGCCGCCGTCGAGGCGTACTTCCTGCGGCTCGCGGACTCCACCGGCCTGCCGCTGATGCTGTACGACATCCCCGGCCGCACCGGCACCCGGATCGAGCCGGAGACCCTGCTGCGGCTGGCGGAGCACCCGCGTGTGGTGGCGGTGAAGGACTGCTCCTACGACCTGCTCGGCTCGACGAAGGTGATGGCCCGCACCTCGCTGGCGTACTACTCGGGCTGCGAGGAGATGAACCTGCCGCTGTACGCGGTGGGCGGCGCGGGCTATGTCAGTACGGTCGCGAACGTGGCTCCGCGTCGGATGCGGGCGCCGCTGGACGCCTTCGACGCGGGCCGTACCGACGAGGCGGCCCGGCTCAACGGGCTCACGGTGCACCTCACCGAACTGATGATGGCGAGCGGCCTCCCGGGAACCGTCACCGTGAAGGCGCTCCTGGACGCGGGGCCGGTCCGGGAACCGCTGCAGCCCGCCGGGCGCGGGGCGACCGACGGGCTGCGTACGGCGTACGAGGAACTCCTCGCGGCCTGAGGCCTTGCCGTGTGACTAGTTGTGGGCGTGCAGGACGTCGTTGAGCCCGCCCCACACCGCGTTGTTCGGGCGGGCCTCGACGGCGCCGGTGACCGAGTTGCGGCGGAAGAGGATGTTGGAGGCGCCGGACAGCTCGCGGGCCTTGACGACCTGGCCGTCCGGCAGCGTGACGCGGGTGCCGGCGGTGACGTACAGACCGGCCTCCACGACGCACTCGTCGCCGAGCGCGATCCCGACGCCGGCCTCCGCGCCGACCAGGCAGCGCTCACCGATGACGATGCGGACGTTGCCGCCGCCGGAGAGGGTGCCCATGGTGGAGGCGCCGCCGCCGATGTCGGAGCCGTCGCCGACGACGACGCCCGCGGAGATCCGGCCCTCGACCATGGAGGTGCCGAGCGTGCCCGCGTTGAAGTTGACGAAGCCCTCGTGCATGACGGTGGTCCCGGCGGCGAGGTGCGCGCCGAGCCGGACCCGGTCGGCGTCGGCGATGCGTACGCCCTTGGGGGCGACGTAGTCCGTCATCCGCGGGAACTTGTCGACCGAGGCGACCTGGAGGTGCAGGCCCTCGGCGCGGGCGTTGAGCCGCACCCGCTCCAGGTCGTCGACGGCGACCGGGCCGAGCGAGGTCCAGGCGACGTTGGCGAGCAGCCCGAAGAGGCCGTCGAGGTTCTGGCCGTGCGGCCGGACGAGCCGGTGCGAGAGCAGGTGCAGGCGCAGGTAGGCGTCGTGCGCGTCGAGCGGCTTGTCGTCGAGCGAGGAGATGACCGTGGACACGGCGACGATCTCGACACCGCGCCGGGCGTCCACGCCGATGGCCTTGGCGGCACCCTCGCCGAGCCGGTTGACGGCCTCGTCCGGGCCGAGGCGCGTCGTACCGGCCGGGCCGGGGTCCGAGGTCAGCTCGGGGGCGGGGAACCAGGTGTCGAGGACGGTGCCGTCACCGGCGACGGTGGCGAGGCCGGCGGCGACGGCGCCGGTGGTGCGGGCAGAAACCTGGGAAGTCGTGTCGGTCATGGACAGCAACCTAACCGGCCGGGGCCCGCTCGGGCGAACCGGTCTCAACGTGGGGACCCTTTCCCGCCACCCGTGCCCGCTCCCCCGGCCCGGGCAGCCGTCGCGCCGCCAGCACCGCGGCCCCCGCACCCGCCGCGAGCAGGGCGCAGAGCGGCCAGAGCAGGGCGGGAGCGGCGGCGTAGAGGGCGGCTCCCAGCGGCGGGGCGAGCACCTGGCCGCTGATCGAGGCACCGGCGTACAGGCTCTGGAAGCGGCCCTGGGCGTGGCCGGGCGCCTGGTCGGCGACATAGGCGGTGGCGGGGGTCTTGTAGAGGATCTCGCCGAGGGTCAGCGACAGCATCATGGTGACGGCGAAGAGCACGCCCGCGCCGGGGATCAGGACGGCGTAGCCGAGCCCGACGAGCAGGAGCCCGGCGCCGACGAGGCCGAGCGGGGCGCGCCGGCGCAGGACGTGGGCGGCGGGCAGTTCGAGGCAGAGGATGACGCCGCCGTTGATGGCGAGCAGCCAGCCGTAGAGCTGGGTGGAGTGCCCGTGGTCGGCGAGGAAGACCGGCAGGGTCGAGTACTGCTGCCGGTAGACGAGGTCGACCAGGACGATCGCGGCGAGCAGCACCAGGACGGCGGGTCTGGCCCGCAGTTCGCGCCAGAGGCCCGGGGCGTCCGGGTCGTGGGCGGGTGCGGAGTGGGCGCTGCCGCGGGCGGGCAGGATCCGGGCGGCGTAGAGGGCGAAGAGCAGGGTGCCGATGCCGTCGGCGACGAAGAGCCAGTCGTACGAGAACCGGGTGGCGACCAGGGCGCCGAGCGGTGGGCCGACGGCGAAGCCCCCGTTGGAGGCGAACCGGGTGAGGGCGAAGCTCTGGCGGCGGCTTCCGCCCTCGGGGACGGAGACCGCGACGAGGGCCGCGTTGGCGGCGCGGACGACGCCGGCCGCGTACTGGGCCACCGGAAGCACCGCGTACAGGGCGGCGACCGGCAGGGCGGGCAGGACGACGAGCGCCGCCCCGCTGACGCAGGCGCCGGTCAGCAGGGCGCGGCGATGGCCGAAGCGGTCGCCGAACCAGCCGCCGGTGAAGTTCCCCGCGACCAGGCCGATGCCGCCGACGCCGCTGATCACTCCGGCCTGGGTGACGGTCAGACCGCGCGGCCCGACGAGGTACACGAAGAGATAGACGAAGGTGAAACTGACGACGGCGTTGAGGAACGCCCCGAGCGCCAGCAGCCGTACCGTCCGCGGTACGCCGCGCACCATGCCCATCCCCGCCACCCCCATGCCTCCGCGCATCCGTCACCCCTGCGCGCCCCGCAGCGAGTTCCCTATGGGAACGGACTATGGCAGCATGATTCCATCGGGGTCAACCGAAAGACCCCGGCGGGGCGGGCGGGGCGGACAGCGGCCACAACCGGAGGAACGACCATGCCTCAGCGCACCAGCCTGGCCGACGCCGACTGTTCGATCGCCCAGGCCCTCGATGTCGTGGGCGACTGGTGGACGCTGCTGATCGTGCGGGACACCGCGCGCGGTGTGCACCGGTTCGACGCGCTCCAGCAGGAGCTGGGCGTCTCGCGCAAGGTGCTGACCGAGCGGCTTCGGCTGCTGGTGGACGCGGGGGTGCTGGCGCGGGAGCCGTATCAGGACCGCCCGGTCCGGTACGAGTACCTCCTCACCCCGCGCGGCCGGGCGCTGCTGCCCGTGCTGATCGCGCTCCAGGACTGGGGCGACACCTGGGTACTGGGGGAAGGGGAGACGATGGCGACGACGGCGGAGGCCTCACGGGAGGCGGCCCGGGTGCGGGCACTGCGGGGGACACGGCTGCCGGAGCTGCTGCTGACGGGGGACGACGGAGAGCCGCGCGACCCGGTCGCCGGCACCCCGTACACCGTCCTGTACTGCTTCCCCGGCGCCTACGCCCGCCGCGACGCCTACCCGCCGGGCTGGGCGGGGATCCCGGGGGCGAGCGGCTGCACCCTCGAATCGTGCACGTACCGCGACCAGCTGGCCGAGTTCACGGCGGCGGGCGCGACCGTGCACGGAGTGTCCGCGCAACGCCCGGACGAGCAGCGCGCGTTCGCGGAGAAGGAAGGACTGCGGTTCCCGTTGCTCTCGGACGCGGAGCTGACGCTGACGGCGGCGCTGCGGCTGCCGACGTTCCGGGCGGCGGGCGTGAGCAGGCTCAAGCGGCTGACGCTGGTGGTGGACCGGGAGCGGACGATCCGCGAAGTGCTGTACCCGGTCACGGACATCGGGGCGAGCGTGCGCGAGGCCCTGGAAGCGGTCCGCCGCCCGGTGGACTGAGCGGGGCACCCACGGTGCCGGCTCAGGCGCCGCCGTCCACGATCCGGCCCAGCATCTCGCGGGTGTAGCGCGCGTCGAACGTGCCACCGGCCAGCAGGACCTGGAGGCAGACCCCGTCCATCAGCGCGACGAGGGCCCGCGCGGTCTCCGGGTCCGTGCGCCGGGACAGCAGCTCGACGGCCTCCTCGGTCCACTCCGCGGCGACGGGGCGCAGCGCGGGGCGGCGCAGGGCCGCGAGGTACAGCTCGTACTCCAGCTCGATCGCCCCGCGTTCGCCCGCGAACCACCGGTCCAGCAGCCGGGTCAGCTCCTCGGCGAGGCCGACGGATGCGACGGGCCCGGCGGATATGGCCCCCGGCACGGCCAGGACCTCGCTGCCGCGCAGGGCCTGGACGAAGTTCTCGTTGCACCGGCGCAGGGCGGCGACCAGGAGTTCGTCGAGGGAGCCGAAGTGGTACGTGGTCGAGCCGAGCGGCACATCGGCCTCGGCGGCCACGGTGCGATGGCTGAGCCCGGCCATGCCGTCGGCCGCGATCACGCGCAGCGCCGCGTCGATGATCCTCGTGCGCCGCCCGGGGTCGTACCGCCGGGCCATCAGTGGGCCCCGCCCAGGTTGAGGACGACGACCCCGGCCACGATCAGGGCGATGCCCGCGATCTTGACCAGGCCGCTGGACTCCCCCAGGAACAGGATCCCGATGAGCGCGACGGCCGCGGTGCCGACGCCGGCCCAGATGGCGTACGCGGTGCCCACGGAGAGCGTCTTGAGGGTCTGGGCGAGCAGGGTGAAGGCGATGAGATAGCCCACCGCGGTGCCGAGCGAGGGCCAGAGCCGGGTGAAGCCCTCGCTGTACTTCATGGCCGTCGTCCCGGCCACCTCCGCCGCGATGGCGGCGGCCAGCAGTCCGTATGCGTATCCCATGTGTACGACTGTACCCAACGTTGCGTACGACCGTACATATCATCGGCCCACGCCAGGGGCGCTACGGTGTGCCGACCGACAGCACGGCCCGCCAGTACGGGCCGACGACACGACGGAGACGCAGTGGCGCAGGACGCAGGGTGGGGCGGTGGCCCGTACGGGGGCGCACCTCACGGTGGGGGACCCTTCCACGGGGGCGCGCAGGGACCGGGCGGCGGCTGGAACGGCGGATGGGCCGCACCGCCCAAGCCCGGGGTCATACCCCTGGCGCCGCTGAGGATCTCGGACATGCTCAGCGGCGCCTTCTCGGCCCTCGGGCGGTACTGGAAACCGCTGGTCGGCATGGCTCTGACGCTGTTCGGCGCGGCGACGCTCGTGATGATCGTCGCGCTGGTGGCCGCCGGAGCCGCCGTCGCGACCCACTGGGACGAGCTGACGTCCGACTCCCCGGGGTCCCCGGACGCGGCGGATCTGGTCCCGCTGGGCGTCGCGTTCGGCGTGCTGATGATCATCGGCGTCATCGTCTATCTGCTGGCGTCCGCCGTGGTGCAGGCGGCGGTACCCGTGGTCCTCCAGGAAGCCGTCCTGGGCCGCCCGATCCGCTTCGGCGCCGTCTGGAGCCGTGCGTGGTCGCGGGTCTGGTCCATCATCGGCACGGTGTTCCTGACCGGACTGATCGCGGTCATCCCGATGGCGCTCTTCATGACCGCCTTCGCCGGGCTGATGGTCTACACCGTCTCGCTGGGCGACGAGGACGGCGTCCTGCCGCTGATGTGGTTCGGGTTCCTCGGCACTCTGCTCGTCACCCCGGTGGCGATCTGGCTCTGGGTGCGGTTCTCCCTGGCCCCGACGGTCGTGGTCTTCGAGAACCAGCGCCCGGTCGCGGCCCTGCGCCGCTCGGCCCAACTGGTGCGCGGCAGCTGGTGGCGGGTCTTCGGGGTCGGACTGCTCGCCTACGCGATGGCGTCCATGATCGGCTACATGATCCAGATGCCGTTCCAGATGGTCGGTATGCTCCCGGGCATGTTCGACCCCGCCGACATGGGCGCCGACCCGAGCGGCGGGGAGCTCATCGCCCTGTTCGGCGGCCTGATCCTGCTGTCGTTCGTCAGCCAGATGATCGCCCAGCTGTTCACGGCGATCTTCCCGCCACTGGTGGTCGGCCTGCTGTACGTCGACCGCCGGATGCGCACGGAGAACCTGGGACCGGTCCTGGCCGAGGCGGCGGCGCAGACGCTGCCCGAGCAGTACGGCCCGCCGCCCGCCCACGTCTAAGCGCCGAGGGGCCGGGCAGCCGGTCTCAGACCCACCGGCAATTGAGAGGTGGGAGAAGGAGCGGGGCCAGCCCCGTGACGCCGCCTCCCCCATCGCCGATGGGTCTCAGTCGGCCAGGGTCCGCTTGGGGCGCAGTACGCAGAACTCGTTGCCCTCCGGATCGGCCATCACCACGAAGGTGGCGTCCGGCCCCTGCCCGACGTCCACCCGCCGGGCGCCGAGCGCGAGGATCCGCTCGACCTCGGCGTCCCGGTCGTCGGGCGTCAGGTCGATGTGCAGCCGGTTCTTGACGGTCTTCCCCTCCGGCACGGGGAGGAAGCACATGCCCGGCAGCGCGGTCTCGTGGGCGCCGATGACGATCTCCTCCTCGTCCTCGAAGAGCACCTGCCAGTCCAGCACCGCGCTCCAGAAGCGGGCCATCAGCGGCAGGTCGTGGGCGTCGACGGCGATGTGGTACATGGATACGGCCATGCCCGCCAGTGTGCCTGGCGGGCATGGCCGTTCACCACTGCCCGGGGGACGTGTCAGATGCCGGAACCGTCCCGAGGACGTGTCAGACGTTGAACCCCAGGGCGCGGAGCTGCTCGCGTCCGTCGTCGGTGATCTTGTCCGGGCCCCACGGCGGCATCCAGACCCAGTTGATCCGGAGCTCGTTGACGATGCCGTCGGTGGCGGACTTCGCCTGGTCCTCGATGACATCGGTCAGCGGGCAGGCCGCGGACGTCAGCGTCATGTCGAGGGTGGCGATGTTGGCGTCGTCGACGTGGATGCCGTAGATCAGGCCCAGGTTGACGACGTCGATGCCCAGCTCGGGGTCGACGACGTCGTAGAGCGCCTCGCGGACCTCCTCCTCGGAGGCCGGCTTCATGGTCGCGGTCTCGTTGTCGCTCATGCGGTCTTCCCTTCGGACAGCGCCTTGGCCGTCGCGTCCTTCCACGCCATCCAGCTCAGCAGCGCGCACTTGACCCGGGCGGGGTACTTGGAGACGCCGGCGAACGCGACGGCGTCCTCCAGCACCTCCTCCATCGCGTCGTCCGGCTCCAGCTGCCCCTTGGACTGCATCAGCTCCAGGAAGGCGCTCTGGATCTTCTGCGCCTGGGACAGCTCCTTGCCGACGAGCAGCTCGTTCAGCACGGAGGCGCTGGCCTGGCTGATGGAACAGCCCTGGCCCTCGTAGCTCACGTCGGCGATGGTCTCGCCGTCGTACTTCACCCGGAGTGTGATCTCGTCACCGCACGTCGGATTGACGTGGTGCACCTCCGCGTCACCGTCCCGCAGGCCGCGCCCGTGGGGGTGCTTGTAGTGGTCCAGGATCACTTCCTGGTACATCGAATCAAGCTTCACCAGTCAACCCTCAGCCGAAGAAGTTCCGGACGTGCTCCAGACCGTCCACCAGGGCGTCGACCTCGGCGGGCGTGGAGTACAGATAGAACGACGCTCGCGTCGTCGCGGGAATTCCGTACCGCAGGCAGACCGGCCGCGCGCAGTGGTGGCCGACCCGGACGGCGATGCCCAGCTCGTCGAGGACCTGGCCCACGTCGTGCGGGTGGATGTCGCCGAGCGTGAAGGAGATCGTCGCCCCGCGGTCCTCGGCCGTCGCCGGACCGATGATCCGCAGGTCCGGGACGTCCAGGAGGCGCTTCACCGCATACTCGGTGATCGCCTTCTCGTGGTTGTGGATCTTCTCCATGCCGATCGCCGAGAGGTAGTCCACGGCCGCGCCGAGACCGACGGCCTGGGCGATCGGCGGCGTACCGGCCTCGAACTTGTGCGGCGCCGGAGCATACGTCGACGAGTGCATCGACACGGTCTCGATCATCTCGCCGCCGCCGAGGAACGGGGGCAGGTCCTCCAGGAGTTCCTGCCGTCCCCACAGCACGCCGATGCCCGTCGGGCCGACCATCTTGTGGCCGGTGAAGGCCACGAAGTCGGCCTGGAGCGCCTGCACGTCGAGCACCATGTGCGGGGCCGCCTGCGAGGCGTCGATGCAGACCAGCGCGCCGACCTGCTGGGCGCGGCGGATGATCTGCTCGACCGGGTTGACGGTGCCCAGGATGTTGGAGACCAGCGTGAAGGAGACGATCTTCGTCTTCTCGGTGATGATCTCGTCGATGTTCGACAGGTCGAGCCGGCCGTCGTCGGTGATGCCGAACCACTTCAGCTTCGCGCCGGTGCGCTGCGAGAGCAGCTGCCACGGCACGATGTTGGAGTGGTGCTCCATCTCCGTGGTGACGATCTCGGTGTCGCTGTCCACCCGATAGGGCTCGTCCGCCCAGCCGAGCATGTTCGCCACGAGGTTGAGCGACTCCGAGGCGTTCTTGGTGAAGATCACCTCGTTGCGGCTCGGCGCGTTGATGAAGGCCGCGACCTTGTCACGGGCGCCCTCGTACAGCGCGGTGGCCTCCTCGGCGATCGTGTAGACGCCGCGGTGCACGTTCGCGTTGTGCCGCTCGTAGTACTCGTTGAGCGCGTCGAGGACCTGACGCGGCTTCTGCGAGGTCGCCGCGGAGTCCAGGTAAACGATCTTCTTGCCGTCGTGGACCGTGCGGTCCAGGATCGGGAAGTCCTTGCGGATCGCCTCGGTGTCGAGGAGGCCGGTGAGCCCCTGTCGGGCGTCAGTCACGCGGCTGCACCTCCTGAGTTCCCTCCGCTCACGGGGCCACCCTTCGTGTATGCCTCGTAGCCCTCGTTCTCCAGCTGGTCGGCCAGCTCGGCACCACCGGAGGCGGCGATACGGCCGTTGGCGAAGACGTGCACGAAGTCGGGCTTGATGTACTTCAGGATGCGGGTGTAGTGCGTGATCAGCAGGGTGCCGACCTCGCCGGTCTCCCGGACCCGGTTGACGCCCTCGGAGACGGTCTTGAGCGCGTCGACGTCCAGGCCGGAGTCGGTCTCGTCCAGGACGGCGATCTTCGGCTTGAGGAGCTCCAGCTGAAGGATCTCGTGGCGCTTCTTCTCACCGCCGGAGAAGCCCTCGTTGACGTTGCGTTCGGCGAAGGCGGGGTCCATCTGGAGCCCGGCCATCGTCTCCTTGACCTCCTTGACCCACGTACGCAGCTTGGGGGCCTCGCCGCGGATGGCGGTGGCGGAGGTGCGCAGGAAGTTGGAGACCGAGACACCGGGGATCTCGACCGGGTACTGCATGGCGAGGAACAGGCCGGCGCGGGCCCGCTCGTCGACGGACATCTCCAGGACGTCCTCGCCGTCCAGGGTGACCGTGCCGCTGGTGATCGTGTACTTGGGGTGACCCGCCAGCGAGTACGCGAGGGTGGACTTGCCGGACCCGTTGGGGCCCATGATGGCGTGGGTCTCGCCCTGCTTCACGGTCAGGTCGACGCCCTTGAGGATTTCCTTCGTGGCGTTGTCGGCCTCGACGGTGACGTGCAGGTCGCGGATTTCAAGCGTTGCCATGGGTGACTCAGGACTCCTGGGTGACGGAGACGAGCACATCGTCCCCTTCGATCTTTACGGGGTATACGGGGACGGGGCGCGTCGCGGGAAGGCCGGACGGCTTGCCGGTACGGAGGTCGAACGACGAGCCGTGCAGCCAGCACTCGATCGAACAGTCCTCCACCTCGCCCTCCGAGAGGGAGACGTTCGCGTGCGAGCAGATGTCATTGATCGCGAACACCTCGCCCTCGGTGCGGACGACGGAGACCGGTGTGCCGTCGAGCTCCACCCGCTTGGGGGTGTCGTCCTCCAGCTCACTCAGCGCACAGGCTTTGACGAAGGCCATCAGACGGACGCCTTCAGCTCGGTCTCGATCTTGTCGAGCAGACGCGCTTCCACGTCCGGCAGGCCGATCTGCTGGACCAGCTCGGCGAAGAAGCCGCGCACGACCAGGCGGCGGGCCTCCTCGGCCGGGATGCCGCGGGACTGGAGGTAGAAGAGCTGCTCGTCGTCGAAGCGGCCGGTCGCCGAGGCGTGGCCGGCGCCGACGATCTCGCCGGTCTCGATCTCCAGGTTGGGCACGGAGTCGACCCGGGCGCCGTCGGTGAGGACGAGGTTCCGGTTCATCTCGTAGGTGTCGGTGCCCTCGGCCGCGGCCTGGATGAGGACGTCGCCGATCCAGACGGCGTGCGCGCCGTCGCCCTGGAGGGCACCCTTGTACACCGCGTTGGACTTGCAGTGCGGGGTGTTGTGGTCGACCAGGAGGCGGTGCTCCTGGTGCTGGCCCTTGTCGGTGAAGTACAGGCCGAAGAGCTCCGCCTCACCGCCGGTGGCCGCGTACGCCACCCGGGGGTGCAGCCGCACGACGTCGCCGCCGAAGGTGACGACGATCGACTTGAAAGAGGCGTCCCGGCCGATCAGCGCGTTGTGCTGGCCGACGTGGACGGCCGTGTCGTCCCAGTCCTGGACGGAGACGACGGTCAGCTTCGCGCCGTCGCCGAGCACGTAGTCGACGTTGGCGGCGAGCACCGCGTCACCGGTGTGGTCGATGACGACGACGGCCTCGGCGAAGGCACCGAGCTCGATGAGCTGGTGGCCGTAGGCGACGCCGCCCTCGCCGTGCACGGTGATCCGGACCGGCTCGGTGAGCACGGCTTCCTTGGCGACCGTGACGACCGAGGCCTGCTCGAAGGAGCTGTACGCCTGGGCGGCGACCCGGTCCACCGGGGTGCCGGCCTTGCCGAGCCGGGAGTCGTCGCGGCCGACGGTCTCGACCGTGACGCCCTCGGGCGCCTCGATGGCGACCTTCACGCCTCCGCCGTTGGCGACGGCGGTGCCGTCGTGCAGCCCGCGCAGCCGCTCCAGCGGTGTGAAGCGCCACTCCTCCTCACGGCCGTGGGGGACCGGGAAGTCCGCGACGTCGAAGGACGGGGGTGCGCTCATGCGGGTGGCGACGGTCGACTCGGCGGCCACCGCGATGGAGCCGGCGGTGGTGGAGCCCGCCGGAGTGTTCTGAGCCTCAGCCATGGCTGTCGTAGTGCTCGCTTTCTTCAGTCAAGAACTCGGGGGATTCGGTGGGGCGGGGACGGCCACGAGGGGCCGTCCCGGTGGTCCTCGGGTGAGGACCTAGCCGACCGAACCCTCCATCTGCAGCTCGATCAGCCGGTTGAGCTCCAGGGCGTACTCCATGGGCAGCTCCTTGGCGATCGGCTCGACGAAGCCGCGCACGATCATCGCCATGGCCTCGAACTCGGTGAGTCCGCGGCTCATGAGGTAGAAGAGCTGGTCCTCGGAGACCTTGGAGACGGTCGCCTCGTGGCCCATCGACACGTCGTCCTCGCGGACGTCGACGTAGGGGTAGGTGTCCGAACGGGAGATCGTGTCGACGAGCAGGGCGTCACAGAGGACGTTGGACTTCGCGCCGGGCGCGCCCTCGCCGATCTCGATCAGTCCGCGGTAGGACGTACGGCCGCCGCCTCGCGCCACCGACTTGGAGACGATGTTGGAGGAGGTGTTCGGAGCCATGTGGACCATCTTGGCGCCGGCGTCCTGGTGCTGACCCTCGCCCGCGAAGGCGATGGACAGGGTCTCACCCTTGGCGTGCTCGCCCATCAGGTAGACGGCCGGGTACTTCATGGTCACCTTGGAGCCGATGTTGCCGTCGACCCACTCCATGGTCGCGCCCTCGTAGGCCACGGCCCGCTTGGTGACCAGGTTGTAGACGTTGTTCGACCAGTTCTGGATGGTCGTGTAGCGGCAGCGGCCGCCCTTCTTCACGATGATCTCGACCACGGCGCTGTGCAGCGAGTCCGAGGAGTAGATCGGGGCGGTGCAACCCTCGACGTAGTGGACGTAGGCGTCCTCGTCGACGATGATCAGCGTCCGCTCGAACTGGCCCATGTTCTCCGTGTTGATACGGAAGTAGGCCTGGAGCGGGATGTCCACGTGGACGCCCTTGGGCACGTAGATGAACGAGCCGCCGGACCACACGGCCGAGTTCAGCGAGGCGAACTTGTTGTCACCGACGGGGATGACGGTGCCGAAGTACTCCTTGAAGAGCTCCGGGTGCTCCTTCAGCGCGGTGTCGGTGTCCATGAAGATGACACCCTGCGCCTCCAGCTCCTCGTTGATCTGGTGGTAGACGACCTCGGACTCGTACTGCGCGGCGACGCCGGCGACGAGGCGCTGCTTCTCCGCCTCGGGGATGCCGAGCTTGTCGTACGTGTTCTTGATGTCCTCGGGCAGGTCCTCCCAGGAGGCCGCCTGCTTCTCCGTGGACCGCACGAAGTACTTGATGTTGTCGAAGTCGATGCCCGACAGGTCGGAGCCCCAGTTCGGCATGGGCTTCTTACCGAAGAGCTTGAGGCCCTTGAGCCGCAGCTTCAGCATCCACTCGGGTTCGTTCTTCTTGTCCGAGATGTCGCGGACGACAGCCTCGGACAGACCGCGCTTCGCCGCCGCGCCTGCCGCGTCGGAGTCGGCCCAGCCGAATTCGTACGTACCCAGACCCTCGAGCTCAGGGTGGGCAGTCTCCGTGGGGAGCGTCATGCGGGGTTCCTCCCGGCCGTGCTTGCAGATACTGAATGGGTGGTCTGTGGGGGTGGAGCATGGCCACTGCGTGGCACGTACGTCGTGCACACACCGTCGCCGTGGGCGAGGGTGGCCAGACGCTGCACATGGGTCCCGAGGAGGCTGGAGAAGAATTCCGTCTCCGCCTCGCACAGCTGTGGGAACTGCTCGGCGACATGCGCCACCGGGCAGTGGTGCTGGCACAGCTGCTCGCCCTGCTGCGGGCCCGGCGCGCTTCGCGCCATAGCAGCGTACCCGTCGGCCGACAGGGCCTTGGCCAGGGCTTCGGTGCGCCCTTCGGGCTCCGCGGCCTCGACCGCGGCGCGGTACGCCTCGCCCGTCGCGGCCATCCGGGCGCGGGCGAAGGCGAGGACCGCCTCGTCGCCCCCGGACTCGGCGATGAAGCGCAGGGCGTCGGCGGCCAGCTTGTCGTAGGACTGGTCGAAGGCGTCCCGGCCACAGTCCGTCAGGGCGAACACCTTGGCGGGCCTGCCGCGGGTCCGCGCCCCGTAGACCCGCTGTTCACGGGCTTCGACGACATCGTCGGAGACGAGGGCGTCCAGGTGGCGGCGGACAGCGGCCTGGGTGAGGCCGACGCGCTTGGCGAGATCCGCCGCGGTGGAAGGGCCGTGGTCCAGGATGGAGCGCGCGACCCGGTTGCGCGTCGAGCGCTCACCGGTCGCGAGTTCCTCCTGAGGAGCCCGTCCGTCGTATTTCACAACACCATTGTTGCGTAATTCATTCGCCCCTGACAACCACGGTCCGGAATGATCTACGGTGCGGTTCGTCACTTAGGGTTACCTAATCTGGCCCCGGCGGACGTCTGCTCCGGGACCCTGCCTAGACTTACGCGCCATGGAGAACGAGCCCGTCGTACAGGTCAAGGGCCTGGTGAAGCGGTACGGCACGAACACCGCGGTGAACGGCCTCGATCTGATGGTCGCGACCGGCGCGGTGACCGCCGTCCTCGGCCCGAACGGCGCCGGGAAGACCACCACCATCGAGACCTGCGAGGGCTACCGCCGCCCCGACGCGGGCACCGTACGGGTCCTCGGCCTCGACCCGGTCGCCGACGCGGAGCGGCTGCGCCCGCGGATCGGGGTGATGCTCCAGTCCGGCGGCGTCTACTCCGGCGCACGCGCCGACGAGATGCTCCGCCACATGGCGAAACTGCACGCCCACCCCCTCGACGTGGACGCCCTGACCGAACGTCTCGGCCTCGGCGACTGCGGCCGCACCACCTATCGGCGGCTCTCCGGCGGCCAGCAGCAGCGCCTCTCCCTGGCCATGGCGGTCATCGGCCGGCCCGAGCTGGTCTTCCTGGACGAACCGACCGCCGGGCTCGACCCGCAGGCCCGCCGCTCCACCTGGGACCTGGTGCGCGAACTGCGCGCCGACGGCGTCTCCGTGGTGCTGACCACCCACTTCATGGACGAGGCCGAGACGCTCGCCGACGACGTCGCGATCATCGACGCGGGCCGGGTCATCGCCCGGGGCAGCCCGGAGCGGCTCTGCCGGGGCGGCGCGGAGAACACCCTGCGCTTCACCGGACGTACCGGGCTCGATCTCGGCTCCCTCGTCAAGGCGCTGCCCGACGGCTCCGAGGCCGCCGAGCCGCTGCCGGGGACGTACCGGATCACCGGGACCATCGACCCTCAGCTGCTGGCCACGGTGACCTCCTGGTGCGCCCAGCGCGGCGTGATGCCCGAGGGGATCTCGGTGGAGCGGCACACCCTGGAGGACGTCTTCCTCGAACTGACCGGCAAGCAACTGACCGGCAAGGAGCCGCACGCATGAGCGCCGGTACGTACACCCCGCGCCCCGGCGCCGCCCCGCTCCCCCGGATGATCGCCGCGCAGACCGCGCTGGAGACCCGGATGCTGCTGCGCAACGGCGAGCAGCTGCTGCTGACGGTGATCATCCCGACGCTGCTGCTGGTGCTGTTCAGCGCGGTCGACATCGTCGACACCGGCTCGGGCGCGGCGGTCGACTTCCTGGCCCCGGGCATCCTGGCGCTCGCCGTGATGTCCACGGCCTTCACCGGCCAGGCCATCGCCACCGGCTTCGAACGCCGTTACGGGGTCCTCAAGCGGCTCGGGGCCTCCCCGCTGCCCCGCTGGGCCCTGATGACCGCGAAGACACTGTCGGTGCTGGTCACCGAGGTGCTCCAGATCGTGCTGCTGACGGCGATCGCCTTCGCGCTGGGCTGGTCACCGCAGGGGAATCCGCTCGCTGTGCTGCTGCTCCTCGTCCTGGGCACCGCCGCGTTCTCCGGGCTCGGGCTCCTGATGGCGGGGACGCTGAAGGCGGAGGCGACGCTCGCCGCCGCCAATCTGGTCTTCCTGCTGCTGCTGGTCGGCGGCGGGGTCATCGTGCCGCTGGACAAGTTCCCGGACGCGGTGCAGTCGGTGCTGGGGCTGCTGCCCGTATCGGCGCTCTCCGAGGGCCTGCGGGACGTCCTGCAGCACGGTGCGTCGATGCCGTGGGCCGAGGCCGGGATTTTGGCGGTGTGGGCGGTGCTGGGGCTCGGCGCGGCGGCGAAGTTCTTCCGCTGGGAGTAGGCCGGCCGGGGGACCACTCCGGGCAAGCCCGCACGAACCCACCCCCTCGTGAAAACATGCACAAGCCCCGTCCTACGATGGTCCGCGTGGAAACCCCCATCTCCCTCATCGCCAAGCGCTGGACGCCGTCCACCCAGGTGGTGAAGCGCGCCGCGCTCTCCGCCGTCGTGATGAGCGTCTTCATCATCGTCACGGGCGGGGCCGTCCGGCTCACCGGTTCGGGCCTCGGCTGCGACACCTGGCCCAAGTGCACCGACGACAGCCTGTTCGCGACGCCCGAACAGGGGCTGCACGGCGCGATCGAGTTCGGCAACCGGATGCTGACCTATGTGCTGTCGGCCGCGGTCGGCTGGGCGATCATCGGCGTCAGCTCGGTCAAGCCGCGCCGCCGCAAGGTGACCCGGCTGGCCTGGTCGCAGTTCTGGATCGTGCTGGGCAACGCCGTGCTCGGCGGGATCACGGTCTGGGCGGGCCTCAACCCGTGGACGGTGGCCGGGCACTTCCTGCTCGCCAACGCGCTCCTCGCGGTCACCGTGATCACCTGGGTGCGGATCGGCGAGGGCGACGGCCCGCCGCGTCCGCGGACCCCGCTTCCGGTGCGGCGCCTCGCCCGGGCGATCCTGGCGACCACGGTGGTCCTGATCGTGCTGGGCACCTCGGTGACCGGTTCCGGCAAGCACGCCGGCGACAGCAGCGACGTACCGCGCATGCCGTGGGACTGGTCGGCCGCCGCCCATGTGCACGCCATCGCCGCCTGGGTGGTCTGCGCCCTGGCCATCGCGATGTGGCTGGCCCTGCGGGTGGTCAACGCCCCCGCGGACACCCGGGCCCGCGCCCGCGACCTGCTGATCGTGCTGCTCGCCCAGGGCGCGATCGGATACGTCCAGTACTTCAGCGACGTCCCCGAGATCCTGGTAGGCGTCCACATGTTCGGCTCGGCCATCATGTGGATCGCCGTGATCCGGCTCGTACTGAGCATGCGCGAGCGCGGCGACGACGTACCCGCCCCGCTGCCCGGCCCGTCCGCGGAGCAGCCGGAGACGGCCCCGGCGACGGCCGTCTGACGTACGTACGCACATCAGGTGAGGGGCGGCGGGCCGGTGGCCCGCCGCCCCTCACCGTACCTCCGGCCCCTCCCGTACGCACCCGGCCCTCACTCCAGCCCGTACACCCGGCGCGCGTTGCCCGACCCGATCATCGCGGCGACCCGGGCCGCGTCCTGCCGGGTCCAGGCGCCGTCCGCTACCCAGCCGCCCAGCACCCGCCCGAGCGCCTCGCGGAACTGCCGCGCGCCCACCAGGTGCAGCTCCGGCAGCCCCTGCGCCCCGCTGGAGAACAGCAGCTTGCCGAACGGCGCGAGCTCCAGGACCTCCGCCAGGACGCCCGCCGCCCGCGCCCCGGTCCGCGCCGGCACGGTCCCCAGGTCGGCGTAGACGTGCGGGTACCGGCCCGCCAGCGCGGCGGTCTGCCGGTGGTACGGGTAGCCGTGCAGGAGGACGAGGTCGCAGCCGTGGCCCTCGGTCGCGGCGG
>NZ_NEUE01000071.1 GCF_002910905.1 Streptomyces sp. SM11 | reverse complement strand
GGGCTCCCCCGCTGCCGGGGGCGGCATCGGGGCCGTAGCCGCCCGCCTTGCCGGAGCGGGCGTAGCCGGAGCCGGGCAGCTTGTCGCCGTACGCCTCCTGGACCCGGGTCCGGTAAGCGCTGAGCGCGGTGCCCTTCGCTCCCACGGCGGCCCTCGCGTCCTCGTCCAGCGGGAGCACCCGGGAGCCGTCGTGGACGTACCAGGCGTCGATCTGCGGTTCGCGGAACACGGTGCCGCCGGGGAGCGCGCGGGCCCCCTGCGCGGTGTAGCGGGCCTCGTCGTCGCCGGTGGCGATGTTCACCACCTGCCACTCAGCACCCTTGTCCGCCCCCGGGACGGTCCACAGGGAGGCCTTCTGGCCGTCGGAGGAGACGGCGGTGCTGGCCAGGTAGTCCACGGTGCTCGGAGCCGCCCCCCGCTGCCCGGCGACGAAGGCGGCGGAGAGCGTGCGGACGGGAACCGCCTTCCCTTCGATCCTGGGAGCGCTCGCCGCCCTGCTCACCGCCCCCTCCCGGGCGAAGAACCGGGACAGGGTGGCCAGGGTCCCGGGCTCGGTGGCGGCCTCGTGGGCCGCTTCGAGGGTGGCGGCGGTCAGCTTCGGCGGGGCCGCCCGGCCGTCGTCGGCGAGGGCTGGAGCGGCGGCGGTGAACAGGGCGGTGGCGGTGAGGGCGGTGGCGACGGCGATGCGCCGGGTGGTGGAGTTCATGTCCTCACGCCCCGATCCGGTAGAGCGAGTGGGTCCAGGAGAACTGGTTGTTGTTGACGTACCAGGCGTGCGAGGCCCAGTTGTAGCGGTCGCTGGAGGGCCATGGATCACCCCAGTAGACCCAGCTGTTGGCGTCGTCGTAGCCGTAGATGACATGCATGTGGCCGCCGCCGGACGACCACTGGATCCGGGTCTCGATGGGGCGCCGGGCGGATATCTCGGCCTGCACGGTCGAGTAGCGCAGCCAGCCGGTGACGTAGCTGCCGGGCCTGACCCCGGCCCAGGACAGGCCGGTCTGGACGTTGCCGAGCGTGGCCTGCCAGTTGGGGCACTGGTAGTTCTGGCTGCGGTTGAAGGCGGCGTTGCAGAACTGGTTCTGGGAGTAGTCGCGGCCGAACCAGGCGGCGATGGTGTTGCCGCCGGCGGCCCAGCACCAGTTGCTCTGCTGTTGTGCCTGCATGGTGATGTCGAGCCGCTGGGCGGCGGCGACGGAGCTGCCGGCTCCGTCCGGGGACTGGGCGGCGGTGGCGGTGCCCGCGGGGACGGCGAGCAGGACGGCGGCCAGGAGGGCGGTGAACGAGGACCTTCCGGACCTGACTCTTCGGTTGCGCATGGCGTTCCTCCCAGGGCGGGGGGCGGGGGGGGACGGGGATCGGAGGAGCGCGTCCGGACGCTGACGACGAGCATCCGGCGTTGTCCGGAACAGGTCAACACGCTTCAATGCGAGGTGACATCACGGTGTGAACGGCACGGCGCCCGAGTGAACGGCCCCGACCCGGTCACCTGCTCCCCCGCATCCCCCGGGGGGCGGTGTCGCCACTCCCCACGTGAACGTTCACCGGAGGCCCGCCATGCGGCAGACCGAGACCGAACTGGCGCAGGTCCTGCGGACCGGACCGTTCCATCTGGCGTTGCGCACCGCCCTGTCGGTGCGCGGGCTGCCACTCCAGCGGGTGCAGCACCATCTGGCGCACCGGGGCGTCAAGCTCGGGGTGACCAGCCTCAGCTATTGGCAGCAGGGGGTGCGCCGCCCCCGGCGGCGCGAGTCACTGCGGGCCGTGCGGGCGCTGGAGGAGGTGCTCGCCCTGCCGGACGGCTCACTGCTGCGGCTGCTGCGCGACGGCGACGCCCCGGCGGAGGGGGACCGTCCGGCGGCACGCTCGTACCGCTCGCTGATGGAGGCGTCGGGCTCGGTCGAGCGGCTCCTCGCGGTGATGGAGTCGCCCGTGGACGGCGGGCTGCACACCGTGGGGCACCAGGAGCGGGTCCGGATCGGGGCGCGACGCGAGCTGGCGGGCCGCACCTCCCGGCACGTGGTGCGCGCGCACCACGACGGCGTCGACCGCTATCTCGCGGTGCACCGGGGCGACGCCGGCTGCGACCCGTCGCGGATCGCGGTACGGGCCCTGGAGAACTGCCGGACGGGCCGGGTCCGCTGGGACCTGGACGCGGGGGTGCTGGTGGCGGAGCTGCTCTTCGACACCCGGCTGCGCTCCGGCGAGACGTACCTCTTCGGCTACGGCTTCGAGGACGGTACGGGCGGGGCGAGCGGCGAGTATGTACGGGGCTTCACCTTCGGGGGCGGCCAGTACGTGCTCCAGGTCGGCTTCGACGAGGCGGCGCTCCCGGTGCGGTGCGGCCGGTTCGCCCAGGTGTCGGCGGGGGCGGCGCGCGGGGCGCGCGGGGACCTCACGCTGACCGGCCAGCACCGGACCGTGCACCTGGTGGAGGAGGGCGTACGGCCGGGCCTGATCGGGATCGACTGGGACTGGGAGTGAGGGGCGGCCGTACGCCCTTCGGGGCCTCGAACCGCCTGCGCCACGTCGGGCGCCGGAGGCCTTGGGCCGCCGGCGTCGGGTTCAGCGGTTCCCTCGGGCGTCGGGGCCCCGGTTCCCTCAGGCGTCGGGGCCCGCGACGAGCTTTCCGCCCTCGGCGGTGACCGGGACGGCGGGCAGCGGCACGGTGGCCGGGCCCTTCACCGGCCGGCCGGTGGTCATGTCGAAGCGGCTGCCGTGGCAGGGGCAGTGGCCCTCGGTGCCCTCGACCTTGTCCAGGACGCAGCCGCCGTGGGTGCACTGGGCGCTGAACGCCTTGTACTCGCCCTTCGCCGGGCAGACGACGACCAGGCGCTGCTCGCGGTAGAGCTTGGCTCCGCCGACCGGCACCTCGGACGCGGCGCCGAGGTCGACGGGCGCGGTGGGGGTGGGGTTCTCGGCGTGGCCGAGCTTGGATTCGGTGGAGCAGGCGGCCGCTCCCAGCCCGGCGGCACCGGCGAGCGCGGCACCTTTCAGCACGGTACGGCGGGCGGCGGGCAGACCGGGCATGCGGGCTCCACGGGTCGTTGTTCGGGGTGGATCACGGGGATCTCACGGTGAATCGGGTCGCCGGACAGGGCGGTGCGACGACGGCGGCCCTGCGTGCCGGTGACAGAACCGACGATACCGGCGGGGATCGGAAGCCCTGCGACCGGGCCGGAACGCCCCCTTCGACCGCTGATGGCGGCCCCCTTCGTGCCGTGGGGGCCGCCATCGGCGGTGAGGCGGTTCGACGACGGGCCCGAGGGCCCCTCGCTCAGGCCTTGCGGGCGCGGGTGGCCTTCTTCGCGGCGGCGGTCCTGGTGGCGGCCGCCTTGGTGGCACCGGCCTTGGCACCCGTGGCGTTCGCCTTGGCCGTTGTGGCCTTCTTCGCCGGGGCGGCCGCCTTCTTGGCCGGGGCGGCCCTGCGAGCGGCCGGTTTGCGGGCCGTCCCCCGCCCGGAGGGTACCGCGGCCTCGCTGATCCGGTCCGCGTCCAGGATGGACTGGAGGAACTTCCCGGTGTGGCTGGCGGGCACCGAGGCGACCTGTTCCGGCGTTCCCTCGGCGACGACCAGGCCACCGCCGTTGCCGCCCTCGGGGCCCATGTCGACGACCCAGTCGGCGGTCTTGATGACGTCGAGGTTGTGCTCGATGACGATCACCGTGTTGCCCTTGTCCACCAGGCCGGAGAGCACGGTGATCAGCTTGCTGATGTCCTCGAAGTGCAGACCGGTGGTCGGCTCGTCCAGGACGTAGACCGTGCGGCCGGTGGAGCGCTTCTGCAGCTCGCTCGCCAGCTTGACGCGCTGCGCCTCGCCGCCGGAGAGGGTCGGCGCGGACTGGCCCAGCCGCACATATCCGAGGCCGACCTCGTTGAGCGTACGGAGGTGGCGGGCGATCGTCGGGACGGCCTCGAAGAACTCCAGGCCCTCCTCGATCGGCATGTCCAGCACCTCGGCGATGGACTTGCCCTTGTAGTGGACCTCCAGGGTCTCCCGGTTGTAGCGCGCTCCGTGGCAGACCTCGCACGGAACGTACACGTCGGGCAGGAAGTTCATCTCGATCTTGATGGTGCCGTCGCCGGAGCAGTTCTCGCAGCGGCCGCCCTTGACGTTGAAGGAGAAGCGGCCCGGCAGATAGCCGCGCACCTTCGCCTCCATCGTCTCGGCGAACAGCCTGCGGACGTGGTCGAAGACTCCGGTGTACGTCGCCGGGTTGGACCGGGGGGTCCGGCCGATCGGCGACTGGTCGACGTGCACGACCTTGTCGACGAGGTCGTCGCCGTCGACCCGGGTGTGCCGGCCGGGGACCGACTTGGCGCCGTTCAGCTCGCGGGCCAGGTGGGTGTAGAGGATGTCGTTGACCAGCGTCGACTTCCCGGACCCCGAGACGCCCGTGACGGCGGTGAGGACGCCGAGCGGGAAGGAGACGTCGATGTCCTGGAGGTTGTTCTCCCGGGCGCCGTGCACAGTGAGGCTCCGGGCCGGGTCGACCGGGCGGCGGATGTCCGGCGTCGGGATGGACCGCTTGCCGGACAGGTACTGACCGGTGATCGACTCCTTGTTGGCCAGCAGCTCCTTGAGCGAGCCGGAGTGGACGACCTTGCCGCCGTGCTCGCCGGCGCCGGGGCCGATGTCGACGACCCAGTCGGCGACCTTGATGGTGTCCTCGTCGTGCTCGACGACGATGAGCGTGTTGCCCATGTCGCGGAGCCGGACCAGGGTCTCGATCAGGCGGTGGTTGTCGCGCTGGTGCAGGCCGATGGAGGGCTCGTCCAAGACGTACAACACGCCGACCAAGCCGGAACCGATCTGGGTGGCCAGCCGGATGCGCTGGGCCTCGCCGCCGGACAGGGTGCCGGCCGCGCGGTTCAGCGAGAGGTAGTCGAGGCCGACGTCGACGAGGAACTTCAGCCGCTCGTTGACCTCCTTGAGCACCCGCTCGGCGATCTTCTTGTCGCGGGCGTTCAGCTTGAGGCGGCCGAGGAACTCGGCGCACTCGCTGATCGACATCGCGGCGACCTCGGCGATGGACTTCTCCATCACCGTCACCGCGAGCACGATCGGCTTCAGCCGGGTGCCTTCACAGGTCGGGCAGGGCACCTCGCGCATGTAGCCCTCGAACCGCTCCCGGCTGGAGTCGCTCTCGGCCTCGGTGTGCCGCCGCTTGACGAACTGCACCGCGCCCTCGAAGGCGGGGGTGGTGTAGGCGCGCTCGCGGCCGTAGCGGTTGCGGTAGCGGACCTCGGTCTGGATCTTGTGACCGAAGAGCAGGGCCTTCTTCGCCCGCTGCGGCAGCCCGGCCCAGGGGATGTCCGTACGGAAGCCGAGGGCTTCGGAGAGCGCGCCGATCAGGCGGCCGAAGTACTCCTTGGTGTGACCGTGGGACCAGGGGTGGATCGCGCCCTCGTCGAGGGACTTCTCCTCGTCCGGGACGATCAGCTCCGGGTCGACCTCCATGCGCGTGCCGATGCCGGTGCAGTCGGGGCAGGCGCCGAAGGGCGAGTTGAAGGAGAAGGAGCGCGGCTCCAGCTCCTCGAAGGAGAGGTCGTCGTACGGGCAGTAGAGGTGCTCGGAGAACATCCGCTCGCGCTCGGGATCGTCCTCGGGGAGGTCGACGAAGTCGAGCACGACCATGCCGCCGGAGAGGCCGAGCGCGGTCTCGACCGAGTCGGTCAGCCGGCGCTTGGCACTGTCCTTGACGGTGAGGCGGTCGACGACCACCTCGATGGTGTGCTTCTCCTGCTTCTTGAGCGTGGGCGGCTCGGCGAGCTGGATGGTGGCGCCGTCGACCCTGGCCCGGCTGTAGCCCTTGGTCTGGAGGTCGGCGAAGAGGTCGACGAACTCACCCTTGCGCTCACGCACCAGCGGCGAGAGGACCTGGAAGCGGCTTCCCTCGGGCAGGCCGAGGACCTTGTCGACGATGGCCTGCGGCGACTGGCGGGAGATGGGGCGGCGGCACTCGGGGCAGTGCGGCTTGCCGATCCGGGCGAAGAGCAGCCGGAGGTAGTCGTAGACCTCGGTGATGGTGCCGACCGTCGAGCGCGGGTTGCGCGAGGTCGACTTCTGGTCGATGGAGACCGCCGGGGAGAGGCCTTCGATGAAGTCGACGTCCGGCTTGTCCATCTGGCCGAGGAACTGCCGGGCGTACGAGGAGAGCGACTCCACGTAGCGGCGCTGCCCCTCGGCGAAGATCGTGTCGAACGCGAGGGACGACTTGCCCGACCCGGAGAGCCCGGTGAAGACGATGAGGGAGTCGCGGGGCAGGTCGAGCGAGACGTTCTTCAGGTTGTGCTCGCGCGCGCCACGGACGATGAGACGGTCGGCCACGCCGGTCCGCACCTTTCTAGAGAGAAGCGGGGGAACTGAGCCCCTCTCCCAGGGTATGGGGGGCGCCACAGCAGTGTAGGAAGCTTTCGATCCCGAGCGTATAGCACGCACATTCGATTTACGGCCGACCTTCGACTCCTTCACCCGAACGGGTGGCAGAGCTAGGCTCGGTCGCATGATTGATCATGCGCACGACCTGGGAGCTGTACGCGGGGCGACCGAACGGCTGCTCGACGCAGTCGGCAAACTGGACAACGCCTCGGTCGCCGGGGCGTCACGGTTGCCCGGATGGAGTCGGGGCCATGTGCTGGCCCACCTGTCACGTAACGCCGACGCGCTCGGAAATGTTCTCCGGGGCCTCCCGATGTACGCGAGCAGCGAAACCCGGGACGCCGACATCGCCGACGGCGCCCCCCGCCCGGCGGCCGAGCAGCTGACCGACCTGCGGGAGAGCGCGGACGGCTTCCTGGCGGTCGCCGCCGAACCGGCCGACTGGCCCCGAACGGTCACCCTGCGCAACGGCGTGACGGACTCCGCCGCCCGGGTCCCCTTCCGGCGCTGGGTCGAGCTGGAGCTGCACCACGTCGACCTGGACATCGGCTACGAGCTGGAGGACCTGCCCGCGGAGTTCGTCCCACGGGAGATCGCGTTCCTGACGGATCGCTTCTCGGGCAACCAGGACGTGCCCGCGACCGCACTGACCGACCGGGACGGCCGCACCTGGAGCACGGGCGGCGGCCCGCCGAGTGCCCTGGTGACGGTGCAGGGGCCCGCCGTCGAGCTGCTGGGCTGGCTCTGCGGCCGTCGCGACGGCTCGGCCCTGACCGCGGCCGGTGGCTCCCTGCCCGTGCTGCCCCCGCTATAGGCTGAGCCGTATGACGTACAGCGGAGCGGTGAAGGTCGGCGGACCGGCGAGCGTGCACGAACTGGCGGATCTGATGATCTCCAAGGTGGCCGTCGGCGCGATGAACAACAACGCCTATCTGCTGCGCTGCCGGGCGACCGGCGAGCAGCTGCTGATCGACGCGGCCGCCGAGCCGGAGACCCTGCTCGCGCTGATCGGTGACGACGGCATCGCGTCCGTCGTCACCACTCACCGGCACGGGGACCACTGGCAGGCACTGGCCGAGGTGGTCGGGGCGACCGGCGCCCGGACGTACGCGGGCCGCTACGACGCCGAGGGCATCCCGGTCCCGACCGACGTCCTGGTCGAGGACGGCGAAACCGTCACCGTCGGCCGGGTCGAGCTGACCGCCCGCCATCTGGCCGGTCACACCCCGGGCTCCATCGCCCTGGTCTACGACGACTCGCACGGCGCCCCGCACCTGTTCACCGGGGACTGCCTCTTCCCCGGCGGGGTCGGGAACACGAACCAGGATCCGGAGGCGTTCGCGAGCCTCCTGCGCGACGTCGAGACGAAGCTGTTCGACCGGCTGCCCGACGAGACGTGGGTCTACCCGGGCCACGGGCACGACACGACGCTGGGCGACGAGCGGCCCCAGCTGCCCGAGTGGCGCGCCCGCGGCTGGTAGCCGGCGCACACCACCCGTACCCGTACGCACACGAAAGCGGCCGGGACGGACGGCCTACGCCGTTACCGCCCCGGCCGCTGCCGGTCTGTCCCTGTGCCGCTCAGGGCGGCCCCGGGTCAGCTGTTGACGCTCTTGCTCTCCTCGCCGGCCGGGCCGGCGGTCTCGGCCTTCGCGGCCTCCTCCGCCTCGGCAGCCGCCTGCTTCTTGTTGGCGACCAGACTGGTGATCGTGGTGATCACCAGGACGCCGCAGATGACGGAGAGCGAGAACGGAATGGAGATCGCGGGCACGTGCACCCCGGACTCGTGCAGGGCGTGCAGCACCAGCTTGACGCCGATGAAGCCGAGAATCACCGACAGGCCGTAGCTGAGGTGGACCAGCTTCTTCAGCAGACCGCCGATGAGGAAGTACAGCTGACGCAGCCCCATCAGCGCGAACGCGTTGGCCGTGAAGACGATGTACGGGTCCTGCGTCAGGCCGAAGATCGCCGGGATGGAGTCCAGGGCGAACAGCACGTCCGTCATACCGATGGCGAGCATGACCACCATCAGCGGGGTCAGGATGCGCTTGCCGTTCTTCTGGATGAAGAGCTTCGTGCCGTGGTACTGGTCGGCGACACCGAAGCGGTGCTCGATCTTCTTGAGGAGACGATTCTCCTCGAACTCCTCGTCCTCCTCGTCGGACCGTGCTTCCTGGATGAGCTTCCAGGCGGTGTAGATCAGGAACGCGCCGAAGATGTAGAACACCCACGAGAAGTTCGCGATCACGGCTGCGCCGGCGGCGATGAAGATCGCCCGGAGCACCAGGGCGATCAGCACACCGATGAGCAGCACACGCTGCTGAAGGTGTGAGGGCACCGAGAACTTCGCCATGATCAGGACGAAGACGAAGAGATTGTCGACGCTCAGCGACTTCTCGGTGATGAATCCCGCGAAGAACTCGCCGGAGGCCTGGGTCTCACCGAAGACCGCGAGACCGGCTCCGAAGAGGATGGCCAGCGCGATCCAGACGATCGTCCAGATTCCGGCTTCCTTGGTCGACACGTCATGGGGCTTGCGCCCGATGAAGAAGTCGACGGCGATCAAGGCCGACAGACCAAAGATGGTCAGGGCCCAAAGGGTCCATGAAACGTCCACTGCGCCTCCGGCAGTTGCTACGGCTACTGATCAGCGTCGTCGCTGCCGGAGGTCTCTTCCATCCCTGCACACGGTGCGCGCGCCTGGACCGGCGCCCCGGGACCGATGAAGGTCCGTATTGTCGGGACGTCGCGTAAGGAGTACTCCCCTCCGTACCCCGAACAGTACAGGCATTACCAAGAAAAGGTAAAGAGAAGGGTAAAGAAGTCGTCAAAACCGCAGCTCAGGATGGCACCATCCCATCAACGGCCGGCGGCTCGGCGGGCGGCGGCCACCGCCGCGAGCACCTGCTCCAGGACGCGGCTGCCCGGCGGGATCGCCAGCGGCTCGTACGTCCAGGCGTGCCCGACCCAGGGGTCGGCGAGGTGGCTGTCGGCGACCGGGGTGATCCGCAGCAGCGAGCGCCACAGCGGGTCGAGCACCGGCCCGTACGCACTGGCGTCCTCCCGGTCCGCGACCATCAGAAGGTGCACCCCGACCACGGGGCCCTCGTCGGCGAGATAGCGGAGCTGGGTGACGGCCCGGTCGTCGAAGCCGTGCGGGAAGTCGTTGACCACCAGGAGCTGCTCGCCGGTGTCCAGGTCGGGCGGCAGCGAGTCGGCCGCCCCGGCCCGCACGGCCATCTGCACCAGATCCACCCGCCGGGTGAGATGGGCGAGCACCGAGGCCACTCCCCCGGGTCCCGCCGCGGGCGGTCCGGCGAGGACGCCCGCGGCGACCAGCGGCGCGAGCGGACCGGCCGCGGCGCCCGCCGGGTCGATGACGTGCACCGAGAACTCACCGGGCGGATACACCGCGAGCAGCCGCGCCGCGTGGGCGACCGCCGTCTCCATGGCCAGCCGGCGCAGCCGGTCCGTGTCCATCAGCGCGGCCGCCTCCGACGCCGCCCGGCCGCTGTCCACCCAGATCCCGCGCTCCAGCGGCAGCCGGACGAGCAGCGGGATACGCAGGTCGGTGCGCTCGGGAAGATGCAGGTCGCCGATGCGCAGGGCCATCGGTATCTCCATGGGGACGCGGTGGGCGTGCCAGACGGGGTTGCCCCAGCCCGCGTACGCGGCCGGGAGCGCGGGCTCGACGACGGCCGCCTCGGCGGCCAGCTGGGCCAGATCGCGGTCGAGGACCTCCCGTGCCCGGGAGGTCAGCTCGTCGCGCTTGGCGCGGGCCCCCTCGCGGGCGCGGTCGCCCGCGCCGCCGATCCGGTTGCGCGGGTCGGACAGAGCCCGGTCGAGCTCCTGGTCCATCCGGGACTCGGCGAAGTCCACGGCGCTGCGGTAGGCGGCGACTGCGCGGGCCAGATCCTCGAACATGCCCCAGATCTGGTTGTAGAGGCGCTCGTCCATCGACCAGCCGGTGGCGTCGCCCGCGACCGGCTGAGCGGCCTGTCCGGGCTGGGC
>NZ_NEUE01000070.1 GCF_002910905.1 Streptomyces sp. SM11 | reverse complement strand
GGCGGTTCCGGTCCGTACGGGGACGACGACTGGCTCTCCGCGCCCTCCGCGCTGGAGACCCTGGAGTCCGGCGCCGCCGACGGAGGCGCGGACGACGGCGACTGGGCCGCCGCCTACGCCTGGGACAACAGCCCGGTACGGGACGACGACCGGGACAGCCACCGGGACGGCCACCGGTACGACGCCCTCGACGCCGGCCACGACGGCGACCTGTACGGCGAGGGCCCCGGCCCGTACGGCACGCCTTCCCCGGCCGCGTACCCCGTCGGCCCCGACGCCGCCCCGTGGGAGGACCGCGGGGGCGACCTCGCACCGCGCTGGCTCGACCGGGAGATCGGCGAGGGCGGCCCGGAGCTGGTCGCCACCCTCGCCGGGGACCTCCGCAACACCGCGATGGCCGCCATGGCCCCCTACTGGGGCGCCGTCGAACGCGGCCAGGCCGGGGCGCTCGCCGTCTCGCGGACCGAGGAGCGGGTCCGCGAACTGCTGTCGGCCGCCCGCCACCACCTGTGGCGCTACGGGGTGCTGGCCCCGCCGCCGTACCCGGCCGACCACCGGGCCCGCGCCACGGCCGCCGGACTGCTGGGCACCGATTCGCTGCGGGTCGCCGAGCTGGTGGGGCGGGAGGCGGACCGGGGGGCCGTCGTCCAGTTGTCCTCGCCGGAACAGGGGGCCCTCCTGAGCCGCGACCCGGAGGCCGCCCTGTGGATCCGGTTCGCCCCGGGAACCCTCCAGGGCGAGGTCGAGGCCGCCTGGCGCAGGAGTGGTTCGCCGCCGGGCGAGGAGGCGCTGTGGACCTCCTCCGGGCGGTACGCGGGGCTGATCCGGCTCACGCCGCTGCGGATGGGCGTGGTCGACACGGTCCTGCCCCGGCAGAGCACCGGAGGCAGCCCCCGGACCGGCGGCAGCCCCCGGACCGACAGCGACTACCGGCGCGGCGACGACCACCGCTCGGACGACGGCTACCGGACCGACCAGGACTACCGGTCCGACGACGGCCCGGACCGCACCGAACCCTCCTCAGTCCACGCCGAGTCCGGGGAGGACGACCGGTGGTGAGCACCACGGCGCCGGGCCGGTCCGAGTCACCGGGGGCCCCGCGCCCCCACCTCGTGTTCACCGACCCCGCCGGGCGGCGGCGCACCACCCCGGCCCGCTTCGGCCCGCCCTCGCGCCGGGACCCGGCACTGCCCCAGCGCATCCGCAACGGGCTGCTCGACGACCGGGGCCAGCAGTGCGTCCAGGTGTTCCTGTCGGCGGCCGACGCCGCCAACCCGGCGGCCCGCGCCCTGCTCGACACCGAGGCGGGTACCGCGCTCCACCTCGACCGGACCCTGGAGAACACCCCGTACGCGTACCTGTTCCCCACCGTCATCGGCTACGAACTGGACACCGCCGAGCCGTTCCTGCTGTACGCCGCCCCGCGCGGCACCGCCGCCGGGCGCACCCATGTGATCTCCGCGACCGACCAGCGGGTGTTCGCCCGGGACCTGACGCTGGCCCTGTGCCTGCTGGACGGCCAGGGTCTCGTGCCGCGCGGGATCTCCCCCGCGACCGTGCTCTGGGACGGTACGTCGGTGCAGCTCTGGGGTCTTGAGGGCGTCGCCCGCGCGGGACGTCCCCGGACGCCGTGGGGCCGGGCCCCGTTCGCCCCGCCCGAACAGCACCGGGGCGAGGGCCTCGTCGACTCCCGGGACGCGGTGTGGAGTGCCGCCCAGGTGCTCTACCAGCTGGTGACCGGCCGCCCCGGTCCCGCCGACCGGGCCCCGGCCGACCTCGCGCAGCACCGGGTGCTCGCCGGGACGCTGCCCCGCGCGTTCGCCCCCGCAGCGGCCGGC